>CAVDSU010000029.1:0-19212 GCA_963611685.1 bacterium
ACCGCAAGCCCTTCGACCGCGACCGCAAGCCCTTCGACCGCGACCGCAAGCCCTTTGGTCGCAAGCCCTTCGACCGCGACCGCAAGCCCTTTGGCCGCAAGCCCTTCGACCGTGACCGCAAGCCCTTCGAGGCCGAGGAGCGCCGCCCCTGGTATGCCGAGGATGGCGAAAGCCAGCAGCCCCGCGAGGAGCGCTCTTTTGAGCGCAAGCCCTTCGGTGACCGCGACCGCAAGCCCTTCGACCGCGACCGCAAGCCCTTCGGTGACCGCAAGCCCTTCGATCGTGACCGCAAGCCCTTCGACCGTGGCCGCAAGCCCTTCGACCGTGACCGCAAGCCCTTCGAGGCCGAGGAGCGCCGCCCCTGGTATGCTGAGGATGGCGAAGGGCAGCAGCCCCGCGAGGAGCGCTCTTTTGAGCGCAGGCCCTTCGGTGACCGCGACCGCAAGCCGTTCGACCGCGACCGCAAGCCCTTTGACCGTGACCGCAAGCCCTTCGGTGACCGCGACCGCAAGCCCTATGGCGACCGTGACCGCAAGCCCTTCGACCGTGACCGCAAGCCCTATGGCGATCGTGACCGCAAGCCCTTCGGTGACCGCGACCGCAAGCCGTTTGGCCGTGATGGCGAGCGGAGCGAGCGTGGGGGCCATGGTGGCTTTGGACGTGGTGCGCAGGGCTTCCGTGGTGGTGCCCATGGCAGCCGTCCTCCCCGTTCCTGGAGGTAGTCTGCTTGTCGGATGAAGAGAGGCGAGGAACATTCTCTCCGCGTGCTGGGGTATCCCCAGCTGCTGGAGGAGATCGGCCGCGAGGCGCAGAGTCCGGGGGGACTGCGCCGCGTCCTCGCCCTTCGTCCCTATCATTCCCTCGATAAGATCCGGGGCTCCCGGGGGCTTTACGAGGATTTATTGAAGTTGGAGGAGAGTGCCTTCGGGCTGCCCTCTTTGGCGAAGGAGGACCTCTCCCAGATCTTCCTCCATGTCCAGCCGTCGGACGCCGTCCTGGATGGCCTGGAATTGCGGCAGTGCCTTTCCCTGCTTCTGGTCGTCTGGGAGCTCTACGGATATCTCCGGGAGCCCCGCGTCCAGGAGCTCTCCTTCCTCCAGAACGCCACCCGCGACCTGGAGTGCTGCGACGGCCTCCGCCAGGCGCTTCAGCGTTCTCTGGATGCCGATGGCTCTATTCTGGACGGCGCCAGCGAACGGCTCCGGGAACTCCGACGCAACAAGGCCGCCGCCGAGCGGCATCTCCAGCGCGCCCTGGAGGAGATGATCCACGACAGCGCCCTGGATGGCGTTTTGCGGGATCGCTTCGTCACCCAGCGAAATGGACGCTATGTGGTCCCCGTGCGCCGGGAATCCCAATCGAATGTCCCCGGATTGGTCCACGATGTCTCCTCCACCGGCCAGACGCTCTTCGTGGAGCCCACCGCCACGCTGGGACTGGGTAACCAGGTCTCCACGCTCTCTGCCGAGGAGCGCGAGGAGTGCCGGCGCATCCTGGCGGCGCTCTCCGACGGCGTGCGACAGGCATTGCCGGCCCTCCGCCGGGACGACGAGATCCTGGAGGAGCTGGACGCCGCCGCCGCCGTGGCGCGGTGGGGCGGAAAATACTCCTGCGTTCTGCCCGCCTTCGGCGGATTCCTCCGCCTCTCGCAAGCGCGCCATCCCCTCCTAGAGGCGCAATTCGCCCGTGAGGGCGCCGGGCGAAAGGTGGTTCCCCTGGACTTGAAGCTGCCCTCCGGCACGCGCACCCTGGCGATCACCGGCTCCAATACCGGCGGAAAAACGGTCACCCTAAAGACCGTGGGACTCCTCTGCCTCGCCGCCCAGACCGGACTCCCCGTTCCCGTGGAGCCGGAATCCCTCTTCCCCGTTTTCAGCCGCGTGCTGGCCGACATCGGAGACGAACAGTCCCTGGACGAGAATCTCTCGACCTTCTCCGGGCATCTGGCGCAAATCGCCGACATCCTCCGGGAGACCGCCGCTCCCGGCGAATCCCTGGTGCTCTTGGACGAGCTGGGCAGCGGCACCGATCCCGCCGAGGGCGGCGCCATCGCTTGCGCCGTCCTGCAGGAGCTGTCGCATCGCCAGAGCCTCACGCTGGCGACCACGCACCTGGGCAGCGTGAAGAATTTCGTCCATGCCACCCCCGGCATGGTCAATGGCGCAGTCCGCTTCAACCTGGAGGACCTCAAGCCGGAATACGTCCTGGAGCTGGGGCGCCCCGGCGCCAGCCACGCGCTCTCCATCGCCAAGCGCATGGGGATCCCCCAGAATGTCCTCCAGAAGGCGGAGGGGTTCCTCTCCGGCGAGGAGGTCCGCTTGGAGAAGCTTCTGTCGCGCTTGGAGAATGAGCAGCGGAAGGCGTCGGAGGAGCGTGCGGCCGCGCAGCAGACGCGCAAGGAGGCCGAGGAGCTCCTGGCAAAGAACCGGGAGCAATCCGCGGAATTGCGCACCACGCGCAAGAAACGCCTCAATGACGCCGTCCAGGAGGCGCAGGCGCTCCTGGACAACACGCGCCGGCAGGTGGAGAATCTCCTGCGGCAAATCCGCGAGGCGTCCCGCAGGAATGGCGATTCCGCGGGGGATGCGGCAGGCGAGCAGGCGGCGAAGGCGCGGCAGTGGCTTTCCCAGCAGCAGGAGCGCCTGGAGACCACCCGGAAGCAGACCGCCCCCAAGCCCGATGCGCGGCAACTCCCCAAGAAGGAGTGGACTGTCGGTCGGCGCATTTGGGTGGAGAAGCTCTCCGCACATGGCCGCATTCTCCAGGTGGATGAAAAGCACGGCACTCTGGAAGTGGAGGTCAATGGTCTCCCGTTCCACATGAAGTGCC
Organism: bacterium; assembly: GCA_963611685.1. GTDB lineage: Bacteria > Verrucomicrobiota > Lentisphaeria > Oligosphaerales > Oligosphaeraceae > UBA1724. Next base: position 2,830 of record CAVDSU010000029.1, read on the forward strand.
CCGAGGTCTTCCCGGAACAGTCCCCCGAGGAGAAGGCCCCCGCCGTCACGGTCCGCGCACCCGCCTTCCAGGGACAGACCAGCCACGAACTCATGCTGGTGGGAATGCGCGTGGACGACGCCCTCCGCCGCTTGGAGCAATATCTTAACGACTGCGTCCTGGCACACCTGGGGGAGGTCCGCATCGTCCACGGCTTCGGCACCGGACGACTCCGGGAGGCCATCCACCAATTTCTGAAGCGCCAGCCAATGGTCCAGGAGTTCTACCTGGGGAGCAATCCCATGGAGGGCGGCGCAGGCGTCACCTTCGTGCGGCTCATCGCCCCCTGAGCCCGAAGAGAGTTTCCGGCACGGCGGGCAGCGCAGCGTGTCAACCATTCAAGGACATTTCCAGATGAAAGACAAGAAGAGCGACAATTCCACCGCGCCGACGAAGAAATCGCAGGCGTCCGCGAAGGGCGGGGCGCCCGCCCGGGACGACGCGTCATCGCCGTTGCCGGGGCTCGACCGTTTCCTGGAGAAGCTGGAGGTCCGCGCCCAGGACAGTGACTTCGATACCCTCCGCGCCATGGTCCGCGAGGCCATTCAGGATGGCGCTCGGGGAGTCGTGGAGGCGCCGCCGCCCTACCGTTGGCAGGACCGCCTCATCGAGGAGGTGGTCCCCGAGCGCGCCACGGTCCTGGATGTGGGCTGTGGCGAGGGCGATTTGCTGGTGCGGCTCTCCGATTCCCGAAAGGCCACTGTCCAGGGAATCGAGTTGAACCAGGAGATGGCGATGCGCTGCATCGAGCGTGGCATCCCCACCTACCACGGCGATCTGGAGAAGAGCCTGAGGAATTTCCAGGACAAGAGCTACGATTTCGTGATTCTGGAAGAGACCCTCCAGACCCTCCAGCATCCCATCGAGGTGCTCCGGGAACTCCTTCGCATCGGCAAGAAGGTGGTGGTCTCCATCCCGAATTTCGCCCACTGGAGGGTCCGGCTCGCCTTCAGCCTCGGCGGCAGAATGCCCCGCACCTCCTCCCTCCCGCATACCTGGTACAACACCCCAAATATCCACCTCTGCACCCTCAATGACTTCCTGGACTGGGTGGAGGAAGACAAGGTCAAGATCCTCAAGATGTGGTGCCTGGTCAACGGAAAGGCGGAACCCTACGGAGAAGGACACAACCTGAAGGCCGAACAGGCACTCTTCGTCCTCTCGAAAAAACACTAGAAGAGACAATCCCCATCCACGGAATCCACGCCCTCCCTCCGTGCTCTTCCGTGGCTAAAAAAATATTTCCGTGTTATTCCGTGGTAAAAAAATATTTCCGTGTTATTCCGTGGTAAAAAATATTTCCGTGTTATTCCGTGGTAAAAAATATTTCCGTGTTATTCAGTGGTAAAAAATATTTCCGTGTTATTCCGTGGTAAAAAAATATTTTTCCGTGTTATTCCGTGGCTAAAAATATTTTCCGTGTTATTCCGTGGTAAAAAAAAATATTTTTCCGTGCCCTTCGGTGGTTAATAAACCAGTGTCAGAAGAGCATGAGTTGCTGGGGCGCCTTCCGCTTCTGGACTTCGGACAGAATGGCCTTGAAACCCTCCTGTTGGCAGAGGTCGGTGATGGCGTTCCAGTCGGGACGATTCTTGCGGATGGAGGACATGTCCTTCCAGCCCTCGGGCAGCGGGGTGTCCAGGCGAACCAGCTCCTGGTTCTGCTTCAGGTGCTCCTGGTGTTCCTTCAGGGTGTCCTTCATCTTTCCGGCAGGGAGCTCCTCTAGGCGTGCGACGAGCTCCTCCAGAGACCCGAATTGCTGCAGGAGCCGCGCGGCGGTCTTGGGGCCGCATCCGGGGATGCCGGGGATGTTGTCGGCGGTATCGCCCACCAGCGCCAGGTAGTCCTTCAGCTGGCCGGGAGTGACGCCGAACTTCTCCTGGATCTTCGCTTCCCCAATTTCCTCCCAGGGAGTCTTGGCGTTGCCGGGCTTCAGCAACAGGACCTCGCCGTCCTTCACCAGCTGTCCGAGGTCCTTGTCGCCCGTGAGAATCCGGACGGTCTCGCCGTGTCGTTCGCCGGCAATGCCGGCCAGCAGGTCGTCGGCCTCGAAGCCCTCGCGCTCCACGACATTCCAGCCGAAGGCCTGCGCCCACTGTCGGATCTTGGGGACCTGTGCGCGCAATTCCTCGGGCATGGGGGGGCGCTGCGCCTTGTAGGCAGGCAACAGCGCGGTGCGCCGGACGCACTTTCCGTGGTCGAAGACCATTGCGCCATATTCGCAGGGGAATTCGTCTTCCAGCTGCAGGAAGAGCCGCGCCATGCCGAAGAGGGCATTGGTGGGCTCGCCCTTGGCGTTGGAGAGTCCCCGGATGGCGTAGAAGAGCCGGAAGATCTGGGAATAGGCGTCAATCAGCAATACCTGTGGCATAGGAAAAAAGAGTGCTCCCGGTTAGTCCTCGGCGTCTGTTGCGTCGTCGTTGTCCTTGGAGTCGCCAGCGCTGTCTTCCGTGGGGAGTGCCTCGCCGGTGTTTCCCCGTACCACGATGACGGCCTCGCCCTTCGGGGGAGTCTTGGCGAAGAGCTCCGCCAACTGGGAGAGGGATCCGCGCTTCACGCGTTCGAATTGCTTGGTGAGCTCCAGGCAGACCGCGGCCTGGCGGTCCCCCAGGACCTCCAGGGCCTCCGACAGGAATTTCCCCACGCGGTAGGGCGATTCGTAGAAGACCAGCGTGTGCCGGCTGGCGGCGTCTTCCAGAAGGAAGCTCCTGCGGTGACCCGGCTTGCGGGGCGGAAAGCCCTTGAAGACATAGCTGGAGGGCGGCAGACCGGAGGAGATGAGCGCCACGGGCACCGCGCTGGCGCCGGGAATCACGCGGATCTCGTGCCCCGCGGCAATGGCGGCTGCCACCGCCGGGTATCCCGGATCGCTGACCAGCGGATAGCCGGCGTCGCTGCAGAGACCCACGCGCTTGCCGTCGTTGAGCCACGAGACGATGCGGGAGGCCATCTCGCGCTCGTTGTGCTCATGGTTGGCCATGTAGAGCGCCGGGCGGGGGATGCCCAGCAGGCTCACCAGGTTTCCGGTATGGCGGGTGTCCTCGCAGCAGAGGATTTCCTGGGCGGAGAGGGCCTCGCGGGCTCTGGGAGAGCAGTCCCCCAGATTCCCGATGGGGGTGGCAATGATGGTCAGCACGCCCATGGGGCTATCGCAGCTCCACGCCCAGCTTCTTCACCAGGCCCTGACGCAGCTTCTCCTGAAGCTGGTTCACCTCGTCGTCGGTGAGGGTCTTGGCGGGATCCTGGTAGGTGATGGTGTAGGCCATGGAACGCTTGCCTTCGCCCAGCACCTTGGCGTCCTCGAAGAGATCGAAGACGGAGACCTGGGTCACCTTGTCGATCTTCAGCGACTTGATGGCGTCCAGGACCTGCTGGCTGGTGAGGGAAGTGGGGGCCACGAAGGAGATGTCGCGCTCCACGCCGGGGAAGTGTGGGAGCTCCTGGTATTTCTTGGAGGGATGGGGCGCGGCGTCCACGGCCTCCACGTCAATGAGGGCCAGCAGCAGCGGGCTGCGCAGGCGCATGCCCTTGGTCAGGGAGGCATTGGCCACGCCCAGGTAGACCAGGTCCTTCTTGTTCTTGGCAACGAAGCGCGCGCAGGCGCCCTTCTTGAAGGCGGGATGCTCCGCCGCCTCGCAGCGGGTGAAGCCGCCCAGCTCGAAGGCCTCCAGGAAGCCCTCTACAAGGCCCTTCATGTCGTAGAAGTCCGCCGTCACCGCCTTCTCCTTGCCGAAACGCTCGGGATGCAGGCGGCCCGTCAGCGCAATGCCGGCATGCAGGCTCTCCACGGGCTTGCCGTCCTTCCACTGGAAGACGCGGCCCATCTCGAAGAGTCGCAGGTCGTGCTGGTTGCGGGAGACATTGTGGGAGACCACCTGGAGCAGTCCGGGCAGCAGGGTGGGGCGCAGGAATGCGGTATCGGAGGAGATGGGGTTGGAGACCTGCAGGAGGTCCTGGGGCTCCAGGTTGGTGCCGGCCAGGCACTGGCTCTGGGACCAGAGGGTGTAGTTCATGACCTCGTCCAGGCCCAGCGCCATGAGGAGATGGCGGACCTTCTCCTGCAGCAGGTAGCAGTCGTCCTTGGCGCTGCCGCCCAGGGCGGAGACGGGCGTCGCCTCGGGAATGGCGTCCAGTCCCGTGAGCTGCGCGACCTCTTCGGAGAGGTCCACGGCGGCATGCAGGTCGAAGCGCCACCAGGGAGTCTTGACGGTCACCTGGTCGCCCTCGAGCTTCACGGTCTCAATGCCGCGGCGTGCCAGAAGGGCGGAGACCTTTTCGGCGTCCAGGGGGATTCCGATGAGCTCCTCGATGCGCTTGGCGCTGGCGGTGATGGTCTCGGGCTGCCAGGGGCGGGGATAGCAGTCGATGGTCTCGCCCACCTGGGTGGCGCCGGCCAGCTGGCACAGGAGGCTCGCCGCGCGTTCGCTGGCCAGGGCGCTGGTCTCGGGCGCCACGCCGCGCTCGTAGGTGTAGCTGGCGTCGGTGGCCTTGTTCAGGGCGCGGGAGGAGAGGCGGATATTGGTGCGGTCGAAGGCGGCGGATTCGAGGAGGACGGTGGTGGTCTTGTCGGTGATCATGGAGTTCTCGCCACCCATGATGCCCGCCAGCGCCACGCCCTTCTCGGCGTCGGCAATGAGGAGGTTCTCCTTGGTCAGGGTCAGCTTGGTGCCGTCCAGGGTGGTGATGGTCTCGCCGTCAGCGGCGCGGCGCACCCGGATCTGATGGCCAGCCAGGGTGTCCAGGTCGAAGGCGTGGAGGGGCTGGCCGTATTCCAGCATGATGTAGTTGGTGATGTCCACCACGTTGTTGATGGAGCGCAGCCCCACGGCCTCCAGGCGCTCTTTCATCCAGGCGGGGGAGGGGCCGATCTTCACGTTCTCGAAGACGCGGCCGATGTAGCGGGAGCAGAACTCCGGCGCCTCAATGGAGATCTTCGCGGGGGACTCGTCGGCCTTGCGGGAGACCACCGGATTCTCGGGAAGCACCAGCTTCTCGCCCGACAAGGCGCAGATCTCGCGCGCAATGCCGATGTGGCTGAGCCAGTCGGGGCGATTCGGGGTCACCTCCCAGTCAATCACCGTGTCGCCGCTATACAGATCCCGCACGGGGGTGCCCAGCGGGGTGTCGGCGGGCAGGATCAGCAGGCCGTCGTGCTCCTCGGAGAGCCCCAGCTCGCGGGCAGAACACATCATGCCGCAGGACTCCACGCCGCGGAGCTTGCTCTTCTTGATCACGAAGCCACCGCCGAAATCCGTGCCAATCGTTGCCAGAGGGACCACGTTGCCCGCATCGCAGTTCGGGGCGCCGCACACAATCTGGATGGGCTCCGCAGCACCGTATTCCACCATGCAGACACTCATGTGGTCGGAATTGGGATGGGGCACACGAGACAAAATCCGCGCAACCACCACGCCCTGGGGCACACTGCCCGTCTCCTCAATGCTCTCCGGCTCCAGGCCAACCGTCGTCAGACGATCCGCCAACTCCTTGGCAGACCAGGGAATCGCGGTGTAGTCGCGAAGCCATTTCAAAGAAGTTTTCATGATTGGGAATCCAAATAGGTGATTTTCGTGTAAAAGAAAGGGAAAGCGGCCACAAATGGGCGGAAGAGGGCACAGAAGAGGCAGGCACAGGCAAGACTCTTAGTTCGCTCTCTTGCCGCCAAAAAGCCGGCGCAAGCCCGTAATATATCCCCTAGAGCCAGCCCTCCCTAGTGGGCTGCCCCAATCTTAAATTGGCAGACTAGCCACGGTCCACTGGCGCCTAGCCACTAATTCAGGGGGGCACGGGGGGCGTCAGCCCCTCCGTCCTTTGGTTGGCTTTCGCCTGGGGAAGAGACATCCTGGGGCTAACCGCGCTTTCGAAAGTAGCATCGACTTCGCCGTATCGGCGGAAGGGCATAGGCGGGGGCGGGCTTGCAAATATGACAAAACTAGACAATTTCATCCCCTGTGGGTCTTTCTTGGGTTATATTATGCGCTTGCCTTCAGACCTAACTCTCAATTTTTTCTTTTTTGAGAAAGGAGCCTTCGGAATTACATGGAAGAACAGACAGTCACGCAGCAGCTTGCGGTTTTGGTTTTGCAGCTGGGTATTTTGTTATTTGCCTCTCAGGTTGTGGGGCGGCTAGCGGCTCGGGTGAAGATTCCCTCTGTTCTAGGCGAGCTGGCGACGGGCATTTTGCTGGGACCGTATCTGTTGGGTGGGGTAGCGATTCCGTTTTTGTTCCCGCAGGGTCTTTTCCCGTTGTCTGCGGGCAGTGCGGGGATTCCGGTGTCCATGAATCTCTATGCCCTGGCCACCATCGGCTCCATTGTCCTGCTGTTCCAGTCGGGCCTTGAGACGGACTTCCGGACCTTCTTCCGCTACTCCCTGGCGGGCACCCTGGTGGGACTGGGCGGCGTGATCGCCTCCTTCCTGCTGGGCGACGTGCTGGGGCATCTTGTCTACCACTGCGGACTGATGGATCCCCGCGCGCTCTTCCTGGGAATCCTCTCCACCGCCACCAGCGTCGGCATCTCCGCCCGAATCCTCTCCGAGCGCAAGGCCATTGACAGCCCCGAGGGCACCACCATTTTGGCCGCAGCGGTGATTGACGACGTGCTGGGCATCGTCTGCCTGGCGGTGGTCATGGGACTGGTCGGCGGCGGTGACGGCGACGCCTCCGGCGTCTCCTGGGGAAAGATCGGCCTGGTGGCCGGAAAGTCCATCGGCATCTGGATTTTCTTCACTGCCGTGGGCCTCGCCTGCTCCCACTGGTTCGCGCGCTTCCTCAAGCGCTTCCACTCCAAGGTCACCTACGCCGTGCTGGCGCTGGGCGCCGCGCTGCTGCTCTCCGGCATCATGGAGAAGTGCGGCCTGGCCATGATCATCGGCGCCTATACCGCCGGATTGAGCCTCTCCCGCAGCGATCTCTCCTTCGCCATCCAGCTCAAGCTGGACAGCATCTACGGCTTCCTGGTGCCCATCTTCTTCGTGGTCATGGGAATGATGGTGGATGTGCGCGTCTTCACCGACTGGCATGTCCTGCGCTTCGGGCTGCTCTTCTCCTTCCTGGCCGTGCTGGGCAAGATCATCGGCTGCATGGTCCCCGCCCTCTTCGTCAACTTCAATTGGCGCGGCGCCCTGCGCATTGGCTGCGGAATGATTCCCCGTGGCGAGGTGGCCCTCATCATCGCCGGCATCGGCGCCACCACCATGATGACCGTCAATGGACAGAGCGTGCCCATCGTGGACACCCAGCTCTTCGGCGTCGCCATCATCATGACGCTGCTCACCACCCTCGTGGCGCCGCCGCTGTTGATGGTCACTCTCGCCATGCCCGGACGTGGCGTGCGCCACCAGAAGGCCGACGCCCTCTCCGTCCACATGGAATTCCCCGTGACCTCCCAGGTGGTCCTGGACTTCCTGGTGCGGCAGCTCATCACCAACCTCCGCCAGGAGGGCTTCCGCCACAGCGACTTCGCCAAGGACTACAGCGTGGTGAACTTCCGGAAGGAGGCCACCTCCTTCGTGATGACCGTCTCCGGAAACGTCATCGCCTTCGAGTGCGCCAAGGCCGACGTGCCCACCATCAAGAACATCTACAACGAGACCACCTACGAGCTCTACCAGAACGTGGAGGAGATGCGGCGGCTCTCGCCCTCCGACACCGTCGCCAAGGACGCCGCGGTCTACGACAACATCGTCCCCTACACCGGCACCGACTACCTGCCCCTGGAACAGGTCATCCCCGAAAACTGCGCGGTCACCGACCTGCAGGCCGATTCCTACGAATCCGCCGTGGATGAGGTCGTCCGGCACCTCTACCGCTGCGGATACGTGGATGACTTCGACGCCTGCGTCCAGGATGTGCGCAGCCGCGAGGCCCTGGCCTCCACCATCCTGGATGGCGGCATCGCCATGCCCCACGCCAAGACCGCCCATGTCCAGCAGATGATCTCCGTGGTCGCCATCTTCAAGGATGGACACGGCATCCAGGAGGGCGACAAGCCCATCCGGCTCGTCATGCTGACGCTGGCTCCCAAGGACCACGACAGCCCATACATGCAGTATATCGCCCACCAGGCCTCACGCCTCTGCAGCCTCAAGAGCCTGGACGAGCTCTGCAACGCGAAGAGCCGCTCCGAATTGCGCGGCTTCTTCCTGAAGTAGCCCCTGGACGCCCCGGAGTCGAAGGCCCCGGGGCGTGACCGTTTTCCCTTTTTGTTCCCGACTCTTTTCCTCTTTCCCAACACCAACACACCGGAACAATCCGCCATGGAAATTGAAAAGAACAAGCCATACCCGCTCATCAACCCCCTGGAGTGCAAGTCCTGCTCCCGGTGCGTGGTCGCCTGCCCCAAGCAGTGCCTCCGCATCGGCAAGGCCCTCAATGAGCGCGGGTATTATTCCGCCGAGTACACGGGCGAGGGATGCGTAGGCTGCGCGTCCTGCTTCTACAGCTGCCCCGAGCCCAACGCCATCGAGATCCACATCCCCCAGCGGGACTAACCCTCCAGACAGGAGCGAACAGGAGAAAAGCATGGCTAGCAAACTGGTCAAAGGCAATACCGCCGTCGTCATCGGCGCACTCTACGCCGGCGCGGACTGCTACTTCGGATACCCCATCACCCCCGCCAGCGAGGTGCTCCAGGAGGCGTCCAAATACTTCCCCATGGTGGGACGAAAGTTCCTCCAGGCCGAATCCGAGGAGGCCTCCATCAACATGTGCTACGGAGCCGCCTCCACCGGACACCGCGTCTTCACCGCCTCCAGCGGCCCCGGAATCTCCCTCATGAGCGAGGGCATCAGCTACTGCGCCGGCGCACAGCTCCCCGTGGTGCTGGTCGACGTCATGCGCGCCGGCCCCGGACTGGGCAACATCGGCCCCGAGCAGGGCGACTACAACCAGGTGGTCAAGGGCGGCGGACACGGAAACTACCGCTGCATCGTGCTGGCGCCCAACAGCGTCCAGGAGATGTGCGATTTCACCATGAAGGCCTTCGAGCTGGCCTTCAAGTGGCGCACCCCCGTCTTCGTCTTGGCAGACGGCACCCTCGGACAGATGATGGAGAGCCTCAAGCTCCCCGAAAAGGCCATCGAGCCCAAGGTGGACGCCTCCTGGGCCGTCGCCGGCACCGCCGAGACCCGCCAGAACCTGGTCACCAGCATCTTCCTCGATTTCGACCAGCTGGGAAAGTTCAATGACTTCCTCCAGGAGAAATACGCGAAGATCCGCGAGAGCGAGGCGCGCTGGGAGGACTACCAGACCGACGACGCGGAGACCGTCCTGGTCGCCTACGGCATCAGCAGCCGCATCGCCCGCAGCGCCGTGGATTCCGCCCGTCAGGCCGGCAAGAAGGTGGGACTCCTGCGTCCCAAGACCCTCTTCCCCTTCCCCGAAAAACGCCTCAAGGAGCTGGTCGCCAACGGCGCCAAGCGCTTCGTCTCCGTGGAGATGAGCAATGGCCAGATGCGCGACGACATCCGCCTGGCGGTGGATTGCGCCGTGCCCGTGGACCTGGTTAGCCGCCTCGGCGGAAACCTGCTCGACCTCAACCAGATTCTTTCCGTGCTATAAGAAGGACAGGAGAACATCAGGATGTCTGAGAAAATCATTTCCTCCACGGGACTCTACAAGTCCTTCCCCCGCAAGGGAGGCGCCGCCCAGACCGCGACTCACTACTGCCCCGGCTGCGGCCACGGCGTGCTCACCAAGCTCATCGGCGAGGCCCTCCATGACCTCGGCATGCAGGACCAGGCGGTCATGATCAGCCCCGTGGGCTGCGCCGTCTTCGCATACTACTACTTCGACTGCGGAAACATCCAGGTCGCCCACGGACGGGCCCCCGCCGTGGCGACCGGCGTCTCCCGCGCCACCGACAAGGTGGTCATCTCCTACCAGGGCGATGGCGACCTGGCCTCCATTGGCCTCAACGAGACCCTCCAGGCCGCCAACCGCGGCGAAAAGCTGGCGGTCTTCTTCGTGAACAACACCGTCTACGGCATGACCGGCGGACAGATGGCGCCCACCACCCTGGTGGGCGAAAAGACCGTCACCTGCCCCAACGGCCGCGATCCCATGACCCAGGGATACCCCATCCACATGTGCGAGCTCATCAGCAACCTGAAGGCGCCCGTCTTTGTGGAGCGCGTGGCCCTCACCGATCCCGCGCACATCCGGAAGGCGCGCACCGCCATCCGCAAGGCGCTGCAGATTCAGAAGGAGGGCAGGGGATACACCTTCGTGGAGGTCCTCTCCGCTTGCCCCACCAACCTGAAGCTCTCCCCCAACGACACCAACGAGTGGATCAACAATGTGATGACCCAGGAGTTCCCGCTGGGGAACTTCCGCGACAACACCGAGGCCCCCGTGGTGCAGCGCGCCGTCTCCGACTTCTCCAAGGAGACCCTGGACAAGCTCTTCGGCGCCGGCAATGAGGAGCATCCCGCGCAGGAGCCGCTGCCCGACGTGCAGGTCAAGATCGCCGGCTTCGGCGGACAGGGCGTCCTCTCCCTGGGAACCATGATCGCGCAGGCGGGACTCTCCGTGGGACGCACCGTCTCCTGGTATCCCTCCTACGGCCCCGAACAGCGCGGCGGCACCTCCAATTGCTCCGTCACCCTGGCTACCCACGACATCGGCTCCCCCGTGATCTACAACCCCGATGTGCTCGTCGCCATGAACCGGCCCTCCCTGGAGAAGTTCAAGCACGACGTGAAGCCCGGTGGCGTCATCATCTACGACGCCGTCATGGGCGAGGTGGAGATGCCCGCCGGCGTGAAGGGCATCGGCGTGCCGGCGCAGCAGCTGGCTGACGAAGGCGGCAATCCCAAGGGCGCCAATACCGTGATGTTCGGGCTCTTGGCCGCGCTGGGCGTGACCCGCCTCCCGCAGCAGGCCTTCCGGAATGCCCTGGCGAATGCCTTCGCCAAGCGCCCCAAGCTGATTCCCGTCAACGAACAGCTCCTGGACTACGTGGCGCAGTGGGCAGCCAAGAACTCCCACGTATAGCCATCGAACGCCAGAAGGAGTCCCCGCACGGCGCGTCCCACCCCTAGGACGGCCTGCGCGCGGGACTCCGCCCCCGGGGCGGTTCCGGCGGGGCAGGGGGACGACACGCGGAGGAAACAACAACCCCTCCTTCTGCGACGAATCCCCCACTCCCCGCTAGGCCGCCCCACACTGTTTTTCTCCCTCCCTCCCTCAAGGCAAGCTCAAGGAACCCCGGAGAATGTCCTCTCTCCCTAGAATCGATATCCACGCACACGCCTTCCATCCGAAAATCGCGGCGAAGGCGGTGGCGCAGCTCCAGGAACACTATGGAATCCCCGCCATCGGCGGCGGATTCTGGGAGGACATGGTCCCCCGGATGCAGAAGGCCGGACTGGAATACTCCAGCGTCCTCTCCGCAGCCACCAAGCCCGAACAGGTGGAGCCCGCCAACAACTACGCCGCCTCCCTCGTGGGCACCCCCGGCGCCATCCCCTTCGGGACCATTCATCCCGACTATCCGAAGATGGACGACGTGCTCGCATTCCTCTGGGATCGCGGAATCCACGGCATCAAGCTCCATCCCGATTTCCAGGGCTTCCGGCTGGATGACCCGCGCCTGGACGCCTTCTTCGGCGCCGTGGAAGGACGCTTCACGGTACTGGTCCACGTGGGAGACAAGCTCCCGCCTGCCGAAAATCCCTCCTGCCCCTTCAAGGTGGCCGCCATCAAGCGGAAATTCCCCAAGCTGGAGCTCATCGCCGCACACTTCGGGGGCGTCTGGCACTGGCCCTACGTGGTCGAGGCCCTCAAGGGACTCGATATCCTCATGGATACCTCTAGCTCCCTCTTCGCAATCCCCCAGGAGCTCCTGGAACAGATCTTCCATGGCTTCCCTATCGAGAACTTCCTCTTCGGCTCCGACTACCCGCTCTTCGACTGCGCAGACGAACGAGTCCTTCTCCAAAAGCGACTGAAGCTCTCTTCTACACAGCTCGAAACAATCCTCACCAACGCAAACCGATTGCTCTGCGTCACCAAACAGTGCGTGCCACTGAGCGCGGCTACAACAAGCAAGTAGCCCCGGGGTGGATGGTGCCCCGCGACAGGGCACCGAAGCCTTCCGCCGGAACAATCCTTCCCCGGCTGAATCCCCAAAGGACGGGGGACTGCCGCCTTCGCATCCCCACTGGCACCTGGCAATTCGGGGCTGGTGGACTAGCCCACAAGGTGCCTGATGGCGCGCTTCCGCTACGCCGCACGGCGCGCTCCCGCCGCCTTTTTCGAAAGTGCGTAGCGCATGCGACGCAGACCGGGAATGAGGGCATATATTCCCGCGTTTACGGAAGGGAATCCCTTGTCGCGATCCTTTTCCCCGTAGGCAGCGAGAGTGCGTCGGCGTCTTTGGCGTCGGCGCCCTTTCGGTGTTTTCGGGGCGAAAAACATTGTCGATGGTCTCTTTTTTCCGGCCAGGACAAAGCAACATAACACACAGGAGAAAACAAATGTCGGGTCAAATCAACACCCAGGACGGCAACTACGCAGCCGCATACGTGGCGTATGCTCTCAGCGAAACCGCCGCCATCTATCCCATCACTCCCTCCTCCACCATGGGCGAGTGGGTTGACCAGTGGGCCGCCGAAGACAAGCGGAATATCTGGGGCAAGCAGGTCTCCGTGGTCGAAATGCAGTCCGAGGCCGGCGCCGCGGGCGCCGTCCACGGCATGCTGGCCGCCGGATCCCTGACCACCACCTACACCGCGTCTCAGGGACTGCTCCTGATGATCCCCAACATGTACAAGATCGCGGGCGAAATGCTGCCCACCGTCTTCCATGTGACCGCACGCTCCCTGGCCTGCCAGTCCCTCGCCATCTTCGGCGACCACTCCGACGTCATGGCCTGCCGCAACACCGGCTTCGCCATGCTGGCCGCCAACTCCGTCCAGGAAGAGATGGACATGGCGCTGGTCGCGCACCTCTCCACCTATCCCGCGAAGGTGCCCTTCCTCCAGTTCTTCGACGGCTTCCGCACTAGCCACGAGGTCCACAAGTTCGAGGAGATCCCCTACGAGGAGATCGCCAAGCTGGTGGACCGCAAGGCCATCGCCGAATTCCGCGCCCGCGGCCTGCGCCCCGAGGCCCCCGTCACCAAGGTGGGCGCCCAGAATGGCGACGTCTACTTCCAGGGCCGCGAGACCGTCAACAAGTACTACATGGCGGTGGGCGACATCGTCCAGGCCAAGATGGACGCCGTGGCGAAGGTCACCGGCCGCGCCTACCACCTCTTCGACTACGTCGGCGCCGCCGACGCCACCGATGTGATCGTGGCCATGGGCTCCTCCTGCGAGGCCATTGAGGAGACCATCAACTACCTCAACAGCACCCGCGGCACCAAGTACGGCCTGGTGAAGGTCCGCCTCTATCGCCCCTTCTACGCCGACAAGTTCCTGGCCGCCCTGCCCAAGACCGTCAAGCGCATCGCTGTGCTCGACCGCACCAAGGAGCCCGGCGCCATCGGCGAGCCCCTCTACATGGACGTGAAGGTCGCCATCAACGACCCCGCCATCACCGTGATCGGCGGACGCTACGGCCTCTCCAGCAAGGACTTCACACCCTCCATGATCCTCGCGGTCTACAAGCACCTCGAGAACAACGGCTTCCATGGCTTCACCGTCGGCATCGACGATGACGTGACCCACACCAGCCTCAAGATCGAGGAGCACATCACCACCGAGCCCGCCGGCACCACCGCGTGCATGTTCTACGGACTGGGCGGCGACGGCACCGTGGGCGCCAACAAGACCACCATCAAGGTCATCGGACACCTGACCAACAAGGACGCGCAGGCATACTTCGCCTACGACTCCAAGAAGTCCTTCGGTCTGACCTGCAGCCACCTGCGCTTCTCCGACAGCCACATCAAGTCCACCTACCTCATCACCAGCCCCGACCTGGTGAGCTGCTCCTGCCCCGCCTACATCGGCCGCTATGACCTGCTCAAGGGCCTGAAGAAGGGCGGCGCCTTCCTGCTGAACAGCCCCTACTCCAACGAGGAGGTCTTCGGCAAGCTGACCCGCGACATGCAGGAGTACATCGTCAAGAACGACATCAAGTTCTACAACGTGAACGCCGACGCCATCGTGAAGACCAAGCCCGGCCTCCGCGGCAAGGGCGCCAACACCGTCATGATGGTGGCCTACTTCAAGATCTCCGGCATCGTTCCCTTCGAGGACGCCGCCAAGGAGATGAAGGCCCTCAACGCCAAGACCTTCGCCAAGAAGGGCCAGGCGGTCATCGACATGAACAACGAGCTGGTGGACGCCGCCGCCGACGCCTGCGTGCAGGTGAAGGTGCCTTCCTCCCTGGATGGCGTGCCCTGCGTGGAACACCAGAAGCTCATCCCCGATGACGCCGACGACTTCGCCCGCAAGATCGTGGAGCCCTCCATGCGCAACAACGGCGACGCCATCCCCGTCTCCGCCATGAGCCTCGACGGCACCCTGCCCACCGGCACCGCCGCCCTGGAGAAGCGCGGCTTCGCTCCTCGCGTGCCGAAATGGAACATGGACAAGTGCATCCAGTGCGGCATCTGCGCCTCCAGCTGCCCCCACGCCGCCATCCGCACCAAGCTCTTCAAGCCCGAGGCACTCGCTGACGCCCCCGCCACCTTCCAGACCAAGGAGGCGATGCCCAAGGCCGACGGCCTGCGCTTCAAGGTCCAGGTCTACGTGGAAGACTGCATGGCTTGCGGCGTCTGCCTCGACCAGTGCCCCGTGAACATGAAGGCCGCCAAGGATGGCAAGCCCGAGAACAACGCGTTGAGCTGGTCCAGCCTGGCCGCCGAGCGCGCCGCCGGCGAGAATGCCAACGAGAAGTTCTTCGAGTCCACCGAGGACAACCTGCTGGGCAAGAACAGCGTGAACACCCTCAAGGGCGCCATGCTGCGCAAGCCCCTCTTCGAGTTCTCCGGCGCCTGCGCCGGCTGCGGCGAGACCCCCTACGTCAAGCTGGCCAGCCAGCTCTTCGGCGAGAACATGATCGTGGCCAACGCCACCGGATGCTCCTCCATCTACTCCGGCACCTTCCCCACCATCCCCTACACCAAGGCAAAGAACGGCCGCGGACCCGCTTGGGCGAACTCCCTCTTCGAGGACAACGCCGAGTTCGGTTTCGGTATGCGCCTGGCCGTGGATTCCAACCGCGAGACCCTCAAGGCCTACTGCGACAAGGTGATGAACAGCGAGAAGGCCCCCGCCGACCTGAAGGACGCCATCGCCGGCGCCCTCAAGTTCTGGGACGACTCCAAGACCCCCGAGGCCGCCGTCGCCCAGAGCGCCGCAAAGGCCGTGATCGCCAAGTACGCCGCACAGTGCGACTGCCCCGATCTGGCGAAGGTCAACGAGCTGGCCGACTACTTCACCGACAAGTCCGTCTGGATCATCGGTGGTGACGGCTGGGCCAACGACATCGGCTACGGTGGCATCGACCACGTGGTCGCCATGAACCGCAACGTGAACATCCTGGTCCTGGACACCGAGGTGTACTCCAACACCGGCGGACAGGCCTCCAAGTCCACTCCTACCGCGGCTGTGGCAAAGTTCGCTGCCGGCGGCAAGCGCACCTACAAGAAGAACATGGGCTTCATGTGCATGAGCTACGGCTACGTGTACGTCGCCAGCGTCGCCCTGGGCTACGACCGCGCCCAGACCCTCAAGGCCTTCCAGGAGGCCGAGGCGTACAACGGACCGTCCATCATCTTCGCCTACGCGCCCTGCATCGCCCATACCATCGATATGAGCAAGACCCAGACCGAGCAGAAGCGCGCCGTCGAGGCCGGATACTACCCCGTCTACCGCTTCAATCCCGCCGCCGAGGCCGATAAGCGCTTCAGCTGGGACGTGAAGGCCGCCGCCAACGGACAGTTCCAGGAATTCCTGATGTCCGAAGGACGCTACAAGCTGCTCCAGAAGGCCAACCCCGCACACGCCGCCGAACTCTTCCAGCAGGCAGAGCAAGACGCTGCAAAGCGCATGGACTTCATCCAGCAGGTCGGTAAGATGATGTAAGCCGTCATCGAAAACGCAAAAAAGGGCCCCTTTGGCACATCGCCGAAGGGGCCCTTTTTTTCTGGGAAAGCGGCATCGGCACCGCGGCAAGAGCAGCGGAAGAGCGCCGCAGGCACCGCATAAACTATCCACTAGCCACTGCCGCCTAACCACTAAGTGCAGTAGTGGGGGGATTATCCAAAGGACTGGGGGCAAGCCCCCCGCACCCCCCATTAGGGAAAAGCGGCATCGGCACCGCGGCAAGAGCAGCGGAAGAGCGCCGCAGGCACCGCATAAACTATCCACTAGCCACTGCCGCCTAAC
>CAVDSU010000030.1:0-15456 GCA_963611685.1 bacterium
CGCCCGCGCTACGGCAGCATCCAGTCGTGGTAGAAGCCGTGTTTTTGGAGAGTGGGGGTAGTGAGGAGATAGTCTCCGGGGGCGTCCTTCAGGATATTCTCCACTGCGGCATTGACGGCCTGGTCGCTGTCGTTTGCGACGGCGACCAGGGCGAGGGTCCCGGGACCGAACTTATCGGCGGGCGAGAGCGTGAGTGCGCAGAGCAATTCATTCGTGCGTTCCTCAGGTGGGAGCACCTGGAAGAGTCGTCGCAGGAAGGAGGGATCATCGGAGAGCAGCTCCTCCGTCAGGCGATTTTCTGCAGGGGAGCCCAGCAGAAGCACATTCCGCCCTTCCAGATCGGAGGCAGAGACCTGCGTGTCCTTGCGGACCAAAAGCGCCTTCCCCGTACGCTTCTCCCATTCCTGGGAGAGTCGTTCCGCGGCATGATGCCAGAGCGCCTCGCGTCCATCCCGGAGCGTGCCCGTCACCACCACCACGGGACGACGGAAGAGATTCCGGAGTCCGCCGGGAGGCGCGGTCTCTCCCAGGCGTGCTTCGGGATTCCGGGATTCGGCGGTCCATTTTCCCGTAGAGGGCTCCCGTGCGATGCGGAGCCATCCGCGGTGGGAAGAGAGGAAGAGCGTCTGGTTTTGGATTTCCAGGCGGATGGGTCGTCCCTGCGGGAATGCCTCGTCGTCGGTCTGGAGCGCGAACGAGCGGAGATTTCCGACGCCCACGCGGATGGCGGCCCACCCCCGGGAATCCAGTTCCCGGGATGCCTGGAGGGTGGCGGGGAAGGCGGGATTCTGGCGGGCCTCGCCGCGGATCCATGCCTCGGGGAAGGCCTCTCCGGGAGGGCATTCCCAGACGACGTCATCCCGGAGGGAGTTCTGGGACGAAAGCCACGCGAAGGCGGAAAGAAGGACCTCCTCTTCCTGGGGGAGCCCCAAAAGCGCGGTCGGGCAGCGGAAGCGCGCATTGGCGTCGCCCGGGGCGTCCTCCATGCGCTCCTTGAGTTCCAGGGCGGCGGCCGGGGGTTGCGGGCAGCGGGAGAGATCCAGCCAGAGGGAGAGGTTCCGGAGATTGCGCAAAGGAAGCCCCTTCAGGGGGAAGTCGTCCTCCGCCTGGAAGACCAGGAATGCGCCGGCCAGCGAAAGCGCCTCGCGGCACGCGAAAGCCAGTCCGGAGTATCCGCGTCCCGCCACATAGACCCGCTCCTCTTCCACAGGAAGATTCTCCCGGAGGAATTCCTCCGCATCCCGGAAGTCCTGCTGCAGGAGCCACTGCGGGCATTCCGCGGGTCGACTAGACTCCAATCGCGCCACCAGCGCGTGTCCCATGGGCGGCGTCTGGGGGAATGGCGTGCCGGGGAGCACCAGGATCAGCGGACGGGAATGCGCGTTGTCGTAGCCCTCGGGACAATAGAGCGAGATGCGCAGCGCCATGCCGTCTGCCGAAGAACGGCACTGCATCGCCTTCCGGGAGAGGCCGCCCTCCCCCTGGAAAGCCCCGTCAGACGCAGCGGACGACTCCCCGCCGCCACACCCCCATAATAGCATCAACGACAGCGCCAGCAGCAACGCGACAATCCCCCCCGGGAAAGCGCGACGCGTCCGGCACCAGTCCTTGCGATTCACCGGGACGCCTCCTCATTCTCGGAAGAAGAGCCCACGATTTTCTCGTCCTCCGAGAACTCCGGGAATTCTGCAGAGGCATTCTCCTCGGGCTCCGGGGTGTCTTCCGCCTTCTGCCCGCGCAGCCACAGCACGAAGTGGCGGAGCTTCGCCAGCGCGGCGATTCCGAGCGTCAGGAGGATCAGCGTCCAGAGGAAGACCTGTAGCACCCGGCTCCCCAGATACTGCTGAATGCGGTCCGCGGCATATCCCCACGCGGCGATCGAGGCGATGGAGGCGGTGACCACGGTGGCCACGCTCCCCCAGAGACGGAGCCCCACGAAGCGCGCCAGGAGCGATCCCACCACGGGGCCCGTCATGGGAATCGGGATGAAGACGAAGACGAAGATCCCGGGGACTCCGAAGCGCGCCCACGCCTTCTTCTGGCGCTTGGCGTCGCTCTGGAGGCTATGGAAGTGCCTCTGCAGGAAGGGCAGATGGAAGACCTTCCGGCAGGAGAGACCGAAGGCCGCATTGAAGAGGCAGATGATGCAGGCAGTCAGGACGCTGTTGAAGACCACGTTCTGCAGGAAGCTAAAGCACTCCACGTGCTTGGCGCCCTCCACAGCGCCCATGGGGGCGCCCAGCACAAAATGGGAGGTCACCACCTTCAGCAGCACCTTCCCCAAATGGGGATTGAAGGCGCTGCAGAAGAGCACCGTGAAGAGGCAAATCAGCCCCAGCCCCACGCCGAGCCACAGCGCCCAGAACTCCGGGATGTCCTGGAGTCGCGGAGCAGCAGGCGAAGGCGCCTCGGCGTTCGCCTCAGGCGAAGGCGCCTCGGCGTTCGCCTCGGCGGCCCTGGAGACCATTTTTTCGGAGGCGGGGTCGGTCACTTCAGGGAATCCATCAGAATGAACTTCATGGCGCAGTCGGCGATCTTCTGGTCGTCAACCCAGATCTCGCCGGCGGCGACGCCGGCGCGTCCGCCAATATCGCAGTGTCCGGCGATCACCAGCTGGTCGCCGGCCTTGGCGTGCTGGTAGAAGTGCGCGGAGTCGATGCCCAGGAAGATCCCCAGCTTTCCGGCATTTCCGGGCTGCGAGAGGATGTGTGCGCATCCCAGCTGTGCGGCGGCCTCGAGCATGAGGGGGAAGGGATAGACGCCCTTGGGGGCGCCCAGGACCATGGCGTCGCAGGAGCTCAGGTTCTTGCAGCCGTAGATCTTCTCGCGGTCGCCCTCGCCGATGTCCACGGCCTTGTCCAGGAGCAGGAAGGGCGGGCGGTGGGGGAGGATCTTCATGAGGCCGGCCACGTCGGTCACCACGCCATTTGCCAGCGCCTCGGCGAAGGGGCTCGCCGGGCGTTCCTTGATGCAGCGGGGGTGCTCGTAGTCGGCGGTGTTCACGCGCGCCAGCAGGAGGGTTCCTGCGGAAGAGAGCCCCGCGGCGGTGGAGCAGCTCACCTGGAACTCCGCCTCGCCGTCCACACGGCGCTCCAGCAGCTGCGCCTGCACCTGCATGATGTCGCCGGGCATCACCGGCTTGCGGAACTTCAGGCGACGGACCTCCCGCAGCACGATCTGCGTGCCGCCCATGGCGGGGATGGTCTCCTGGAAGAGAAGCCGCGCCAGCTGGACCATGGCGGAGACCTGCAGCACTCCGGGGAGGATGGGCTGTCCGGGGAAGTGCCCCTGGAAGACCGCCTCGCCCATGGAGACCGCCTTGCGGCCCAGCGCCACGTCGCTGTCGTCGTCGAGCTCCGCCAAATCCAGCATGAGCATGGGCGCGGTGGTCTCGAGGATCTGGGAAATCTGCTGATGGGTATAGGTATGGATGGACATCTTCCGTTTCTCCTAGAAAAGAGTGCGTGCTATCCTCTGGTGGGATTCACCATGCGGGGATCGGAAAGGGAGGGGATGTTCTCGAATTTCTCGCGGTTGCGCTCTTCCTCCAGCTGGAACTTGTCCTTCTTGGGCTGGGGAATGGTGACCGACAGGGGATGCTGCGCCTCGGGATACAGCGCATTCCAAGCCTGGGAGACCGCCTTCGCCAGGAGCTCCGCGTCCAAAGAGCGGTCCTTCAGACTCACGGCGGTGACCGAGCCATCCTCCGCCTTGCACTCCAGGGACTCCTGGCCGTTGATGGTGCACGCGAAGGGAAGCATCTTTCCGGGCGTGGCATTGAGGGAGATCGTCAACTGCACCTCGCTGGGCTTCCACCACTGCGCGGTATGCGCCACATAGAGATACTGGGGAGGCAACGCCTCCTCCGACGGCCCCTGGACGGCGATCTTCATGCGGGCGGAATCCAGCCCAATCACCGTCACCTGGGTCTTGGAGGCCTCCGCCTCCTGGCGCTCCTCCTCCAGACGCGCCGCCTCCGCGGCCGCACGCAGGGAACGCACCACGAAGAACCCCCCGATGGCCACCACCACCAACAGCGGAATCACAATGCAGAGCATCAGCCGACGGCGGCCGGCCGCCTGCGCCTTGTCGAAGGCCTTCGCCTCCGCCACCGTACAACGGCTGCGTGTCTCGTCTCCGAAGAGGGAAAGCGTGTCCCGTTTCTGGAAGTCATTGTAGTCGTCTTTCTTGGACATATTCGAATATCCTCCGTGGCTGTTCTCGACGCACCGTCCCTCCCGCATGGGGGAAGAGCCGTGCGCCGTCTCTTGTCTCGAAAATGAAGAAATGCCGTCTGCGCCCGCCGGCTCCTGCCTACCCCGCGTTCCTCTGGCTACGCTTGAGGATCATCTGGCATCCCAGGATGACCAGGAAGGTAATGGCCAGCAGGAGTGTGGAGAGCGCATTGATCATGGTCATGGATCCCCGCTTGATCATTCCCTGGATCTGGATCGGCAAGGTGGTGGTGCCGGGGCCATTGACGAAGAAGGTGATGACGAAGTCGTCAATGGAGAGGGTGAATGCGAGCAGTCCGCCGGCGAAGATGCCGGGAAGGATGATGGGCACCAGGACCTTCCAGGTGGACTGCCACCGGTTGGCGCCCAGGTCTCGGGCGGCCTCCAGGATGGTCATGTCGAAGTCCTGGAGGCGGGAGAGGACCGCCATGGCCACGTAGCTGGTGCAGAAGGTCACGTGGGCCAGCACGATGGTCCCCAGCCCCAGCTGCACCTTCACCGCAATGAAGAAGATCAGCAGGCTGATGCCGATGAGGATCTCGGGGACCACCAGCGGCGTGTAGATGAGGCAGTAGTGGAAGTCCTGCAGCCGGCTCTTGTACTTATGGAGCGCGAAGGCCGCGCAGGTCCCCAGGAAGGTGGAGATGGCGGTGGAGATAGTCGCGACGATGAGGGTATTGGTGAGGGCCCGCCAGATGTCGCGTCCCTTGAAGGAGAAGAGCTCCTGGTACCATCGCAGGGTGAATCCCATCCAGGTGGTGCCCTGTCGGTTGGCATTGAAGGAGTTGATGACCAAAAGCAGGATGGGCACGTAGAAGAAGAGGAGCACCATCCAGGTCAGGAATCCGGGAAAATGGCTTCTGCGCATGCTAGACCACCTCCGTTGCGGGGCGGGCAGTGCCGTCCGGCTGCTTCTTGCCCTTGAGGAAGTAGAGCAGCGGCAGGAACATCACCAGCGTCAACACCGCGGAGAGCGCCGCGGCGGCGGGGATGTTCCGGCTCTCCAGGGCCAGCTGCCCAATGACGTTTCCGATCATCATGGAGTCCTTTCCGCCAACCATCTGCGGAATCACATAGGAGCCGATGCTGGGAATCAGGACCATCAGGCATGCGGAGAGGAGCCCGTCGGCGATGCCGGGCACGAAGATGCGGCAGAAGGCCGTCAGGCGCGTGGCGCCCAGGTCCATGGCCGCCTCGAGGAGCGAAAAGTCGAATTTTTCGGCGGCGGCGTAGAGGGGCAGGATTGCGAAGGGCAGCTCCGTGTAGATCATGACCAGCAGGACGGCCTCCGGGCGGTAGAGGAGCATGGCGTCGGGCGAGACGACATGGCACCATACCAGGAAGTGCTTCAGGAAGCCATCGGGGTGGAGCACCGACTTCCAGGCGAAGATTCGGATCAGGAAGTTCGTCCAGAAGGGAATGATGGTCAACAGGAGCACCAGGTCGCGCACCTTCGGCGAGACCCGCGCGATGTAGTATGCCACCGGCACCGAGATTGCGAGGGTGAGCACGGTGCACGCCACGCTCATCCAGATCGTGCGCCAGATGATGGAGGGGTAGTTGGGATAGCTGAGGGAGCGGATGGTCTCCAGAGTCCACTCGTCGCCAATTCCGCCGAACTCCCCGCGGCTGCGGAAGGAGATGGCGAAGATGATGAGTGTGGGCAGCAGGAAAAAGACCGCCATCCACAGCAGGGAGGGCGCGGTCACGGCGAGCTCTCCCAGGGCGCGCCGGCGCATCTCCCGGGGAGTCATGGCTTCGCCTCCTGGGAGAGCTCCTCGCGGGACTCCTCCTGGCGGGCGGACTCGCTCTCCGACTCCTGGACGCCGGGTTCCTCCTCGCCGGGCGTCTGGGGCGGCATCTGCAACAGGTCCTCGTCCTTCTCGCTATACTGCTCCAGCATGAAGCCGTCGTCGGACTGCCAGGAGATGAAGACCTTGTCCCCCCAGGTAATGGGGCGCTCGTCCAGCATGAAGCGGTTGTGCTGGCGCGTCACGGCCACGCGCCAATCGGGGGCGATGCTGACCCAGTAGCGGGTGTGGTCGCCCTGGTAGACGATGTCCTCCACCGTGGCGGGAAGAACATTCTGCTTGGGGCCCGTGCGGGGGCGGTCCAGGGAAATCGAGAACTTCTCGGGGCGGATGGAGACATGGACCAGGTCGCCCTTGGAGCGCTTCTTGTCGTTGAAGCACAACAGCGGCGGCAGGTCGGGCACCGAGAGCCAGCAGTATTCGGAGTCCACCACCTCGCTGATGCGGCCGTCGAAGAAGTTCGTGTCCCCGATGAAGGCGGCCACGAAGCTGGTGCGGGGCGCCTCGTAGATCTCGGCGGGAGTGCCCACCTGCTCCACGCGGCCGTTGTGCATGACGGCGATGTGGTCGGAGATGCTCATGGCCTCGTTCTGGTCATGGGTCACATAGAGGAAGGTGATGCCGACCTCGTCGTGGATCAGGGAGAGCTCCAGGCTCATGCGCTGGCGCAGCTTCAGGTCCAGCGCCGCCAACGGCTCGTCGAGCAACAGCACGCGGGGCTTCATGATCAGCGCGCGCGCGATGGCGGTGCGCTGCTTCTGTCCGCCGGAGATCTGGTTGGGCTTCTTGTCGGCGCAGGACTCCATCTGGATCATCGCCAGCATCTTGTCCACCTCCGCGTCGATCTCCTTCTTGGGGCGGCGCTGGAGCTTCAGGCCGAAGCCGATATTCTCCCTCACCGTCATGTGGGGGAAGAGGGCATAGTTTTGGAAGACGGTGTTCACCTTCCGCACATTGGGCAGCTGCTCCGTGATGTCTTCTCCATCCAGGAGAATCCGCCCACTGTCCGGCGTATCGAATCCGGCCAGCATGCGCAAAAGCGTGGTCTTCCCGCAGCCGCTGGGGCCCAGGATGGAGAAGATCTCTCCGCGACGAATGGTTAGGGTGACGTCGTCAACCGCTTTCAGGGAACCGTATGACCGAGTCACACGATCGAACTTCAGAAATTCTTCCAACTCAACCGTTTCCTTAAGTTGCGTCAGCAGCGCTGAGAGTGGCTATCACGCCCAGAAGAGCCGCCCCCAAGAAGCGGCTTCCGGCGAAGAAAATAATATAGCCCTGCCCCCATAGAGAGGCCCCCAAAACGCAATAGAATTGGCGTCATCGACAGGCGACCGTGGGACGGCGAGGCGACCGTGGGACAGCGCGGCGGGGCTACATTAACCCCGCCTTTCCTTTCCTCAAAAAACCACCCTACGCCCCCCCCCATGAAACGCTCCCTGACCCTCCTGCTCCTGTGCCTCGCCGCGGCACTGCTCCCCGCGCTAGAATGGGACTTCACAAACGGCGACCTCCACGGCTTCCGGACCCTGAATTTCGAGAAAAGCGAGATGGTGCCCGGCGAGGGCTTCCATGGCACCAGCCACCAGGCGGCATACCTCATGACGCCGGAGGGATTCCTCCTCCAGGCCGCCGACTACGCCTTCCTCGCCGTGGAATTCGAGGGCGACGCCCCCGATTTCCCCATCTATTTCAGCCATCCCGGCATCGCCATGTCCGAGCAGACCCGCCTCGACTGCACCGAAAAGCAAGGCGCGATGCTCCTCTATGACCTGGGACAATGCCCCGAATGGCGCGGCGCCATCGACTGCCTGCGCTTCGACATGGTCCTCCAGGCGGCGGGCCCCGAGGGCACCATGCGCGCCATCCGGCTGCTGCAGGAGAAGCCCTCCTCCCTGGACGGCGTGCAGATCCCCGACGGGAATTTCCTGCAGTCCGGCCGCGGATGGTCCGGCGACGCCTCCTACTCCTACCTCCAGGCATCCCTCCCCGCCGGCGGCGCCGCCATCGCCCCCAGGACGGAAATCACGCTCACCGGCGCCTATCTCCTGGACTGGGAGGCCGATGGCGCCCTCCAGGCGGAATTGGTCTACGAGGACATCCTGGGACAGGAGATCGGCCGCGACACCGCCGGCCCCCAAGACCACACGCGACTCCTGCCACCCCGCCTCACGGCATACGCGCGGATCACAATCCG
Source organism: bacterium (assembly GCA_963611685.1). GTDB lineage: Bacteria > Verrucomicrobiota > Lentisphaeria > Oligosphaerales > Oligosphaeraceae > UBA1724. Next base: position 8,244 of record CAVDSU010000030.1, read on the forward strand.
GAATCCCGGAGACGCCGCCGTCACGCTGAAACGCGTGTCGCTGTTGCCCATCGCCTTCGAACTGGACGCCGAGAGCGCGCACCGGAATTTCCTGTCGGGATACGGGAAGGGCTTCGGGCAGGGACTGGTGCGGCAGCTCCTGGGATACTGGCTCTGGAATGCCGAGCTCGGCGAAAAGCCCCGCGCGCAGTGCGTCTTCGAGAAGGAATTCGATTTGGAGAATGCCTCCGCTCTCAAGAGCGCCATCTTCTATTTCACCGCCGACAACGAGGTGGAGGCGCTGGTCAACGGCACCCGCCTGAAGACAGTCTGCCAGGATGTCTGGATCAAGGCGGATGCGGTGGACGTGAAGGCCCTCCTCCATGACGGCCGCAATGCCCTGCGCCTGAAGGTCCTCAACTCCGACGGCCCCGGCGGCGCCATCGCCGACCTGGTGCTGACCTACGCCGACGGCTCCCAGAAGCGCGTGGTCACCGACAACACCTGGCGCTGCCAGCCGCTGTCGACGGCACAGGCGAAGAGCGCCTGGGCGGAGATCCCCGCCACCCAGGAGGTCCAGGTGCTGGGCGTCAATGGCACCCCGCCCTGGCAGCTCATCATCCCCAACGGCACCAATGTCCTGAATGTCTCCCTGGAGGGGCTGTCGCTCCCCGCCGAGCCCACCGGCGACCCATGGTCCCCCGACAATGCCCGACTGGTCCCCCGCGGCGAATGCCTCCAGACCGACGACGCGGACTTCGCCGTCCGCCTGAGCGACGGCGCCCACGACTACCTGCTCCTCAATACCCTGATCCCTGCAGGCACCCTGGACAACGCCACCGAGATCCCCCTCGATTTGGCGCCCGCCGACCTCTCCCTGCTGCCCCCTGGAGTCTATAGGGCCACCGCCACCCTCGGCGGAAACCCCCTCCCCTTCGACGGCAACGACACCCTCACCGTCCACCCCACGCCGGAAAACTCCCCCGAACACGCCCTGCCCTTCGTCTCGCTCGTCAACCAGGAGACCGTCCCCCGCCTGGAGATCAACGGCAGCGAACAGGCCAGCCTGATCCAGTACCTCATCGACATGAACGACGAGGACAACAACTACCGGGAGATCAAGCTGGCCGCCGACAACGACGTGCCCGGACTCTGGCTGCACTACATCATCCCCGTGGACGCACAGGGAAAGATCGACTTCACCACGCTGGACAACGTGTGCACCTCCGCGCTGCTGCGCAATCCGGAGATCCACCTGGTGGTCATCGCGGGACTGGATCCCATGCGCAGCCCCACGCTGCTCCCGCTGCTGGAGGCGAAGCCCGAGAGCCTGGTGGTGACCGCCGACGGCGCCCACAAGGTCATCAACTACGGCGCAGAGGCGCAGACCTCGCCCTCCATGGCCTCCCCAATCTGGCTGGATCTCGCCGACGATCTGCTGGAACAGATCGCCGAACACCTGGACAAGATGCCCTACGGCAAGCGCGTGGTGGCGCTGCTCCCCAGCAGCGGCGTCACCTGGGAGTGGATGTACTGGGGTTGCCAGAACCCCAAGGAATTCGTGGACTACAGCGTCGCCTTCCGCCAGGCGTTCGTCCGATACGCCCAAGCCAAATACGGCACCATCCAGAAGGCAAACGCCGCCTGGAAGACCGCCTTCGCCTCCTTCCAGGAAATCGTCGACACTAACGCGCTGCCACGCCCCGACGCCCGCAAGGACCACGATAGCCAGAAATTCCTGCGACTCTCCTCCGAGACGCAGATGGTCATGGACTTCAACCGCTGCCTGGCGGAGGTGGTCTCCGACACCATCGTGCATCTCTGCACCACCGTCAAGAACGCCACCGGCGGACGCCTCCTCACCGGCGCCTACTACGGATACCTGAACGAGATCACCACCGGCTACTGGTCCCAGAACAGCGGGCACTGGGCGCTGCGGAAAATCCTGGATTCCCCCGTGGTCGACCTGCTCCACGCGCCCTCCGCCTACATGAACCGCGGACCCGGCGGACCCGGCGGATTCATGATCCCCGTGGCCTCCGCCCGACAGGCCAAGAAGGTCTTCACCACCGAGGCCGACATCCGCACCCTCCACAGCGGCGCCGGCGCCGCCTTCGGGGGCTGCCATACCCTCGGCGAATCCGCGGCGGTCCTCGCCCGCGAAATGGCCGCGTCCCTGGCGCACGGCGTCGCCCTGCGATACTACGACTTCAGCAACGGCTGGGTCTTCCGCGATCTCCGCCTGGCACAGCTGGCGCAGCGGCTCTCCGAAGCCGAAGAGACCATCGCGCAGGCCTCCCCGAAACTCGTCGATCCCGCAAATTCCATGGCGATCATCGTCTCCCAGGACGCCATGGAGCGCGTCACCTACAACAGCATGGCGCATGTCCACGCGCTCTCCCAGCAGCGCACCGAAATCGGCCACACCGGCGTGGCACACGAAAACTACATCATGCCCGGGCTGGAGCAAATCCCCCTGGAACACAAGCTCTGGTTCTTCCAGAACCCCCTCAGCCTCTCCGAAAAAGAAATCGCCTACCTCCAGGAGAAGATCCTGGTTCCCGGAAATACCGTCATCTTCGGAATGGCCATCGACCCCGACCACGGAGGCGCGTCCTTCTCCACCGAGACCCTGGAGAAGCTCACCGGAATGCCCTTCGACGTCGACATGCGGGGCTGCCAAAAGCCCATGCCCGTCCTCACCGCACAGGGCGCCGAGAACCTGGGAGACAACGCCGTCAATGTGGGCTGCGCGAGCTTCCAGATGATCCCCGTCTTCCGACCCGCCAACAACGCCACCATCCTCGCCGTGGATGGCGACGGACTCCCCGTGATGGCGGAAAGCACCGTGAATGGCTGCCGCGTCATCTTCTCCGCACTGCCCCCCCTGCGCGCCTCGTGGCTGCGGGCCCTGGCAATCCAGGCGGGGCTGCACTGCTACGACAACCACGACGCCGATTCCATCTGGGCGGCCGGAAATGTCCTGGGAATCCACTTCGCCGGCGGCGGCGAACGCACCCTCCGCGTCCTGGAGAAGGAGGGCGTCGCCAAGGAACTGCTCTCCGGAAGGGAATTCCCCGTCCAAGACGGACAATTCGCCTACCACGCACAGCCCATGAGCACCGCGATCTTCCTGGTGCTCCCGAAGGAAGAACCGTAGCGCCCCCCCCGCGAGGGAGCGATTTCCCCCCGCGAGGGAGCGATTTTCACCGCGTTAGAAATCGGTTAGGAAAATAGAAGTCCGGGATGCCCCCAATACGGTAGGGGCGATGCCCAGGGAAACACGCGGCGCCGCGCGGCGCCCCTCCGGGCCTCCCAGAACGGAAACCGACTCCTCCCTTTTCCTAACCATGCTCTCACAGTTCTTCCAGGTCTTCGGCGGACTCGCCATCTTCATCTACGGCATGAACCTGATGAGCGACGGGCTCAGCCAGTCCGCCGGCGACCGCATGCGCGCCATCCTGAAGGTCTTCTCCTCCAACCGGGTGGTGGCAATCCTCTCCGGCGCGGCGGTGACCTGCGTGGTGCAGTCCTCCAGCGCCGTCACCGTCATGGTCATCGGCTTCGTGAACGCGGGGCTGCTGAACCTGACGCAGTCCATCGGAATCATCTTCGGCGCCAACATCGGCACCACCATCACCGCACAGCTGGTGGCCTTCAATGTGGGATGGCTGGTGATGCCGGCGCTCTTCCTGGGAATGATCCTCTGGCTCCAGAAGAAGCGCGCCATCTCCAACTGGGGACTCACCATCATGGGCTTCGGATTCCTCTTCATGGGACTGAACCTGATGGGCGATACCCTGAAGGAGCTCAGCAAGCTGCCCTCCTTCATGAAGGCATTCCAGCTCTTCGCCTGCGAACCCGCCGAAAACGGCTTCATGCCGCCCCTCGCCGCACTGGGCGCCATCGCCGTGGGAATGGGCGTCACCTTTATCATCCAGAGCAGCTCCGCCGCCACCGGCGTCATTATCATCCTCGCCGCAAACGGAATGCTGGGACTGCATACCGCGGTCTGCCTGACCCTGGGCTCCAATATCGGAACCACCATCACCGCACAGCTGGCCGCCATCCCCGCAAACCGCGTGGCAAAACAGGCCGCACTGGCACACACGCTCTTCAATGTCATCGGTGTCTGCCTGGCATTCCTCAGCTTCTATGTGCCCATCTGCGGAAAACCCGCTTTCTTCCAATTGCTCGATTGGATCTGCTCAGACGCCACCCTCCCACGACAAATCGCCAACGCACACACGCTCTTCAATGTGTGCACCACGCTGGCGCTGGTCGGATTCATCCCCCTGCTCGTACACCTCTGCGAGGCGATCATCCCCGTAAAGACCGACGAGGTCCACTACAAGCGACTGGAACCCCATCTGCTCCAGAATCCGCCCTTCGCCCTGGCACAGACCACCTCCGCACTGGGCGCCATGCTCAAGAACGCCTGCATCATGTCCGTGGCCGCACTGCGCTGCTACGCCCACAACGACGAGGAAAACAAGAAGGTCATCCTGCGCCTGAAGGAGCGCGAGGAGGACGTGGACAACCGGCAGGCCGACATCGCCGACTACCTGTCGCGCCTCATGCAGCAGCCCCTCACCCCCCAGCAGGCACAGGTGGTCCCGCAGCTGCTCCACTGCTCCAATGACGCCGAACGCATCGGCGACCACGCCGCCATCATCCTGGAGATCATGAACCACATCCAGGACAAGGGCCTCCGCTTCAGCGACGCCGCCTCCCAGGAATACGACCAGCTCCTCCAGGAACTGGAGGCGCATGTGCAGCGGGTCGCCGAGGTCCTGCGCGACAACAGCGCCTCGCGCATCGGCGAGACCGTCGCCGCACGTCTCCGGCTCAAGGAACACTTCGCCGCCTCCGAACAGGAACACCTGGCACGCATCGCCAACGGCACCTGCCGACCCGAAATCGGAATCGTCTTCCTGGAGCTGCTCACGGAAATGCAGAAGATCCTGCGGCACCTCTCCAACATCACCGACCGCGCCGGACAACTCTACCTGCGCCCCAACGAGGTCATCCCCCCCGAGGGAATCACCACCGACACCACTCCATGAAACAGGAAAAGATCCTCATTGTCGAAGACGACGAAAGCATCCGAGAAGTGCTCGCCATGACCCTGGTCGCCGAGGGATACGAATCCCCCCTCGCAGCCGCCGACGGCAATGAGGCGCTCACCCTGACACGAAAATGCCTCCCCGATCTCATCCTCCTGGATCTGATGCTCCCAGGAGTGGACGGATTCACCGTCTGCGAGACGCTCAAGGCAGACCCCGAACTACGCCGAATCCCCATCATCATGCTCACCGCACGCAGCGCGGAGGCCGATGTCGTGCGGGGACTGGACCTGGGCGCCGGCGACTACGTCACGAAGCCCTTCAACCGACAGGTGCTGCTGGCGCGCATCCGCACGCAGCTCCGGCTCCGCAAGGAATCCGGCGAACGGCCCAGCTATGAATACGGCCCCCTGCGCCTGGATCCCCAAAAGCACCAGGCGACCCTCAATGGCGAGGTCCTGGAGCTCACCGCCGGCGAAATGGCCCTCCTGCATCTCTTCCTGAAGCACCCAGGGCAGGTCTTCACACGCTCCCAAATCGTCGCCCACACCAAGGGCGAAAACTATCCCGTCACCGAACGCGCCATCGACGTCCAGATGGTCAGCCTCCGGCGAAAGCTGAAAGAACTCTCGCCCGCCCTGGAGACCGTCCGCGGCGTGGGATACCGCCTCAAGCCCGCGGAGGCCCTATGAATACTGGCTCCTCCTCACCCCCCCGCGGACTCCGACTCTTCGCATTCCCCGCGCTCCTGCTGGGGGCACTCCTCCTGCTGGGAGCCCTCCTCTATTGGCAACTGGGGGCCTTCCAGAAAAATATCCAGCAGGAGACCCTCGCCTCCATCCAGGAGGCCACCGAGCTCTTCGAATGCCTGGCCGCGCCACTCCTGCGCAAAGGAGAACTCCAGGAGGTCCGCGAAATCTGCGACGACTTCACCCGGGACTCCCTCCGGCTCACCGTCATCCGCGCCGACGGCACCGTGATCGCGGATTCCACCCGACACGACGCCGAGGCACTGGAAAACCACCGCCTCCGCGAAGAGGTCCAGAGCGCCCTGAACGGCGCCCCCCTGGCGGTCACCCGCCAAAGCGAAAGCACCGGAAAGTGGATGACCTACTACGCCACGCTGCTCGAGGGCCCCGCAGATGGGCCCTATGTCCTGCGCACCGCCGTCTCCAGCGACCGCACGTCCCGAATCCTCCTGCTCTCCCGACGGCTCTTCTGGGGGACCCTGACACTGGGAATGGCCACCGTCGCACTGCTCACCCTCCATGTGTGGCGACGACTCTACCGGCCCCTGTCACGACTCCAACAAAGCATGTCCCTCATCGCCGACGGCGCCCTGGATGCACCCATCCCCGTGCCCTCGCGCGGATTGGTCCGGAAAATCGCCAAGAATGTCCGCGCCATGACGGGACAGCTGCGAAAGCAGCTCCGCGAAATGCAGCGAATGGAGGAGTTCCGAAAGGACTTCATCTCCAATGTCTCCCACGAAATCAAGACCCCCCTCACCGCCATCATCACCGCCGTGGAGACCCTCCAGGAGGCCCCCGGCCTCCCCGAAGAACAGCAAAAGCGACTGCTGTCCATGCTGTGCTCACAGTCCCAACGCCTGAATAACCTGGTACAGGACATCCTGGCGCTGGCCGCCCTGGAACACCACCAGGACGAACGACGCGGCGATTTCGTCCCCCTGGATCTCCGGGAAATCGCGAAGGGCTGCCTGGAGGACCTCCGCGAACTCGCCGTCCAGAAAAAGTGCAGCCTGGCGCTCGTCGCCTCCCGGGAGGCGTGGGTCCTGGGAGACCCGCAGCTGCTCTCCCAGGCAATCGGGAACCTCCTGCGAAACGCCCTGAAATACAGCGGCAGCCAGAGCGTCACCCTCGTCATCACGCAGACCACGCAAAACATCACCCTCGCGTGCGTGGACCACGGCTGCGGAATCCCCAAGGAACACTGGCCACGAATCTTCGAACGATTCTACCGCGTGGACAAACAGCGCTCACGAGCCCAGGGAGGCACCGGACTCGGACTCGCCATCGTCAAACATACCCTCCAACTCCACCAGGGAACCGCCGAAATCGACGAGACCCCCGGCGGCGGCTCGACCTTCCGACTCACCCTCCCAACACAACCCCCTAGCCCCTCCCGTGGCTAAATCCCTCAACCAC
>CAVDSU010000030.1:15705-19054 GCA_963611685.1 bacterium
CACAGAAACGGCTGTCGCCGACACGGAAAGGATATAAAAAAATACCCCTCGGTGTGCTTCCGTGTCCGCGCTAGCGGCTTCTGTGTTCTTCCGTGGTTCATTCTATTTCAACCACCGAATGCACAGAAACGGCTGTCGCCGACACGGAAAGGATATAAAAAAATACCCCTCGGTGTGCTTCCGTGTCCGCGCTAGCGGCTTCTGTGTTCTTCCGTGGTTCTCTTAACCACGTTCTTCCATGGTTCTCTTAACCACATTCTTCCGTGGTTCTCTCAACCACAGAATCCCTTATTCTCCGAGGAACCCCGACAATTCCAGGGTCTCGTCCTCGTCGACGTAGATCCAGTATGCGTGAGCGGGGAGGTATTCGCTCATGGGGATGTATGTGCCGTCCACATGGATCCAGGGGGAGTGTGCGGTGAAGCGCTCGAGGCTATCCTGGTCGAGAGTATAGAGTCCCGTGGAAACGAGATTCCAGCCCTGCTTCAGGGAGACGCTCCAGCGCATAGGCACATCCTCCGTCTCCGTCGTCTCGCTCAGGATTGCATTCTGGGTGGCGTCCAGGGAGATCGTGGGCTGGCCATCCGTGGGAACCTTCACCAGGACCTTCCCGTTCTCCTTGTCGTAGGAGAGCGTGAGGCTATCCAGGGAGCTTGTCCAGCCGGTGAAGGTCTTTCCGGACTCCAGGTAATCCGCCAGAGAGAGCTCCAGGGTGGAGCCAGGCTCGGCAAAGAGGGTCTTTCCGTTGACGATCAGGTAATTGGGGCAGGTGAAAGCATGGATGCGGTAGCCGAAGGTGACGCCGGTATCCTTGTGTCGGATGCGGACCATCAAGCGGGGCGCCTTGCGGAGGGCGGCCTCATCGGGAGCCACCGTGGCATTCATGGAGAGCGTGGCGCCCTCCTCCATCATGGCGCCCAGCTCTCCCAGGACGGTGTAGTCATACTGGTCGTAGCCAAAATCCGCCGAGGAATCCTCGTCGTTGCCTTCGGTGAGGCAGTATTCCACCACGCAGGAGGACAACAGCGCCTCGTCCACCTCCGTGGAAAAGACGGGCTTCACCAGGACCTCGTCGGCGATCTTGTCGGCGAAGGCGTAGGCCGTGAGCGTCACCTCCTCGCCCTCCAGGGTCTTCAACACGTAGGCGTTTCCGCCCTCCAGAGACAGATAGGAATCCAGGGCGGGGACGGCGGCGTAGTCGGAGGTGAGCTCCACCTTCGCCATGTCCAGAGGCGCAGTGAAGGTGACCACCGGGTTGTTGTGAGAGTCGTCCAGGAAGCCCTCCAGGGACTGCACGACGCCCTTCTCGGTGGTGTAAGTCGCGCTGGTCCATCCGCCGAAGATCGGATTTCCGGCCTCGGAGTCCCGCCAGAGGACCGCGTTTTGCGCGGCGCCGGGCGCGGTAACCGTGATCTCCTCGCCCTGGACGCCCGTGAGGGACTCCTTGCCATTGAGGACCACGGTGAACTCCTCCGCCACGTAGTTCACCAGGAAGGACGCGGAGCGGGTCACCTTGCCCTGTTCCAGCAGTCCCCAGTTGGGCTCATAGAGCGCCATGCCGGAGCCGGAGAACTCCTCCAGCCACGCCAGGCGCACATCCACGGACTGCGTGCGGTCCGCAATGGAGAACTCGATGGGCTTGTAGGCGTCGCCGGCATCCGTGAGCTCCAGCTTGTTGGAAGAGAGCGTGGGCGCGGTGCCATCCAGGGTGTAGTAGACATTCAGCTTGCCGGTCAAATTGGCCTCGGCGTCCGCCTCGTCGGCCTCGCTCTTGCGAAGAGCGGGAGTCAGAGGCACCCGCAGCTGATAGGTACCCGCGTAGGCGTCGGCGTAGTGCCGCCCATCGGACGACACCGTCATGCCGATGGACTCCTCCGTATCCACGCGATAGAGACTCACCGCGTCGTCCGTCTGGTCTACCAGCACCGCATAGGAGTCCTCGCAGGTCTCCAGAATGCCGGTATCCGGCAGGAACTTCACCATGGTGTAGGGCGCCAGAGTCACCTTCCCGCCCTCGGGAGGACGCACCCAATTGCGCACCAGATGGAGCTTGTCGGAGGTCCAGAGCTCGTTGGCCTCCAAGGCGCCCCCATGGATCTTCACCTCCGAGGAATTCAAGACCATCAGCTGCGTCTCGTTGTCCCCCAGCTTCACCGTGTGCCAGCCGTCCGAGACGCTGGTGGAATCCCAGTAGGGATCCTCCGCACTCCAGCCACTCGCCGCCTCGCCATCCACCAACAGACCGGTGGCAACAGCATCCGAGTCGTCCAGGGAGGCCACGTAGGCATTGCCGGTTGCCAGGCTCCCCGCCAGCCCATCGCGGAATTCCAGGCTGACGTAGGGGCTCTGTTCCAGCGGGACCTCCGTGTTGTTGTGCACGATGACCTGCTTCGTGTAGTCACCGTAGGTCAGCGTGTAGGCGCCGTCGGACACCTTGCTGGTATCCCAGTAGGGATTCTCGGCACTCCAGCCCGCAGCCGCAACCCCATCGACCAACGGAACGCCCTCCACACCCTCCAGGGGAGCCAAATACACCGAGCCACCCGTCACCGTCCGCTGCGAAATCGTCGAACCCGTCACCAGCCGAAAATACGGACTCTGCGACGACGCACTGTACTGCTTCGCAATACCCACAAACGCCGCAGACAACCCAACGGCAAACGCAATGCTCAACAAAAGCTTTTTCATAGGTTAGAAAGAGAAAGGAAAAGAGAGAAAGAGGAAGAGAAAGAAAGAAATTCTGAAAAAGAGAGGAAGTTCTTCCTCCTTTTTAGCGTGTATTCGCGCGCAAAAATTCTCCCCCCGCCGTAGTCTTCGCCGTCATTTGGGCTACTAGCGCCGGCGGGAGGAGTGTGTTTTTGGGTTGTTTGTCTCCGTGGAACGATTGCGGAGAGCCGGTAACCAGACGGTTCAATGCCTCCCCTCCAGGGGGGCTTGAGCTAGGGGGCGGGAACGCAGGCCACGCGGAAGCCGTTGTTGTTGTTGTTGTTGCTCGGCGTGTTGTTGTTGCGGTTCGCTGCGCGGCAGTTCTGCGCGTTGTTGTTCCAGCTGCCGCCGCGTATCACACGGTTCGAGCCCGATGTCTGGGTACCGATTGCGCACCCGGGACGCATCGACGATGCGCCCGCAAATGTGCAAATGGGCAATGTGCAAATGGGCAATGGGCAATGTGCAATGGGCAATGGGCAATGCACTAAAGCAGGGGCACGGGGGCGGCAGCCTCCCGTCCTTTGGGTATGCTACCGGGGAAGAGGGGGTGCGGGGGCGTCGCCCCCTCGCCAACGCGGGCGCCGGGGGCCGATGCCGCTTCGGCAGCGCGGTTAGCCCCAGATGGCTCTTCGCTAGGCGG
>CAVDSU010000031.1:0-18791 GCA_963611685.1 bacterium
AACGCGAAGGACACCCCATCCACTGGATCCCACAGGGAGACCTCGACGAGGCCACTAGACTCGTCGAGGAATTTTTGAAGGGCGGCAGCCCACTCTAAAAAAAAGGAGGAAGGAGGAAGGAGGAAGGAGGAAGGAGGAAGTGTGGCCACTCTGCAGTGGGCTTGCGCCGAGCGCGCCCAAATTGGCGCGCAAGTACCGCCGCACCCGCGGCGGAAGAGCGCCTGCGGCACCGCATAAACTAGCCACTAGCCACTAGTTGCTAGGTACTATTGAAAAAGCGCCTGCGGCACCGCATAAACTAGCCACTAGCCACTAGTTGCTAGGTACTATTGAAAAAGCGCCTGCGGCACCGCATAAACTAGCCACTAGCCACTAGTTGCTAGGTACTATTGAAAAAGCGCCTGCGGCACCGCATAAACTAGCCACTAGCCACTAGTTGCTAGGTACTATTGAAAAAGCGCCTGCGGCACCGCATAAACTAGCCACTAGCCACTAGTTGCTAGGTACTAAATAAGGCGGGGGTGCGGGGGCGGCAGCCCTCCGTCCTTTGGAGATCTTCCTGCGAAAATGCGCCTTAAGCCTAGGAAAAGCCTGCTTGGCATTGGGGATTTATCCCTGCAGCGCGTTCACGATCCAGGCGCCGACTTCCTTGGTTCCATACTGTGCGCCCCCCTCGACCTGGATTTCGGGGGTTCGCACATTGGCGTCCAGGGAGGCGTTCACGGCGTCGCGGATGGCCTTTCCTTCTGCCTTGCAGTCGAAGTGTTCGAAGAGCATTGCGACGGAGAGGATCTGCGCCAGGGGGTTTGCCAGATTTTTTCCGGCGGCCTGTGGCCAGGAGCCATGGATGGGCTCGAAGACGGGCGTTCCCTCTCCCAGCGAGGCGGAGGGCAGCAGCCCCATGGATCCGCTGATGACGGATCCCTCGTCGGTCAGGATATCGCCGAAGGTATTTTCGGTGACCATGACATCGAAGAATCGCGGCTCCTGGATCATCCGCATGGCGGCGTTGTCCACATACATGAAATCGGTGGTCACGTCGGGATACTGCGGCGCCATCTCCTTGGCGATCTTTCGCCAGAGGCGGCTGGAGGCCAGCACATTCGCCTTGTCCACCACCGTGACGTGCTTCCGGCGCTGGCGGGCGGTCTGGAAGGCCACCTTCAGGATTCGCTCAATCTCGTTTCGGTGGTAGAGATTGGTGTCGTATGCCTTCTCGTCGTCCTGGTACTTCTCGCCGAAATACATTCCGCCGGTGAGCTCCCGGATGCAGACGAAATCGGCGTCGGCCACCAGCTCGGGTTTCAGGGGGGACATATGGAGGAGGCTCGGGAAGGTCTGGACGGGCCGGATATTGGCGAAGAGCCCCAGCTGCTTCCGCATTGCCAGAAGACCCTGCTCCGGACGCACCTTCGCATCCGGATTCTGGTCGTAGCGGGGATCGCCTACGGCAGAAAAGAGCACCGCGTCGGACTCCTGGCAGAGCTTCAGGGTCTCCTGGGGAAAGGGATCGCCGACCTTGTCAATGGCCGCCGCGCCGCAAAGCGCCTCCCGGAAGGAGACCGTGTGTCCGAAACGACGGCAGATCGTCTCCATGACCTTGACTCCCCACAGGGAGATCTCCGGACCAATGCCGTCACCCGGCAAAACCGCAATCTTGAAGTTCATGATGATGGGAATGTTATGGAATGTTTGAAGGGAAGGGGGGTGCGGGGCGTGCTTTTTTTTATGCCTGTGCGGCGTGGTGGGTCTTCTCCCACTCTTCCACCAGCGGACGGCAGGTGAGCAGGTAGTCGATGTCGTCCAGCCCGTTGAGGAAGCAGTGCTTCTTGTAGGCATTGATGGGGAACTTCCGGAGCATTTCCGGATGCCCCACCACGGAGATGGTCTCTTTCGGCAGGTTGATCTCCACCTCCGTCTCGGGATGCGCCTTCACCAGAGACACCAGCGCGTCCAGGAACTCTTGGTCCACCGTGACGGGCAGCACGAAGTTGTTGAGCTCGTTTTGTTTATGGATGTCTGCAAAAGAGCTCGCCACCACCGCGCGGAAGCCGTGCCCCGCAATCGCCCACGCCGCGTGCTCGCGGCTGGATCCAGAACCGAAGTTCCTGCCGCCCAGAAGGATCTGCCCGCTGTAGCGGGGGTCGTTCAGGACGAAATCCGGATTGGGGGTGCCGTCGGCGCGGTAGCGCCAGTCCTGGAAGAGGTGTTCGCCGAAGAAGGACTCCTCGCGGGTGGTGGCCTTTAGGTATCGCGCGGGGATGATTTGGTCGGTGTCGATATTGTCCACGGGGAGTGGCACGCACCGGCTGCGGAGGATTTCCAGTTTTTGTTTCATGGAAGGAGAGGGGCTTTGTTTAGGAAAGGGTCGTTTTTTATGCGGGGAGGAACTCCCGGGGATCCGTGATCTTTCCGGTGATGGCGGCCGCAGCGGCGGTGAGGGGGCTGGCCAGCACCGTCCGGGCGCCGGGGCCCTGCCGGCCCTCGAAATTCCGGTTGCTGGTGGAGACGCAGAGCTTTCCGGAGGGCACGCGGTCCTCGTTCATGCCCAGACACGCAGAACAGCCCGGCTGGCGCAACCGGAAGCCCGCCTCATTCAAGACCGCCTCCACGCCCTCGCTCTGAAGCTGCCGCAATACCATCCAGGAGCCAGGCACCAGCCACGCGACCACATTCTCCGCCTTCTTGTGACCCTTCACGATGCCGGCAAAGGCGCGGAAGTCCTCTACGCGGCCATTGGTGCAGGCGCCCACGAAGACGTAGTCCACCGGCTTGCCCAAAAGCCGCTCGCCTGCGTGGAAGCCCATGTATTCCAGGGGACGCGCGGGGGCGTCGGACGGAATTGCGCCGTCCACCGCCATGCCCATTCCCGGATTGGTGCCGTAGGTGATCCAGGGGGCGATCTCTTCGGCAGCAAAGCGGACCTCGCGGTCGAAGAGTGCGCCGTCGTCGGTGCGCAGGGTCTTCCAGAAGGACAGGGACTTTTCCCACGCCGCGCCCTTCGGCGCCTCGGGGCACTTCGCCAGATAGTCGAAGGTGGTCTGGTCCGGCGCGATCATTCCGCCACGGGCGCCCATCTCGATGCTCAGATTGCAGAGGGTCAGGCGGCCCTCCATGGTCAAGCCCGTCACCGCACTGCCCGCGTATTCCACAAAATGCCCCGTGGCGCCGGCGGTCCCCAGGCGGCTCATGAGGAAGAGCGCCACATCCTTGGCGGTGACCCCCTTGCCCAGCACGCCGTCCACCGTAATCCGCATGGTCTTCGGGCGGCTCTGCAGGATGCATCCGCTGGCCAGCACCATCTCCACTTCGCTGGTGCCGATGCCGAAGGCCACGCAGCCCATGGCGCCGTGGGTGGAGGTATGGGAGTCCCCGCAGACCACCGTGGCGCCCGGCAACGTCAGCCCCCGCTCGGGACCCACCACGTGCAGGATGCCGCTGCGCTCGTCCAGCACGCCGTAGTGCTTCAGGCCGAACTCCTTCACGTTGGCGGAGAGCGTCTCCACCTGCGTCCGCGCAATCGGATCCCGGATGGGCTCCTCCTGGCGCTCGGTGGGGATATTGTGGTCCGGCATGCAGACCACGCTGGCGGGACGGAAGACGGGCAGCCCGCGCTGGCGCAGTCCCTGGAAGGCCTGTGGGCTGGTCACCTCGTGGCAGTAGAGTCGGTCGATGTATAGCTGGTCGGGACCCTCGGGTACGGACTGCACCAGGTGCGCGTCCCAGATCTTGTCGAAGAGTGTCTTTGGCATGGGATGGATTTCCTTTTGCAGAATGCGGTCCTAGTCCTTGAATTTGTTGATGCAGTCCACGTATGCCTCCACCGAGGCACCGATGATGTCGGTGTGGGCGCCGAAGCCGTAGTAGAGATCGCCGTTGTATTCCAGCTGCAGATGCACCTTTCCCAGGTCGTCGCTGCCCTTGTTGATGGACTGCACAACGAACTCCTTCATGGTCATGGGGCGGTTGATGATCTTCTTCAAGGCATTGATCGCCGCGTCCACGGGGCCCGTTCCGGAGGCCGCCGCCTCGAAGTGCTCGCCGGCGATGTTCAGTCCCAGGCTTGCCACGGGGCGCACATTCACGCCGCTGACCACCTGCAGGTAGTCGATGGTGATGTGCTTGCCGCTGTTGCGGTGCGTGCCCGCCAGGATCAGCAGGTCGTCGTCGGTCACGTCCTTCTTCTTGTCGGCCAGCTGCAGGAACTGCTGGTAGACCGCATCCAGCTTCTCCTGGTTCAGCTCCACGCCCAGGTTCAGCAGGTGGTGTTTCAGGGCGGCGCGGCCGCTGCGTGCGGTCAGCACGATGGAGTTGTCGTCCAGTCCGATGTCCTGGGGATTGATGATCTCGTAGGTCTGGGCATTTTTCAGCACGCCATCCTGGTGGATGCCGGAGGAGTGCGCGAAGGCGTTTCGGCCCACGATCGCCTTGTTGGGCTGCACCGGCATGTTCATCAGGTTGGAGACCATCCGGCTGGTGGCGCAGATCTTCGTGGTGTTGATGTTGATGTCCAGCGGAATGTCCTTCCGGGACTTCACGATCATCGCGATTTCCTCCAGGGCGGTATTGCCCGCCCGCTCGCCAATGCCGTTCATGGTCACCTCCACCTGCCGCGCGCCGTTGAGGACGCCGGAGATGGTATTTGCGGTGGCCATGCCCAGGTCGTTGTGGCAGTGCGTGGAAATCACCACATTCTCGATGCCCGCCACGTGGTCCACCAGGTATTTGATCTTGGCGCCAAATTCCTCGGGCAGGCAGTATCCCGTGGTGTCCGGAATGTTCACCACCGTGGCGCCCGCCTTGATCATCGCCTCAATCACCTTCGCCAGGAACTCGTTGTCCGTACGCCCCGCGTCCTCGGCATAGAACTCCACGTCGTCTACCAGATTCCGCGCGTATTTCACGGCGGCGACGCCACGCTCCAGAATCTCCTCCCGCGTGGAGTTGAATTTGTACTTGATGTGCATGTCGGAGGTGCCGATGCCCGTGTGGATGCGCTTGCGCTTGGCGAAGCACAGCGCCTCCGCGGCGACGTCGATGTCCTTCTGCACCGCGCGGGTCAAGGCGCAGATGGTGGGCCAGGTCACCGCCTTGGAGATCTCCTGGACGGACTGGAAGTCTCCGGGGCTGGAGACGGGGAAGCCGGCCTCGATGACGTCCACGCCCAGCAGCTCCAGCTGCTTGGCGACCTGGATCTTCTCCACGGTGTTCAGCTGGCATCCGGGGACCTGTTCGCCGTCCCGCAGGGTAGTGTCGAAAAAGTAGAGTCTGTCGCTCATCGTCGTTTGGATTTCCTCTGAGTGGGGGATTGTTGGTGATTGGTGGGTTGTGAAGGAATGGCGCGAATCTTTGGGAAAAGGGTCTCGTTGGCCCCCGGAAATCGCGCGAAGGTGTGGGAAACGAAAAAAGCCCCCCGATCCGCGCGGTTGCGCCTTGGAAGCGGGGGGCTCTTTTTTGTCTTTGCGTTCTCTAGAGGATTCTAGGCAGACAGCACACAGCCTCCCGCCGGCCTAAGGGCCAGAAGGAGAAGGCTGCTAAGGATGAATGCCGCAAAGAATCGCATGAGTCCGTGTGAGAAAATTGTGTCGTGTCCTTTCGGAAACCGGCGTACTATAGCGAAACTGCGCCGGCTTGCAAACTGTGTGTGGGGAGTGGAAGGCTTTTCCGGAGGAGGGATTGGGGGTGTTTTTTTTATCCCCGGAAGGCCAGGAAGAACATGAGCAGTGCCATGGCCAGGAAGAGGAGCGTCATGGCCGCCTTGGAGGCCAGCAGGTGCTTTCGTGCCCAAGCCGCCAGGCTGGTGGCGCCCGTGCCCCAGAAGGCCGCCAGCGTCACGCCCAACAGCGGCACCAGGAACGCTAGGTTGTAGCCGGTCAGCATCCAGAGGACCCGCGGCTGCAACCCGCCTTTGCCGAAGATCGCCGCGATGGTGGGCAAATACACCTGCCCTGTGCACGCCAATTCCATGGCGGAGACCAGGCATCCCAGGCAAATCGCCGCGGGAATCGCCAGCCAATTCGGCAACTTCGCCCATGCGTGGATCTTGTCGTGGATCTTCCGGTGCGTGTCCGCGCCAAGGCCCATCTCCAGGTCCGTCACCTTGCCCGTCTCGCGGTATTTCAGGGTATCCCGCAGATGCAGCAGGAAGAATGCGACGCCGGCCAGTCCGAAGAGGCAGTAGAGCAGGGTCTTTGCCCAGAAGAAGCGGTTCAGCTGGTCGACCAGGAAGCCCAGGGAGAGTCCGTAGAGGAAGTAGGAGAGGAAGACTCCCAGGCAGAAGCAGGAGCCCACCACCAGCACGAAGCTCCGGCTGCGCTTGAGATAGAGGAGGTAGCTGATCAGGAAGATGATGGTGGCGAAGGCGCAGGGATTGATGCCGTCCAGCAAGCCCGCGGAAAGCACCATGGTCCAGGTGACGCCCTCCAGCAACATCTCGCCATGGCGGATCGCCTGCTGGCGCTCGCTCTCCGAGATGGCGCCACGCCACCAGGCGTCGCCGGGGGCCTTCACCAGCGACGCCAGGAGCTCCTCCGCGGTGGCCAGGCTGCCATGATGCAGTCCATTGCTCCAGGCGACCAGCGGCGTCAGGTTCTCTTCGGTGTCCTTGAGCAGGAAGTGCTTCTTCACACGCTCCATCATGACCTGACCATCCACGGTGGAGAAATCATAGCGCTCCATGGACAAGGACGGCATGACCTCCTTCAGGCGCATGAGCTCACGCTCCTGGCGCGCGCACTTGGCGCAGCCCGGCGAGGCCAAATACAGCAATGCGACCGGCCCCTTGTGCGATAATTTTTCGGGGAGGACCGGCGTGGTGGAGCTCGCCGGCGGCGTCCAGGAAATCAGGGTCTCGCGCTCCGCATTTGCCACGGACTGTTCCAGGGGCGCCAGCATCGGGATCTTCGGCGCAGAGCGGACCCACTGGTCCCATGGGCTGTTCTGCAGTGCTTCTGCGCCCTGGATCCAGTGTGGTCCCGCCAGGAAGACGGGGAAGGCCTCGGCGGCTTTTTCGGGGGGGAGCGCCTCTTCCAGGCTCCGCAGGAATTGATAGCCCTCCTCGGTGTCGATGGAGATATAGACCAAGAGGGGATCGGTGTATGCCGCCGTGGCGGACCACATTTTCTTGAAGGCGCCGCACTCCTCGCAGGAGTCCGAGCCGAAGAGGAGCAGATAGTCCCGTGCCGTCAGCGGCGCGGCGGCCAGGATGCCCAGGAGCGCCAGCGCCAGGAGGAGCGCCGGCATCAGACTTCGGCTTTTGCGGGAGCGTGACATGGTCGATTCCTATTCCAGGGTGATGATGATGGGCCTGCCCTTGTTTTCCTGACGGTGCGGGAGGATGCGCACTTCCCGCGCGTCCTCCGGGAAGCTCTCCGGAGTCACGGTGATCTTCAGCTCAATGCCTTTGGGATGACGGATCTTCTCCAAGACCACGCCCTCGGGCGCCTCGAATTCCAAATGGGCGAAGAGGTCGTCCCAGTCGTGGTGCTCCTTGACGAAGCGCAGTGGAATGGCGTCCTTCTGCTTCAGCAGATTCAGGCGCATCATGTCCTTGGGATTGGCGGCGGGATCCCCCGCTTTGCGCTCCTCCTGCAGGCCCGGCACCTCGCCGTAGGCAAAGCGCTCGGTCAGGCTGCCCGCCTCACGGAGCTTGTCCTCCTGGATCTTCCAGGTGTTGGGAGCAAAATAGACCTCCTCACCGACGTGGGCATTCAGGGTCAGCGGGAGCCGACGCGCTGCGGCGGGACGCGTAATGGGCACATTGTAGAGCAACGCCAAGTCCCTCGTGTAGGGCAGGGGACCCGTCGAGGTCAGCGTCAGGCGGTACTTCTCGCCGGGCTCCAGGACGGTCAGTTCCGCATGGAAGAAACGGCTCTTTGGCGGCTCGCCGAGTTCCAAGGGCTCGGGGAGCTCCGGATTCTTCTGAATCTCGAAGACCGCCTTCCAGGGACCCACGGGATTCCGCAGATCGCCCAATTCCACGGAGTCGCTGGGCGTCGGAAATGCCGGCGGGAGAATATATCCGCCGATTCGCGCAGTGAGGGCTTTGGCGCCCCGCACGTCGATCTGGATATTCCGCGCGTAGGAGTCCATGTCCACGGTGGAGGCGTCCATGGTGAAGCCGATCTCCAGGGATTCGCCGGGCTGCAGCTCCCGTCCGGAGTAGTCCTCGTCCAGGGTGATGCAGTTGCAGGTAGGGAAGACACGCTGGATGGTCTGGGCAAAGCGGCTGGTGTTGGTCACGGAGAAGACGCCGTGCGCCAGCTCCTGGGAATAGACCTTCCCCATGTTCAGGATGCCCTCGTAGTTCAAGGTTAGGGGCGGCTTCTCCGATTCTTCCGAAAGGATGGCGAGGGCCTCTGTCTGCGTCGCGGCGACGGCCTCCTGCGAGGGCGTCTCAGCGCCCTTTTTGCAAGCCGGCAGAAGCAGGAGCGCCGCGAGGAGCGCGGCCAGGAACGAAATGCGGAAAGGTGCCATGTTCAGTGCAGGGGAAGTGTAGGGAAGGGGGGTGAACGCTCCCGGGAGGGGCGGTTATTGGGCGGTGCTGGAGGCCTTTTGCGCCTTGAGCCAGACGCCCTGGCGGAAGCCCTCTATGCCGCCGATGCTCTCGGCGGGCGCTCCGGGACGGAAGGCATTCTCGGTGCTCTCCCAGTGCCAGCACTCCACGCCGTCGCCCTCCAGGCGCTCGTCGTCGTCCGACACAAGCTGGAAGACGCGGGAAGCCGCGGCGGTCTCGTTGGCGTCGCTCGCCTCATCTTCGGAGAACTGCAGGCCCTTCAGGGTGATTTCCTTGCCCGGCATCAGATGCAGGAAGAAGACCTCGTCGGAGTCGACGTCCTTGCTGGCGTCCAGGCGATGGAATGCCTGCTTGTCGTCCAAGGTGTAGAGGATGGTCCCCTCGGGGAAGCCGCCGGCGCTCCGGAAATTCCGGGGCAACGCCAAGAGGAGCCACTGGCCCTCGTCGGAATCACCCGCGGTCTCCGAGGAGTCGCCGCTCTTCAGGGAGGCCTTCAACTCCAGACAAGTGGCCGTATTGGAGGCATTGCCCTCGGGGAGGTAGCCGTATTGCGCGGTGGCGGCATACAGCTTCGACCCATTCGCAGGAAGCGCGCAGGCGTAGGCGCTTTCCGTGGAGTAGCCTAGGAGCTTCTTCTCCGTGGAGGTGACCTCCACCAGGACGCCGAGCTCGCCGTCCTGGTTGCCTGACCAGCCGACCTTGCCGTCTGCAGTGGTCTGCAGTTCCAACGCGTGGAGGTCCGTCAAATTGGCGGGACGGTTGGGGATGATCATGACCGGCCAGCTCTCTTTGTCTATCACAATGCGGCCGTACGCGATGGCATCGGGATCGCTGCCGCAGCAGCTGGCAGGGACCGGCGTGAAGATTCCCCGGAACTCGGCCTCGCGGGTGGTACCGTCCTTCTGGAAGAGCTGGAAGCCTCCCTGCAGAATGCCATCGGCGGTGATCTTCACGTTCAGCCCAAGGCCAGGTACGAGGTCGTAGCCCTCGCGCTCCTTTGCCTGGAAGACGACGCCGTTGTCCGCGGTCTCGGAGGCACTGTCCTCGGTCTTTGCCTCCTTCTCCAGGGTGACGCCCAGGGGCAGAAGCTCGCCGACCACTCCCTTGGGAAGGGTGAGGCCCTCGAGGCCCTTGTCGGGCTTGCCGAAGGCGTAGAGATTCAGGCTCGAGTATTGGTCACTGCCTTTCAGCTGCTCCAGGATGCCCGCGCTGGAATCGAAGGTGACGCCGCAAGGCTGCGAGGCGTAGCACTCCGAGGAGTCCTTCTGGTGCCACTTCACGCCGTTGCATCCGGAAATCCTTGTGTCGGCTTCTTCGGAATCCCCCTTCTTGGTGATCGTAAGCTCGCCGCTCAGGACACTGTCGTCGTTGAAGGTCAGGTGGAAGTCCAGCGCGGCATCCGTCGCCTCCGTTGCCTTGCACAATTGCAGGGTCGCTGCGTTCTTCAGCTCGGCGCCATTGGGCATCTCGCCGGTGAGCGACACGCTGCCTTTTTCATTCACGGTGAATTTCAGGAAGCCAAAGCCCTGGTAGGCGGAGGCGGCATTCTCATTGGAATTGGACTCCAGGAAGCTCATGGCGACGTGGTAACAGCCCTGGTAGTCGTTTGTCGAGGTCTCCGTTACATCGGGAGCGAAGAGTATGCCATACTTGCCGCTTTCCAGCGTCAGGTTGCCGGTGCCTACGCCCGCAGTCGTCATGGCGATCTCGATGGCGGCATTTTCGCCAGTCTTTTGGGAAGAGGTGACGTTGTTGGTGGTTGCCTCCAGGCTCCAGTCGGGCAGGGTGGCATTGTAGCTGACCTCGTCCTGGACGGAGACCTCCAGCTGGTGATTCTCGGTGTCGCGCGTGATTTTGATCACGCCCAACGTGCGGTCGTAGGCGGAGTCTTTGGTTCCGTTGTAGACTCGCCCGGTGAAGGAGGTGTTTTTCCCTGCCGCCGGGTTCAGGTCGCTCAGGGGCTTGACCTGGAGCGCCACGGTGTAGCTTCCACCGGTCTGGTAGTCCCCGGTCGTGTCGCTCGCCTTCAGGGTGACGGTGAGCTCCACGTTGCTACTGCTCGTGGGAGTGCCGGAGAAGACCAGCTTGCCGTCCTGGATTGCCACGGTGAGCCACTCGGGCTTGTTCGTTACCTCGACGGAGAGTTTGTCTGCGGCATAGCCGGAGAGGATGTCCAGCGATATGGAGCCTGCGGCATTCTCGCTCATGCTCAAGGAGAGCTTATTCTCGGAGTCGGCGCCTTCCAAGACGGGCAGAGTGTAGTATTTCACGGTGGCCTCGCCGGGCGTCGCCACCCGGCAGTTCTCCAGGGCCTCCAGGGAGAGCGCGGAGTCCACGCTGGCGGCGGACGCCGCTTTGTTCTGTTGCAGTCCCGTGAGCGTCAAGGAAAGGGTGCCTTTCTCCGCGCCGCCAAAGGAGACCTCATTGTCGGAGGAATAGCTGACGCCCTCGGGAAGGACCAGACGCGCTTTGCCGGTCTGGGGGGCGTTCGTTACGAGTTTCTTCCAAGTGAGGGTGACGGTTCCCTCGCCGTCCTGCTTGCCGGTGATGGGGTATTCCGCCTTCTCGAAGGCAATCTCATAGGGGGGCAGCGAGGTCTCGCCTACCAAAACGTAGGGCACCGCAGTCCCCTGGACACTGTCCACGGAGATCTTCAGCTTGAGCTTCTGACCCTCCACCACATTGAAGAGTAACTCGGGGGGCTCGCTCCAGCTCCCCGTGGCACTCTGCTTCAGGGTGGCGCCATCCTCTCCATAGAGCTCCAAGGAAAGCACCGCATCGCCCTCGTAGCCGGTACCACCCTCGGCGGGCTTCACGCAAATCGACCAGTTGGCGGAGACGGACGACTCCAAAATTCGCCAGTCGACGCCGTCCAGGCCGCCAAGCTTGGAGGCGCTATCCTCGAAACCCTCCGTGCCCAGGGGGAGCGTCGCATCCGTGGTAGCCGCGAGGTTGTCCTTCTCCTCGGACTTGTCGTCCAGCAGCGCCGTCATGGATTCCACGAGCTCCTGGGAGAACTTCGAGAGGTCCGTGCCCTCGGGAATCGAAAGGGGAATCACTCGGTCCACGACACGCACGCCTTTCTTGCCGTCGGTCTCGCAGAACAACAGCGTGGGATAGCCGATCCTCTCCGCGCCATTCAGGCAGAGGGACTTCTGGATCTCGAGGTTCCGGGAGAGCTTCTTTGCAATGGTGTCCTTCAGGTCGGAGGAGACGCTCCGGGTTTGCTTCAGCTCGCTCTGGAGATAGCTCTGGTATTCGGGGCTGTAGAGGAGACTGGGACCCGTGGCCTCGCCACGCCGACGGTTGTCCAGCATGACCAGCGGATAGTCTTTCACGGCTTTCTGGAAGGCGGCGTTGTCGAAGATCAGCCGGTCCACCGCCACGCAATGGGGACACCAGGCCACGCCGCCGACATAGAGGAAGAAGGCACGCTTCTGGTCGGTATTTACCACGCCGTCGTAGTCCATGGTCCACTTCCCTACGTTGGCTTCGTCCCACGTCCAGAAGGGGGTGTCCGCAGAGCCCGCCTTGCCCGTGTAGGAGGAGTAGTGGTACCGCAACGCGAAGGGCAGGTCACTGCTGGGCGCCTGGTCCAGCTTCAGGCACAACACGTAGCTGCCCGCTTTCTCCGGCACAAAGAAAAGGCCCTCGTCCAATACCCCAAAGCCATCGCCACTCTCCGTCAACACCGGATTCGAGGATTCCCCCAGGGGATAGATGGTGGCGGAGAGCTTCTCGGAGGCAGACACCAAGTCCGCCAGTGAAGGCGCACCCGTGGCGGAAGACCCCTTCACGGAAAAGACATACCGCCTGCCCGTCTGAGCACTGAAGGTGAATTTCAATTCCGTGGTCCCGGCAGTAAAGCTGGTCTCGTGGCTCGCGTCACCCTTGCCCGTGTCGTAGCATCCATTGGAGACCCCGAGGTCCGACGCCGTCTCCCAAAACTCCAAGACCTCGCCCTCCGGCTCCGCCGTGGCAAATGCCTCCTGGAACTCCTCCGTCCCCATCAACTTCGTGAGCCACGCCAAGATGTTGGAACGGGTAATTTTGGAGGATTGGGGGCTCGTTGTATCAAAGACTGTGAGGATTTCCTTGGAGGGACTGAGATTGCCCGTTCTTTCTGTTTTAGGATCGAGACGCACGAAAGCCAGGAAGGGGGAGGTGTAATTTTTTTCTCCGCCGCCAAAAATGGAATCCTCTTTCTCAAAGCCGTCAAGTTTTTTGAAATAATCTTTGGCATATCCGAAAACGCTTTCGTTTCTTGATTTGAAGCCTAGGATTTGGTTTTCTTCCATGTAGGACAGGAAGTCTTCGGACTCAGGCTCTAAGAAATTGCGATTCGTCCAGACGTTGTCACAAATGCTACAATTGGCCTTTCCAAAGAAAGCGAGCACCGGTCGTCCTCCGGTGGCGCGGACGGCCTCCCGGAGTTCGTTGGCATCCGTGTACCAGCGGTAGACGCTGTTGGCCGCGGAGAGCGCCGTGCAGGAGAGCATCCAGAGGGCGAGGAGGAGGAAGAGTTGCCGTGTGTTGCGCTTCATGGGAGGTGACGGAATATTTTTGCGGCCACCCGAAGGCGGTCCTGGGGTTTCATGCGCAAAAGTCCCGGCGCCGGGAGAGGCGTCGGGGGGAGGAAAGGAGAGAGTCGGGAAGAAGAGGGGGGGAGTTTAGTCCTTGGCCCAGCCGAAGTGCTCGTTCTCGGCGGAGTCCGCTTTTCGGAAGACGCCGTCCTGGAGGTAGTAGAGGGCGTTCTTTAGGACCAGGCGCCAGACGCCGGACGTGGACTCGGAGGAGGCGTCGTCGGTCTTTGCACTGTAGAAGGTCTCTGGCTTGTTGGCTTCTGGGGCGCCTTCGGACAGGTAGACCCAGTAGCAGTTCCCAGATTCCATCCGAGAGGGCTGGAGGTACTGCTTGGTGGACGCCTGGTGCCGGTAGGGCTTCAGCCACTGGGCAAGCGCTTTCTCCTGGGAAGGGGGGAGAGCCCGCGGAATCGCCACGAGGAACCAGCCACTGCCCTTCTCCGGCAATTGCTTAGTCAGCCAAGTGCCGTCGTCCTTGTCCGCTTTCCGCAGTTTCGCAGACGCCGGCGCACTCTCCAGCAACAGGGTGGACCCGCCCTTCAGGGCATTCTCGCTCTCTGCGGGCTTCAGGAGGAACTCCACCTCGGCGTCTTCTGTGAACTCCAAGGAACTCTTGTAGCTTTGCGCTTCCCCGTCCGTCAAGCGGTAGTAGAGGTCGCCCTTCGTGTCGGAGGAAAGAGTCAGCATGGCTTTTTCGATGAAGACGCCGCTCCCGGATTCCTCGCCTTTCTCTTGAATTTTCGCCATGGGCGCCGCAGCGCGCTTCACGGGGAAGGAGGCGGTCTCGCTCCAGGTGCCGTCGTCGTAGGCACGGACCTTCAGGGTGTACTCCTCCGAGAGGACACAGTTGCCGCCTTTTGGCGAGTCCAGGGTCGGCTCGCTGCCATCGGTGGTGTAGTGGAACTCCAGCGAGGGCGCGGTGGAGACGGCGGCAAAGGAGGCGGTGGCGGTGCCGTAAAAGGGCAATCCCTGGGACAACAGGCACGTGGGCGCCTGCGGGGCGTCGCGCAGGATGTAGTCGGCATAGAGGTCGTTGCTCACCAAGGCGCTTCCCTCGTAGACAGCCACCCGCAGACGGCAACTCTTCTGGATAATAATGCCCTCTTCGGCATTGTAGAGAGGGGAGGAGGCGGAGGGAGCTTTCCCGTCTAGGGTGTAGCGGAAGGTGAAGATTCGCTGGTCGTTTGCGTCCACATAGTCGGAGTTCAGGTAGATGGTGACGCCATTGGCGCCGAAGGAGGTGCCGCTCTCCGGCTGGAATTGACAGAGAGCCGCATTTTCGTCGGGCTCCCAGACGAAGGCGTCCAGCCACGCCTTGTAGAGGAGCTCATTTCCCGACTTGGTCTCGGAGTCTGGCGGATCGTAGTAGTCGATGTCGGAGGAGTCCGGCGCCAGCAACGCGAAGGTGAGGGTGTGGTTGTACTTTTCTGTGGAGAGGGTGACGGAAGCCTCGTCGAAGAAGTTGTTCACGTTGATGTCGTACCAGCGGTTCTTGTCTTCGTCCACTTCGAGCTTCGCCCAGTAGTCGCCCCCTAGGTACAGGAGTTCGTCGTCAATATCGTCTTCGTAGACGATCAAGTAGTCGTCGTTGAAGCTGTAGGTATTCACCCGCTGCTGGAAGGAGAGGGTGCCTGCGCCTTGGACAGTCAGGGAAAAGCGGGAGAGCACGCGACCGGAGCGACCCTTCGCTTTGGCAGTGCCACTGCCATCCATCTGCAGGAAGGAGACCCCCGATACCGGCTTCACCTTCCCCGTCGCGGTCTCGTCGGAATTGCCGATGTTCGCCGTGGAATACTCCTTCACGACCTTCACGTTGGTCGCCTGGGAAAAGACTACGCCCGACGGAGAGTCCAGGGCGGCTGCGACAGCCGACGCCTTGATGTTGTCCGCCTGGACGCTCGCAGAAAAGAAGACCATCGCCAGAAACGCGAGAAGAAATAGCGTGTTGCGAGTCGGAGTGCTCATGGGAAAAGGGAAAAGGGAAGGGGAGGGGGCGTCCGGTGATTTCGCCGACTGTCTGGGGAAAAAGAAAAGGCCCCGGTGTCCAGAAGAGCAGTCTTCTGGAAATCGCCGGGGCTCGTGTTCTCGGGGGGGGGGAGGAAATCCTGGGCAACCGGCCTGTCGCCTTCGCGTTGCGTCCGCGGAGTATGGAAATATGGAGACGACGCCGGGAGGAGAGTCTCTCGATTCCCTCCCTCCGCCTGCCGAGACAGGAACGGATTGGCCGGAAAAAGAAAATGGAGCCAGCGAAGGGACTTGAACCCTTGACCTGCGCATTACGAATGCGCTGCTCTACCAACTGAGCTATGCTGGCCTGACAGCCTCATACTGTAACCCCCAATGACCATTTTTCAATAGAAAAATCCCCCGGCTTTCATAGGAGGGAGCAGGCAGCGGGTGTGCATGACCACTCTGCGGGGATTTTGCCGCAGATTAACACGGCGGTACTGTCACCGCGGCTCGAGCCGCGGAAAAGCGCCTGCGGCACCGAATGAACTAGCCGCTAAATACTAACCGACTAAGTACTAAATCGGGGCTAGCGCCCCCCGCACCCCCCGTGCGTAATCGGTCTGCTATAATTCCCCATTCCTTTTCGCGCCGACCGGCGCGTAGCGCAGCGCCGTCTCGTCACATTGGTGCAGCTTTGGGCACTGTCGGCAATCCGCCCAGATTTTCTGCGGGAAGTGTTCCTTGGGTTCCTCTTGGAATCCCAGCCTCTGGAAGAATTCCGGGGTCTTTGTTAGGGTAAATACGCAGGAGTCGTTCTCGGGCGCAAGCGTCCGGGACTTCTTCAGGAGCCCCTCCACCAGAAGTCGCCCTATGCCCTTTCCTTGCCAGGCGGAACTCACTGCCAGGGAGCGGATTTCGTAGAGGCCCACGCTGTGGGGGCGCAACGCCCCCACGCCTATGATGCCCCCCGAGGCGTCTTGCGCCACCAGGAAATTCCGGTAATTCTGCCGCATCTCCTCCTCGTTGCGGGGGAGGATCACCTGCCGCTGCACGAATTCCTCCAGCAGCGACAGGATCCCCGGGATGTCCCCCGGAGTGGCGGGACGCAATACGACCTCTGGCGAGGAAGAGTCCATGGAGGGCAGGGGGATGCGGGGAATTCCGCGGCTCTATTTCGTGACCATCTGGCCGTTGTCCGCCTCGTCCGCGGCGCCGCCCTTCTCGTAGTTCTCCTTCATGGTCCGGAAGAGCCGGATCAGGTCTCGCACGGAGCCCCAGGTGAACCAGATTGTGGTGACCACGCCGATGAGCAGCGAGGTGGGCAGGGTGTAGTAGAGGAAGAACTTCACCCAGGTCAGCTCACTCCAGCGCCAGCCGGGGATGCTGTTCAACAGCATCTGGATCACGTAGACCATGAAGGTATACACGGAGTAGATGAGCACGGACCACGCCAGGATCCGGTCGCCCTTGGTGTATTCGCTGGTGATGCCCGCCAGCTTGGACCAGCTGAAGCCCTTCTTCTCCTCTTCCACGGACACGTGCTCCAGGTTGTATTCGCCGCGGTGCAGCATGGCATCCAGGTTGAAGGGCTTCCGGCAGGTGGCCAGGGAGACCAGGCTGTATCCCAGGATGGCGAAGATGATTCCCAGCATGTAGATCTCCTGTCCGGTGATGGGGAACTTCGCCGCGAATTTGATGGGCTCGGTCTCCCACTGCACGATGGGGATGGCGTTGCCCAGGTTCTCCAGGGTGACGCGGAAGCTCTCCAGGAAGGCGGGATGCGCCTGCTGCAGCCAGGGATAGATCACCGTGGCCCACTGCTGGTTCAGGAAGAATCCGAGCACGGCAAAGAGGCAGCCGACGATCATGGCGGTGTAGGCGCCCGCCGTGGTGCCCTTCTTCCAGTAGAGTCCGCCGATGATGCAGCTGCCCGCGCCACCCAGGAAGATGGTGCCCGTCAGGGCGAAGAACTGCAGGATGTAGTCCGCCTGCTGGAAGTAGAAGCTGAAGAACCAGGCGAAGAGCGCGATGCCGAAGATCGCCAAGCGCAGCAGGAGGATCTGTGCCCGGGGAGAGATGGGCTTGTTGCGGATGGGCAAGAGCACGTCCTGCACGAAGATGGTTCCCCAGCTGTGCATGTAGGCGGTGTCCGTGGAGACCATCAGGAAGATCATCAGCGCGCAGAAGATGCCGGTGACGCCGATGGGGAGGATGTGCCGCAGCGCCACGGGCACCAGCATCTGGAATTCGATGGTGCTTGCCGTGTTCTGCGCCTTCGTGAGGTCGGACTGCAACGCCTTGTATTCCGCGCTCTCCGGCTGGAAGAGCTCCATCTGCGCCTGCAGAGTCGTCACGCCGAAGTCCTCAGCGGTCCGGGTGTCCAGCTCGTGCATCACCAGGTCCCGCTGGGGAGCCCAGTGCTCGCTGTTCATGTAGGTGAAGGCGCCAATCACCAGGAGCATCATGGCGATGTTCAGGAAGCCCACGCGCCAGGAGCCCAGCACGCCCGCCATCTTCTGCTCGTGGGGGCTGCTGGCGGACGCCATGAAGCCCTGGCTGCCCAGCCAGGCGTTGCGTCCATAGACCGTTCCGATGGTGGCGATGATGATGTACAGGATATTGAAGTCGGTCAGGTGGCCGATGTTGAAGGGATTGAAGAAGCTCTCGCCCTCGGCGCGGGTGAGCATGGCGCTGGTCATGTCGCTGGCCGAGAAGATGCACAAAAGCGCGATGGTGATCACCGCGTAGCCGAAATATGCAAAGATTCCCTGGCAGCAGTCGGTGATCAGGGTGGTCAGCTGACCGCCCAGCAGCACGATGATCAATGCCGTGATCAGCGCCACCGCCATGACGACGCCGTAGGTGGAGAATTCGATGCCCAGGAAATGGAAGGAGAAGGGCAGTCCGCAGTAGTACACCAGGAAGCGTCCGCCCACTGCGGGGAAGAGCGCGTAGTTGATGACGCCCGAAATGAATGCCAGCAGACCCGCCAGGATGCGGAAGCGACGGCTGTAGCGCATCTGGAAGAACTCCGGCATGGTCATGGCACGCGTCTCGCGGAAACGATAGGTCACGAAGCCCGTCAGGGTCATTACCAGCGTCACCAGGCTCGTGAGGCCTATCCAGAAGTCCAGGCCGTATCCCGCCTTGTACTTCTGCTCGAACATCGCGACAGCGGAAATCAACCCCATGCCCGCGGTGCCCTCCGACACCGTCAACAAATACCGCCCCGCACGACGACCCGCCGCCAAGAAGTCGGAGACACTGTGCACGTAGTGCTCCGCCAAAAAGCCAATGCCAATGATGACGAACAGCGGAATCGCGACGATGAGCCAGTCAAGCCACATCATCGGGGGGGGCAGCATGGGATCCATATCTTTAGTATAAGGGAAAGGGGGGACGGCGGGAAAAAGGACGGGGGAGGGCGTTCGCTTCCCCTAGAGAAAAACCCCGCTAATATAATGCGTGCTCCACGCCCCTTCAACTTATGCCCCACAAAGCGAAGAGCATGCCGCTACC
Source organism: bacterium (assembly GCA_963611685.1). Taxonomy (GTDB): domain Bacteria; phylum Verrucomicrobiota; class Lentisphaeria; order Oligosphaerales; family Oligosphaeraceae; genus UBA1724. The sequence goes on from CAVDSU010000031.1 coordinate 18,568, forward strand.
CCAAGAGTTTTCGGGGGGTGCGGGGGAATGCCGCCTAAGCCGCTGCCCCAAGAGTTTTCGGGGGGTGCGGGGGGCAGAGCCCCTTTGGCCGCTCCGCAGCGTGTCCCCTTTGCCTGGTTGGTTTGTGGTAGGCGCATTTTTTGTAGGAAGATCTCCAAAGGACGGAGGGCTGCCGCCCCCGGACCCCCGCCGAATTAGTAGTTAGCCATTAGTGGCTAGTGGCT
>CAVDSU010000032.1:0-18750 GCA_963611685.1 bacterium
GGGAGGCAGTTGTCGTTTTTGGCGGGCCTCGGCGAGTTTCTGCCAAGCCAGGTCGTCTTTGCCCAGCAGCCGTGTCAGCTGGGAGGCGGAGCACCCGAGGGCCTCGGCGGCAACCGTCATCTGGAATTCGGCGTTGGAGAGTGCGTCGAAGAGCCGTCCCATCCAGAGGAGGAATTCCGTCGAGCCCTGTTTGGGGACGGGTGAGAGTGGGATTTCCGGGGCGGCTTCGCCCTCCCCGGGTCGCAGGTTCACGGCCATCTCGCAGCGGAGCTTCCGGAGGGCGTGGCGGAGATTCTGGTGCTGCGAGCGCGTCGCGTCATCCCAGGCGGACAACCCGCTCTCCAGATGCGTGACTCTGGCGGCCGTGGAGGTCTTGTTCCGCTTCTGCCCCCCCGGCCCCACGCCACGGCATGCCTCAAAACGGCACTGCCGAAGCAGGTCGTCGTCGGACATGGCCAAGAGGGAGTACTTTTTCACGGCAGTGGGGAGGAACTTCTAGGCGAGTTGTGGCAAATGGAAGAGCCTCGCCGCATTGCCGTAGAAGATGGCGTCCTTTTCGGCGCGGGAGAGCCCCGTCTCCTCGACCTCGCGGACGGCCACGGGCAACGGCGACCAGGGGGAATCCGTGCCAAAGAGCACGCGCTCCACGCCATGCTTGCGGATGATGCGCTCGAATTGCTCCTGGTCGGTCATCCAGGCGCGGGAGAAGGAGGTATCCAGATAGACCGGCGCACCCGCCAAGTCCCGCTCCGCCTCGTCCCAATTGCGCCAGCCGCCCAGGTGTGCGCAGATGATGGTCAGACGGGGATGTCGCTCCGCCAGACGCGCGAAATCCGCGGGAGCGGAGTGCGCCTCCATGCCCAGGAAGCCGATGTCGCTGCCTGCGTGGAAGAGTGCAGGCAACTCCAGATCCGCCAGCGTCTCCCAGAGGGGATCGAGACGCTCCTCCAGAATGTGGAATTCCTGGTATTCCGGATGGAATTTCACGCCCAGGAGCCCCAGGGAGCGAATGCGGTGGCACTCCGCCAGCACGTCCTCCAGGGGGGCATTGGGATAGAGTCCGCCCAGCGAAAGATGCGGGAAGCGGTTCCAGGAGGCCACCCAGTCGTTCACGGAATGCATCTGGTGCGCATTGGTCACCACCGGGCAATTCAGCCAGCCGTCATAGCCGGCGTGCACCGCAGCGCGCTCCTGATCCTGGAGGGAGCCATCCGTGAAGGCGGGAAGGCCGTGTGACTTGGCCACCAGCACCTCCACGGCGCGATGGTGGACCTTGTCGGGGAAAACATGGCTATGAGAATCGAAAATCGGCATGGCAACTGGCGAATTGCGGGAGAGGGAATTGGCGCAGCGACGCGCCCGGAGGAAGAAAAAAGCCTAGTGGAGGCCCAAGCAGTTCGGGCCGTGGACATGCACCGAGTCGCCCCCGGCACGCCCGCCCTGGCTCAAAGACAGCACCGTGGACTGGTCGGCACGCTCCACGACGCAGGAGTCGCCGCCCGGGAGGTAGGCGAAGAAGTAGAGCTCCCGTTCTCCCTGGGGCGTGGTCCATTCCTGGACGCCGTAGGGCTCGGGGGTCTCGTGAATGAATTTCAGGACGCTGGCGGGGAGGCTCGCGGAGTCCGTCATGAGCTCCTCGGTATCCCGCTCCCCGGGATCCCTAGTGGTGTCGATGCGCAGGAGGCTCTCTTCGTGGCGATTCAGAAGATACTTCTCCGTGACGCCCTCCTCCCGGCCATTGCCATTCTCCGTCAACAGCCCCGCCAGCCGCTCAATGTGCACATCCTCGCCCAACACGCCGACAAAACGGCCGTGCTCATCCAAAATCGCCACGCTGCAGGCCAAGAGCAACCGGCCATTCTCGCCAGCGTCGCGGTAGGGCTTCCCCCAGACCACATTGGTGGCGCCCGTCTCCTGCCACTCACGCTTCGCTTCCCGATACCAGGGACGACGCCGGTTGTCGTAGTCGTCGCCATATTCGGGGTTGTAGGGATAGGCGACCTGGATCGCGGGATCCTCCAGGCCCACATACGCCCGGCGCACCAAAAAGCCCTTCTGGAGCATCTCCTCCTGCAAGGCGGGGATTCTCTCCAGCGGCACGTTGTCGCCGCAAGAGGAGGTGATCACCAGCCAGCGCAGGAAGGGCGCGATGTCCGAAATCTTCGCCAACGCCGCCTGACGATCCTCCTCGGAGGCGCCGTCCTTCCCATAGACGTAGGAGAGGATCTCGGGGTTGATGCGCTTGCCGTAATAGACCGGCGAGGCCTCCTTTCCGCAAGCGGGACTCTCCGGATTCCGGGACTCCCGGTAATCCACAAGGGGGAGAGCGGGACCCTTCTCGGTCGCCACAAAGTCGTGGGTGCACAGGAAGGACGCCATGACGGCAGTCCGCTGGAGCCGCCCCCCCAGGGTGGCGAAATGCTGCGAGAGCGCCATGGCGGCGCGAATGGTCCGCTCGGACATCTTCACCAGCCGCTGCTGGTAGGCGAGGATCTTGTTGTTCTCCCCCAACAGCACGCTCCGCGAAATCTCCAGATCCCGCTCCCGCACGGTATTCCGGAGCGCCAGGTTCACGGAAAAGAGCGTGACGCTGAGGGCGAGCACCCAGCAGCCCGCCACGCCCCACAGCAATACCTGCAGGTGCCGGGAGAGGAAGCGCCGCAGCGCCATCCAGGGAGTCTCCGGCAAAGCCGTGACGGGCTCGCCACCCAGGTAGCTGCGGATGTCGGCGGAGAACTCGCCCACCGTCTGGTAGCGGTCCGCGGGATCGTGTGCGGTCGCCTTCTCGATGATGGCGACCAATCCCGGGTGCAACGGCACGCCGTAGGGATTCCGGACCGGATTGCGGCGGTCCTCCCGAATCTGTCGAATCAGCTCGGGGATATTCTTGATGTCGTAGCCCGGGCGCAACGTCGCGATCTCAAAGAGGATGAGTCCCAAGGCATAGATGTCCGCGCGCTCGTCGCGGGGCTTTCCCGCGTAGGCCTCGGGGGGAATGAAGCGCGGAGTGCCATCCAGGGGCTGGTCGGCGCTGGACTCCTGGTTGAGACACCGCGCGATCCCCCAGTCCATGACGTAGGTCTCGCCATATTCTCCCAGCATCAGGTTCTCGGGCTTCAAGTCGCAGTGGATCACCTTCCGCGCGTGGGCATAGGCGATGGCGTCGCAGACGCGCAGGAAGATCTCCAGATGGTAGGAGAGGGTCTCCAAATACTTCTGGGGCTTGATGCGACCGCGGGAAAGCTCCAGGGCATCCGCCTGGAGGATCTCCTTCAGCGTGCGGCCCCGCACCAGCTTCATGGCCAGATGGATGCCCTGACCATTGTCCTTCAACAGGCTGTACACCGAGACAATGGCGGGATGCTCCAACTGCGCCGTAATCAACGCCTCGTTGAAGAAGGCACGCCGGACACTCTCGTTCAGAAGATGCTCGGGACGCAGCGACTTCAACGCCACGACACGCCGCAACACCTTGTCCTGCGCCGTGGACAAGATGCCCTGGCCGCCCTCCGCAAACTTCTTCAGGATGTCGTAGCGCTCCTGCAAGACGCTCATGTTCCCCTCGAAGGACGCAGTGCTCTCACCCTCCTTCAACGGCCCCTCAATGGGATGGTAGACGACATTGCGCGCCACGCTGTCCGCAGAGTGATTCGCCTTCGGCGGCCGAAAACGGAAGTGCTCCAGCATGCCCCCCAATGCCGTGCCGACACGCTCGCCCAGGGAGGTGGTGGACTCGCCGCCATCGCTCTTCATCCGGCAGGTGGTCCCGCCGCCCGGCACGCCCTTTCCGTCCAGGCGGCAGGTCGTCTCCAGCGGCGCGGCGTCCTCCATTTTCGCCTCATTGTGCTGTTTGTCACTTTGTGTCATGACAGAAAATATAATTTCTCCCCCCGGCACTACGTCCCAAAACGCCCCTCTCCTCCCTCCCAAAAGAAGGGGGCCGCCCCGCCGCCATGCCAGCGGAAAGACGGCCCCGATTCGACGCGCCGGGATTTTGTCTACGGCATCCGGAAGATGGGCAACAGATTGACCCTCTTGCCATTGGTGATTCCGGGGGAATACTGGTAGTAATAGGTCTGTCCGCCGCCCTCGTCGTCATCCATGACCACGGCGGAGAAGCGGAAGAACCGCCCGGCTTCCTGGAGTCCCAGGGTCTTTCGGTCCAGTGTGACCGTGTATGTGGTGATTCCCGCGGCGTCATCGCGGGTCACCTGGAAGTCCTTTCCGGGGCGGAGCTTCTCCGCGGGGTATCCGCCGTTGTAGACCCATGCACGGGGACCCTCGGGAGTGAGCGCCACCGCCATGTCCAGGTCCTTCCCGCCATACGACTGCGTAATGCCCTCCTGCTCCACGCGGACCTCGGGGACCACCGCGAACTGCAGGCAATCGCCATCCCAGATCATGAAATCGGAGTGGGTATTGAAGTGTCGGTCGTCGGCGACGGTGGCCTGGATCACCAGGCTGTCGTCCGTCACGCGGAGGCTGAGTTCGCCGCCCAGATCCTGGTAGCCGTCCCAGCGAATGTGGGGGTCGGAGGGGAAGATGTCCTGCCGGCGCTTACCAAAGACCGCCAGGGAATTCTGTCCTTTTTTCAGCGCATTGAAGGGGAAGGAGAGAGCGACCTTGCTCTCTAGGCCCTTGGCATCCTGGAGAATCACGTCGATGCCATCCACATTGCGCGCGATGGGCAGGCGCATCCGCCAGGGGAAGGGCGTGCCGGAACGCTTCTGCAGCACGAGGGGACGGCTGGCGCCACCCTTGGGAAAGACCCGCGCAGTCACGGCAGCCGTGCTCTCCGTGTCGGAGTCCTGCAGAACCATGAAGGTCTGCCCCGCCCCCCGCAAGTCCAGCTGGCAGGTGAGGGAGATGTCCTGGTTCTCCGCCTTCCGCAGGGAATCCTGCAGTTTTTCGAAGGCGTCGGCACCCGTGAGGGTGAAGTAGAGCGGGAGGACGTCGGCCACCACGCGGCCGTCCTTGGGCATGGGCACCTCGTTGCCCAGGAAGTCCCGGCAGGTGGTCCCCTCGGGGAACGGGATCTTCACCGGATTGGACTCCTTGTCGGTCCAGACGGCCAGGGTGGCCCGTCCGCGCTGACCGAAGACCCCGAGCTTCAGGTTGGAGTCGGAGGCGCCCAGGCGGCTGTCGTAGCGCCGAACATTCTCCACTACGTGGCAGAGCTGCGTGACGGCGGGGATCGAGAGGGCGGGATTGCCGTCAATGTGCCAGAGGCCGTAGTCGAAGTATTTGGATTCCACCACATTCTGGGTATTGAACCAGAAGAAGAAGGGGGATCCCAGGAGCTTCGCCGTCAATACCGCAGAGAGCATGTGCGCGCACTGCATCTGCTGGAGCGGGTGATCCATGGGAAGGCGGTTGTCGATGGCGAAGCCGAATTCGGAGACGAAGGGGATCTGTCCCTGCAAATAGGTCCGCGTCATGCGGTTCGCGCGCTCGAAGACGCCGGGGAAGTCTACGTTGGCGGAGCCGATGTATGGCTTGTTCTCCTCGTTGATGTAGCGCATGCCGTAGGGATAGCAGTCCATGGGAAAATACTCGAAATTCCCCTGCACCTGCGTGAGGACGTCCCGGGAGAACTCGAAATTCACGGCGATTCCGCTGGGGCGTCCCGCGGCCACCGGGATGTCGGGGCGAGCGCGGCGGGCGGCCTGCAGATAGACGGTGGCAATGCGGGCGATGTCGCGGCAGACGGGCCCGTGGACAATGCCATTGACGGTGTCCTGGGGATACTTCTTGCGATAGTAGGGCTCGGAGCCGCTGATGAGCTCGTCCTCGCCGCCAATCTCCAGCAAATCGATATCCGTGCCCGCCCGGCGAATCATGTCTTCGAAGACGACGCTCAAGCTCTCCAGCGCCTCCTCGGTGGGGAAGAAGCCCACGGAGGGCGAAAGCCCCCAGGCCTTCGCCTCCGCCACCTCGTCGGGACGGCGCGCCCAGGCGGGAGTCGCCGGGAGATGCACCATGGAGAGCTTCACCTTGTAGCCCTGCTCCTTGAGGGACCGGAAGCGCTTCAGGAAGCCATCCACCTTGCTGACATTGCGCTCGGGCATGATGTGCTCCCAACGCACGCTCAATTCCGCCCACTTGGGACCCACCTTCCGCCATACCGCCGGAAAACCGCCACTGGTCCCCAAATAGGGCTCCACCTCCGGATCCTGCACGTAGCAATCCCGAATCACCACATACGACTGCTGGCACTGCGCCAACACCTCGCCACTCTCACGGGACCGCCAAGTGCCCCGCACGACGTAGAGGCCCGGCTTGCCGCCGGGAAGCTCAAAGTGGTCATGGAGGGTATCGGAGCCCTGCGCAGGCTCCTCCGCAAACTCCCGGTCCAGCAACTCCTGCCCCTGGTAGTCCGTCACACGCAGCTGCGCCGTCACCGCCCCGGAAAGCGACGCATAGCCGGTGCTGTCCAGCACGCCAGAAACCGCCTCGTCCATCCCAAAGACCCTCTTCTCTCCCCCAAGAATCGCGATGTTCGCCTGGAGTCCCCGCGCGCCCTGATACGCGCCGGCCTGCCGCGCATCCGCCTCCAACTGGGTGCCATCCACGCAGATCTCCATGGGCGCACCACTCTGGTTCGTGATCTCCAGCAACAGCCAATAGGGCTGCTCGCCACCGCGCCGAATCTGGAAGGGGATCTGCAGGCGCTGCCACTCCTTCGTGGCCTTCAAGTCGTAGAAGCAGGTGTCCTTCCACCCGCAATGGACCACGCCCAGCTGAATCTTGGCAGCCCCGGAACACCGCATCCAACAGGAAAAGACGTAGTCCCGCCCACCCCGGAACTGCATGGTGGCGTCGGGTCCCAGCGCCCCCATGAAGACGTGCTTCCTGTCCGCCGGAACAACCAGCGACGCATAGCGCTCGCCCTGCGGGGCATCCACGCCCGCCTTCGAGGTCCAGGTCAGTGTCTCCCCTCCCCAGGGCAGACGGAAAAAGCCCTCGCTCACCTCACAGCCATTGTCGCCAGGCAAGAGGTTTTCTGCCGCCAGCGGAGCCGCCAGCGCCGCGAGACAGGCAATCGCGAGGAGAGCAAGAAGGGAAGAGGGGATTTTACGCATCTGCAAGGGATTGTGGAAGGAGGTAGACTTGAGGACGTGCGAAAAGGAGAGCAGTACAAGAAGGGAATTTAGCCCCCTGCCCCGAGATTTCCGACACCCCCCCCGGCACTCACTCCAACTCCGGCTCCCACTCCCCGGAATCCTCCCGACACTCCAGCCTCCGCGACACTCCCTCCGACGACGGGTCACAGACGCATCCAAGCCCCGCAAGCCGCCGAAAGGCCTCCACGCGACTCGACAACAACTCCTCCCGCTCCCAGGAACAAAGCACCCGCAAAAGCTCGCTCGACAACACGCCCTTCATGCCAAAACCACTGGAATCCTTTCCCTTTGCCATGTCTTCCTCCATTGTTTGGAAAGCACGACAGCCAATATAGGCACAACCACTATCCGTCAAGTCCCCCAACACCCCTTTTCTCCCCACCCGCCAAAAGTCCGCCACTTTCCCCAAACGCCATAAACGCCCAGAAATCCCGAAAATCCCCAACCACGGAGTTCCGTGGCTATCCCCCTCTTGCGTGTCGGTCGTCCAAGGCGCTACCACCCCAAGGGGAGCTTCTCCCCTCGGTAGAGATTCATGCGGACGGGCTCGAAATACTTTCTGACGTAGGGGGAGACCGCCTCGGGGAAGACGTCCTCGCGGTGGTATTGCCGTCCGGGGTAGCTCCACGTGAGCATTCGCCAATCGGGCACCAGGGGGGAAGGCACCAGCTTCCGGTGCAGCTGGAAGTCCACGGGTCCGGAGAGCTTCTTCCAGTCCCATCCGGGGAAGAGCGGCTGGCTTTCCGCCACCACATAGAGGGGTCCGGCGCCCAGGGGATCGCCCTTTCGCAGTCGTTCCACCCGATGGCCGAGATAGTGCATCTGGGCGGGGAAGGAGTGTTTTTCCGAGAGGAGATAGACCACCGCGTCCTTCGGCAGCTCCGCCTCGCACTCCACCTTGGGGCCCTCCTGCATCACGGGAGCACTATCCTCGCCCAGCAGCCCCATGGCGGCCGCTTCGCGGTTGCCGTGCGTCAGGAAGGCAGGCAGGAGCATCAGGACGCACCAGGCCACGCGGAGCCCCAGCACATTCCAGAGGAGTCCCTCCGCCCGGGGCGCACGCCCCAGGCACCACACCCAGGCCCCCAAGAAGGCCAGCAGGAAGACAATCCCGGTTCCCAGGGCGGGCAGCGCCTGGACACACGCTTCCGTGGCCCCCAGGAAGGTGATGCGTCCCAGCGCCACCCATAGCCAATGGAGCATCCCGTAGAGCAGCGCCAGGAGAGTCACGGTCGTGAGCACGCGGTTGACGCGTCCCCATCCCCGCTCCTGCCGATGCATCACGATAGGCAGATTGAAGCTCATGGTGACTGCCAGCGCCGGGAGCACGGGAAGCATCATGAGAGAGGAGTACCCCGGCAGGATCCAGTGGCAGAGGAAGAGAGTAAGGATGGTGGCGCGGAGGAATCCGCAGAGGGATCCGGCGGGTTCCAGGGGCCGCAGTGCCAGGCAGAAGGGCACCCAGACGAGGAAGGCCCAGGGCAGCAGGTCCCGGAGGCACCGGAAGGGGAAGTAGAAGAGATGCGCAAAGAATCCCTCGGGCGCCGCGCTGGTGGAGAGGGGTCCCACCATCGCATACCATCCCGTCAAGGGCTGCGGGCAGACCAGGGTCACCCAGAGATAGAGCGCTAGGGCACAGCCCGCCAGGCACTCCAGGTGTTCCCGGGAACGCAGGAGGCGCCGGGTGCGTGGGGGCTTGGTGGTGAACAGCAGCGGCAGGTAGAAGAGAAAGACGCCGCGCAATCCTGTGCAGAGGACATCCAAGGTGACCAGTCCCAGCGCCACCCCCCAGGCCAGCCGCCACCGGCGATCCAGCACGCCCAGCGTATGCCAGGCAAGCCATGCCCCGGAGAGCAGGAAGGCATGGAGGGTCTCCGCCTGCCCCAGGATTCCCACGCGGAAGGCGCCCAGGGTGCTCAAAACGATCGCGGCAGCCAGGAGTCCGGCGTGGCTGTCGCGATGGCGCCGCGCCAGCAGGAATGCCTGTGCCGCCATTCCGAAGACCGCCAGGACGGAGGGCAGCCGCACCGCCCAGACGCCGGGCGCCTGGAAGCCGGAGAAGAGGCAGACCAGCCAGGGATAGAGGGGAAAGACCTGCACGCTCTGCCCCTGGAAGGTGGGATGCAGATAATCCCCGCTCTCGATCATCTCCCGGGCAATCGCGGCAAAGACCGCCTCGTCACTGCCGCGCAGCTCCGGCCAGGGGAGGCACAGCAGATAGAGCCCCGCCGCCAAGAGGGGCAGGACCCATAGCAAGGACTTGGAAGAGGATTCGCGCATGCCGGAAGCGGCGGAAGACTGAGGGAAAAAGGGGGGAGGAAAGAGGGCGCATTTCCCGTCGGGAAGCAGGGAAGACACGGCATTCCTGCTATGTTAATGCGCCGTACGACAAGTACTAGAGACAATATAACCCTCTCCCAGCGTCCCCTCCCTGCACACCTGCCACCCCACCCATGAGCGTCCAAGTCCCCGTCATCCTAGAAGCGGATGTCCTCGTGATCGGGGGCACCCTCCAGGGATGCCAGCTGGCACGGCGCCTCCGGGACGCCGCGCGGAGGGTGGTCCTGGCCTGCGAGGGGGACGCCCTGGGCGTCGACGGCCCCGGGCAACTCCTGCCGACAAAGGGCGACCGACCCTCCGACGCCCTCGCCCTGGAAGACACGCTCCTGGAGGCCGGCGCACAAATCCTATACGACGCCTTCCCCCTGCGACCCCTCCGGGAAGCCAATGGCCCCCAGCAAATTGCAGGATGGATCTTCTTCGGGGCAGGCGGATACTTCGCCATCTCCGCAAAGGCCGTGGTGGACGCCACGCCAACAGGACACCTGCCCTTCCAGGCACGGCTCACGCGACGCTCCACGGGCACCAGCCCTTGCGTCCTGCAATGGAGCCTCCTGGGCAGCGCAAAAGAGCCCGCCGCCGCCAGCGGCATCCGCCTGGAGGTCTCCCTGACGCCCAAAGACACCCCGGAAGGCCCCCGCGCCCTCTGCCACGCCACCCGGGAACTCCGGCTGCGACCCACGGATCTCCCCGCACGACTGGACGCGGAGAGCGCGCTGCGCGCCGCGCTCTGGGGACCCCATGTCCACAAGGGCGCCGAATGGTGCGCCTGGGAAGGCGCCGAGGACCCCTGGAAGGACATCACCCCCTCCCGCGAAATCCCCCTCTTCCGACACAGCACGGCACAGGTCCCCACCCTCCTCCGATACACCCTCCCACAAGTCCCCGCGCCCGCAGCCTTCCAAAACGCCGAAGCGCGCCGCGCACTCCCCGAGGACGAATCCCTCGTCTTCCAGGGAAAGTCCCCCCGCCCCCACGCCGGATGCCCCACAGTCCGACTCGACCTGGAATCGCTGAATCCCCAGGAGGCCGCCTGCCCTCCCCCACAGGCGCTCATCCTGGGCGCCGGCGAGACCGGCTGCGCCGCCGCATTGCAGGCGCAAAAGGAGGGTCTCTCCTACCTGCTGGCAGAGGCCTCCGGCGCCACCGCGCTCCCCCCCGACCGCCTGGCACCCGACGAAACACACCGCCTCTGGCACCACTGCCGGCTGGGCGGAGTGCTCCTGAAAAACGGCGTGCTGGCAGGCGCGCTGCTGCTTGCCGCCACCGGCGAGGCGTGCCTCGTCCGAGCAGGGGCCTTCCTGGACGCCACCGGCACCGCACAATTCGCCTGGGCACTGGGCGCACCCATGCTCCATCCCCACGAACCGGAGATCATCAGCCAACACTGCGCCCTGGCGCCCAGACTCCACTACGCCTCGCAACAGACCCTGCGCCCCGCACGACAGAGGGCACTGGATCCCCAGGACCACGCCTGCCAAATCCTGCGCGCACGGCGGGACGCCGAGGCAAGCCACGCCTTCCGAGTGCCCCCACGCATCCGCGGCGACCTCACGCTCATGCCACAGGATCTCCTCCTGGAGACCCACCACGACGACGCACTGGCACTGCTGCACGCCACCCTGCCAAAAGCCGCCGAGGCCTCACACCCGCTCCTCTGGCTCCTGAACGACGCCGTCCCCAAAGACGCCGTGGTTCCCCTGCCCGCCGGAGTCTTCCTCTCCCCACGGCACCAGAATCTCCTCACGCTCGGAGACGCCCTCTCCGCGCACACGGACCTGCGCGCCATGCTCGCCACCCCGGAGAGCCACCGCATCCAGGGAAGACTCGCCGCACGACTGGCCGCCTACGCCCTGGCACACAACCTCACCTTCCGGGAGGTCCCCGCCACCGCCATCCGCGAAAATCCCCCCGAGACCCCCGCAGAAAAAAACGCGCTCTCCCCCCAAGCGGAGGCCCTGTCGCACGCCTTCCTGCGCCCCGACCAATCGCGACGGGTTCTCCAGGCGGCCTTCGAGAGCCACCCAGATACCCAGACCGCACTCCTGCTCGCCTTCCTGGGGGACTCCTCCGGACGGCGCCTCCTGGCACAGGAGTTCGCCACCGGAAACGCCGCCCCCGCCCACGCACGGCTGCTCCTGCAGGCACTCGCCATCATCGGCACCCCCGCCACGCCACTATTGGACGGACTCTCCACCGACGACGCCCTCCCGGCACTCCTCCCAGGACTGCTGGGCTGCCTGGCGCACTGGCCCGGCGCCGAGGCAGTCCCCCTGCTGGAACGACTCCTGGCAGGACTCCCCGCCACCCAGCCGCACAATCCGGAGGGACCCCATACCGAGAACCACTGCCGCGAAATCCTGGTGGCACGGGTCCTCGCCGCCTGCGCGCCAAACCACGAGGAGGCCCTCCGCGTCCTGGAGGCCGCCCAACACGAATGGCCCCTGGCACTGGCACTCCCCGCACTCTCCTTCCTCTCCCATAAACCCGCAACCCACGCAAAACCATGAAGACCATCGCCGTCATCCCCGCTCGCTACGGCAGCACACGCTTCCCCGCCAAGCCCCTGGCACTCATCGCCGGAAAGCCCATGATCCAGTGGACCTACGAATCCACCCAGAAATGCGCCGATTTCCAGGAGGTGCTCGTGGCCACCGACGACGAACGCATCCGCTCCGCCGTGGAGGCCTTCGGCGGCCTCGCCGTCATGACCAGCCCCGACTGCCGCAGCGGCAGCGACCGCATCTGGGAGGCCATCCAGGGACGCGACGCGGATCTCATCGTGAACGTGCAGGGCGACGAGCCCCTCATCCCCGCCACCGTCCTCCACCAGCTGGTGCAGCAGATGCGGGAGTCCGGCGCCGACATGGGCACCGTGGCCGTCCCCTTCAGCGTCACCGGACGGGATCCCGCCGATCCCAACGCAGTGAAGGTAGTCGTGGACACGCGCAATCTTGCGCTATATTTTTCCCGCGCTCCCATCCCCTTCCAGAGGGTGGGCGGCACCCCCGCGGAACCCCTCCTCCACTGGGGACTCTACGCATACCGCCGCGAATTCCTCCAGCAATTCGTCTCCTGGCCCACCGGCGCCCTGGAGGCCTGCGAAAAGCTGGAACAGCTGCGCGCCCTGGAAAACGGCGCGAAGATCTGCGTGCTGACCACCCGGGAGCAGTCCGCCGACGTGGATGTGCCCGAAGACATCCAGCGCGTGGAGGAGCTCGTGAAAGCGAAGGGACTCCTCTAGCCCCGGCGACACGCCCCCGCCCCACAAAAAACCCTTTCCCATCCCCCCATGACACACCTCGCTTCCTTCTCCCTCCTCCCAAACGGACTCCCCGTGGGACCCGGAAATCCCCTGCTGGTCATCGCCGGACCCTGCGTCGCCGAATCCCTGGAGGTCTGCCGCGAAATCGCCGGCACCGCCCTGGAGGCCTGCCGCTCCCTGGATCTGCCTTACGTCTTCAAGGCGTCCTTCGACAAGGCAAACCGCACCAGCATCAACTCCTTCCGCGGCCCCGGAATGGCCGCCGGACTGGAAATCCTCCGGAAGATCCGCGAGGAGTTCCAGGTGCCCGTCATCACCGACGTCCATGAGCCCGCGCAGTGCGCCGAGGCCGCCAAGGTAGTGGATATGCTCCAGATCCCCGCCTTCCTCTGCCGCCAGACCGATCTTTTGGCAGCCGCCGCCGCCACGGGCAAGCCCGTCAATGTGAAGAAGGGACAATTCCTGGCGCCGGAAGACATGCGCGGCGTGGTAGGAAAGCTGGAGGCCTCCGGAAATCCCCGCATCCTCCTCACCGACCGCGGCACCACCTTCGGATACCACAACCTGGTGGTCGACATGCGCGGCCTGGCCGTCATGCGCTCCCTGGGATGCCCCGTGGTCTTCGACGCCACGCACTCCGTGCAACTCCCCGGCGGAAACGGCACCTCCTCCGGCGGAAACCGGGAATTCGTCCCCGTCCTCGCACGCGCCGCCTGCGCCGTGGGCATCGACGGGCTCTTCCTGGAGACCCACCCCCGCCCCGAAAAGGCACTCTCCGATGGCGCGAACTCCCTGCGACTCTCCGACCTGAAGGACCTGCTCGCCGTCATGAAGGAAATCCACGCCATCTGCCCATGAAGACCCTCTCCCTGCAAAAATTCCAAAAGGCCGGCGTCACCCCAGAAGACGCCGCCCGAAAAATCCGGCTGGTGGCCATGGACATCGATGGCGTCCTCACCGACGGACGCATCGGATACACCGGCACCCCCGACGAAATCAAGTTCTTCCATGTCCGCGATGGCTCCGGCATCACCATGCTGCGCCGCGCCGGATTCCTGGTGGGCGCCATCTCCGGACGACGCAGCCGCGCAAACCAGACCCGCGCCGCAGAGCTGAAGCTGGATTTCCTGGTGGAGGAGTGCTGGAACAAGACCCAGAGCCTCTACCACGTGGCGCAGGAACGGAAGCTCTCCCTCGACCAATGCCTCTTCGTGGGCGACGACCTCATTGACGGCTGGGCAATGTCCGCCGCCGGAGTGGGAATCGCCGTGGGCGACGCCTCCCCGGAAGTCCTTCCCGCCGCCGACCTGCAGACCAATGCCCTGGGCGGACAAGGCGCCATCCGCGAAATCGCCGAGTGGCTCCTGAAACTCCAGGGACGCTGGGAAGAGCAACTGCAGCACTACCATATCCCCGGCCACGGTCCAGCCCCCGAACTGCCTTGAAAGCCCTCGCTACATTCATCCTGCTGCTGGGCTCCGCCCTCCTCCTGCACGCCGCTCCCATGGGTCTGGACTCCCTGGACCAGGTGGAGCTCAATGGCTTCCAGACCAACGGCGCCTTCCTCCTGGACCACGGAAAGTCCACCGAGGAGGTCCGCTGGCGCATCCAGGGCGACAAGGCGAAGATCCAGACGCCGCTCTATCTGCTGGAGGGCTTCCGCATGAGCCTCCAGGGCCAGCCCGGCGGACTGGGCGACTATACCCTGGAAAGCCCCCAGTGCTCCTACGACCACCAGCTCCAGCAAGTCCGCGGAAATGGCCCCATCCGCTTCCAGGGACAGGATGGCCTCCAGATCTCCGGAATCGGCTTCGACTTCTACCTGGATTCCCGCGAGACCCCGCCACGGCTCGTCCTCCGGGAAATGGCACGCGTCTCCTTCCCCCTCCACGCGATCCAGGACGCCCGAAATGCCTCGCCTCACACAGACAACACGCTCTCCCAATAGCCCCACGATTCCCATGACGAGAAGCTCCCTCATACTGCTGCTCCTCCTGACCCTGGCACTCCCCGCCAGCACGAAGGCACAACAGACCACCCCCGCAGACGCCGATTCCAACAGCACGCCCGTCTCCGGCACCGTCACCATCGCCGCCGACCGCATGGAGTTCGTCCTGCGGAAGACCGCCAGCCTGGAAGGCAACGTGGAGGTGGTCTTCACCCCCCAGGGCGAGACGCTCGCGCAATTCCAGAAGCAGGTCCAGGGCGACGACGTGCGCGTCATTCTCAATGCGGACCGCATGACGGTGCTCTTCCCCGAGGGCGGCGAGGGCGCCGGCAGCCGCCCCCAGAAGATCCAGGCCTTCGGAAAGGTGCGCATCCACACGCCGGACGGCAAGAGCGCCACCGGCGACCAGGGACTCTGGGACCTGGCCGGCGGAAGCGCCATCATCCTGGAGGGCGACTGCACGGTCCTGGCCGACGGACGCGTCCTCACCTCCTCCCGCATCACCTACGACCTGAAGGAAAACCGCTTCCAGGCCGCACGAGCCGTCCTCACGCTCCCCGTGGAGTCCTCCCCCGCCGCCGCGGATCCCACACGGCTGCTCACCCCCGCCGCCCAGGAATAAAGGACCCCGCCATGCCAAACGACACCAACGAAACGCCCCTGCTGCAGGCGGAGCACCTCCGGAAGGTCTATTCCGGCAGAAGCGTGGTCCAGGATGTCTCCCTGGAGGTCAAGCCCGGAGAGGTCGTGGGACTCCTGGGCCCCAACGGCGCCGGAAAGACCACCAGCTTCTACATGATCGTGGGAATGATCCCCCCCGACGGCGGAACCATCCGCTTCCGCGGCGAGGACGTCTCCCGACTCCCCATGTATAAGCGCGCCCGACTGGGCATGGGATACCTGGCGCAGGAGCCCTCCATCTTCCGAAGACTCACCGTCCGCGAAAATGTGGAGGCCGTCCTCCAGACCCTGGATCTCACTTCCGCACAACGAAAGGAACGCCTGGAGGAACTGCTGGAGGAGCTGCAGCTCACGCACCTGGCCGACCAGAAGGCGCTCACGCTCTCCGGAGGCGAACGCCGACGCCTGGAAATCACCCGCGCCATGGCCACCTCACCCGATTTCCTCATGCTCGACGAGCCCTTCGGCGGCGTGGACCCCAAGAATGTCTTCGAGGTCCAGAAAATCATCGCCACCCTCCGCGACCGCGGACTGGGAATCCTGATCACCGACCATAATGTCCGCGAGACCCTCGCCATCGTGGACCGCGCTTACCTTATCTGCTCCGGCGAAATCCTCTTCTCCGGCACCGGCGACGCACTGGTCCACGACGAAAAGGCCCAGAAGGTCTACCTGGGGCCCTCCTTCAATCCCGCTTAACCCAAATCCCCACCACCCTCCGCAACAAAGAAACCGGAGAAATCGACTCCTTCCGCGGGAACATCCCCGCCACCGCATAGGTCATTTCCACCATACACGACGGGCGCCCCAAGACGCCCCGCCACGACTTTCCCCTTCCCCAGACGGAGGAGCCACCCAAATGGCGGCTCGCATCCCTCCGTCCCCACCGCAGTCCCGACCAAGGAGGTTGCAATATCCATGGAACTTATTCTCACTGGAAAACACCTGGAAATCGCGGATGAAGACCGCGCCCTCGCCCAGAAGCTGGCAGACAAGCTTTCCGGCGACTACGTCAAGCTCTCCTCCCTCCGAATGGTCCTGGGCAGCGAACGCGGACTGAAGAGCTGCGAGGCACTCCTCAATGGCAACAACGTGAACCTCAATGCCTCCGCAAAGGCCGACACCACCCCCGCCGCCATCGCCGCAGTCTACGACAAGCTGGACAAGCAAATGCGGCGCTATCTGACCAAGATCCAGGATCGCTCCGTCACCGGAAATCCCACCCTCAAGGAAAAGATCTGGGCCAGCGCCGACCTGATGGAAGACGGCGCCGACGACGAGGAGATCTTCCACTAGAAATAAAAAAATTCAGCGGGGGAGTCTAAGAACAATCCCCTCCCCCGCTGACTCGCTCCCCACCAACAACCCCGCTCCCCGGAAAGGCACACTCCTCCGGCGGGCGGGGATTTTTTCCCTCTTCCCCCATACCCCACAGGACGCAAGCCATGCCCCAGCAGCCCCTCCCGCTCATCATCAAACCGCCCCAGGGAACGCCCTCCTACCGTCCAAAGTGGGATGACTACTTCATGAAGCTCGCCATGCTGGCGAGCGAGCGGGCCACCTGCCCCAGAATGCACTGCGGCTGCGTGCTGGTCAAAGACCACCACGTGCTCTCCACCGGATACAACGGCTCCCTCCCCGGAACCGCACACTGCTACGACGATGGATGCCTGGTCGTCGACAACCACTGCGTGCGCACCAACCACGCCGAAATCAACGCCATCTGCCAGGCCGCACGACACGGCATGGCACTGGAGGGCGCCACCGCCTACGTGACCAATCTCCCCTGCACCTCCTGCGCAAAGGCTCTCATCGCCGTGGGAGTGGTCCGCGTGGTCGTCTTCTCCAGCTACCACGACTCCCTGGCAGAACACTTCTTCCAGGAATGCCACGTGGAACTCTGCCGACTCCCCATGCCGGAGCCCGTCATACACTATGACCTGAAGAACTATCCCTCCGCCAAGCCCTTCCAGGACGAGGAAAACCACAAATAACCCCCCTCCCCTCCCCGAACCGGCAGACTATTTTCCCGCTCCGCGGCTCTTCTCCAAAAGCTCGGCGGCCAGCTCCACGCAGGACAGACAGGGCGTCTTCGCCTCGCCCTTGATCTCCCGGCACGTCAAGGCCCCCGCACGCGCCCGGAAGGCCTCGCGGATCTCCTCACGCTTCTCCGCCGGCGCCAACAACAGCGCGGCGTACAACGCGCCACAAATGCCCTCCGGCGCCCGCCCGCCGCCGCAACTGCGCAACTCCTCCGCCAAAATCGGCCGATTGGCGCCCAAGGCCACCGATTGCGCGCAGTTGTAGGGATGCCCCGGCGCCGTGAAGTATTTTCCTGCCTCGCTCATGATTGCTCTCTCCTATCGTTGACACGATCCCGCTTCCGCTAGAACCATGGAATTCTTCGATACCCATACCCATTTCCCCGACGAATCCACGCCAGAGGAACAGGAAACCATCCTCCTGGAAGCCCGCCAGGCCAAAGTCCCACACCTGCTGCTGGCGGGCACCTGTCTGGCGGATATGCCGCACTACCTGGAGGTCGTCGCGGCACATCCCGGAATTTATACCAGCGTGGGCGTTCACCCGGAATGCTGCGACGATTTTTCCGGCGACGACGCGCAGATGGCGATGCTGTCGGAGTGGTGCGACCGCCCCGGAGTGGTCGCCGTCGGCGAAATCGGCCTGGACGCACACTACACGGAGACCACCCTCGACCAACAAAAGGAATGCTTCCGAAAGATGCTCCTCCTGGCACGCGAAAAGGGACTCCCCGTGGTCATTCACTGCCGAGAGGCCTTCCAGGAGTGCTTCCCCATCGTGGAAGAACTCCTCCCCAAAGACCACCCCATCCAAGTCCATAGCTTCGCCGACGGCCCCAGCGAAATGGAACAGTGGCTCACCCATGACGCCTGCTTCTCCTACAACGGAATGGTCACCTTCAAGAAGGCGGAGAATATCCGCGAGACCCTAAGGATGGTCCCCCTGGATCGACTCCTCCTGGAAACCGACGCACCATACCTGGCGCCCGTTCCCCACCGCGGAACCCCAAACGCCTCTAAATACATCCCCATTATCGCACAACGTATCGCCGAAGAACGAAACCTCACCCTGGAAGAAATCGCCACACGCACAACCCAAAACGCGAAACGATTCTTCCATATCCCATAAACCGCAAGTACTTAGCAATTAGTGTCTAGTCTATAAGGTGCCGCGGGCGCTCTTCCGCCTATCGGCGGTACGGCGTTCACGCCGCAAGTACTTAGCAATTAGTGCCTAGTGGCTAGTCTATAAGGTGCCGCAGGCGCTCTTCCGCCTACCGGCGGTGCCATTTGGCAACTGCCCCTTTGCGCGCCAATATGGGCGCGCTTGGTGCACGCGCCGGTAACATT
>CAVDSU010000033.1:0-18453 GCA_963611685.1 bacterium
CCCCCGTCCCCCCGCCTATGCTCTTCCGCCTACCGGCGGTGCTATTTTGGGCTTTTCCCTTGCTGCGCGCCAATTCGGGCGCGCTTGGTGTACGCGCCGGTAGATTCCGGCGCGGGGTTTCGCGTGCGCGAAACCCTGGCCAAACTTCCTCCCTCCTCCTTCCTCCCTTTTTTATTGTGCCTGCCGGGAAAGGACTTGCAGCAGTGTTTCCGGATTTTTCGCGAGTTTTTCGCGGAGTCGTGGGGTAGTGATGACTCGGACGGCGAAGGTCCGGAGGTAGTCGCTTTCCAGGGAGTTCTTGTGGTCGCGGTCCTTTTCCAGGAGCCAATAATCGTTGGAGCCATTTGCGATCCGGAGGTCTTTCGGGAGGAGTTTCCGGAAATACGGCATCGCGGCCAAGAGGACCTCTCCGGGCCGTGCGTGGACGGCCTCCGCCAGGGCGTCCTCGGTTTTCAGGACGGTATCGAGTCTCTCCAGATTCCGGGAGAGTGCCATGAGTGCCTGCCGGGGCCATTCCTGGAGGGCGATGTCCTTCCCCTCCACATTCTCCACGTAGCCGTATCCCTGTGGCTTCAAGCAGAGGCACGTCCGCAGGAGATCCCGTGTCTCCAGGCGGCGAAGCATCCTTCGCGCGGCCTCGCTGCGGCCCTTCCGGAGCCACTCCAGAAGCGTGTCGTCGGTCATCTCCCAGATGGCGTCGGCCTCCTCGGGCGTGCGCAGGGACAACTCCCGCTGGAGGGCCCACTGGAGCATCCGCTGTGCGGAGAGCGCGGTCTTGTTGAGGTATCCGTGCTGATGGAGGTAGGAATAGAATTTCTGGACCCGCTTGCCCTCCTCGATGAACTTTTCGCGGAGCGCGAGATATCCGTCGGCGGTACGAACCGTATTTTCCTGGATGGTCTCCAGGGCGGGGGTGCCTGCGAATCCGATATGGAGGGCGTCGCGCTCCAGATAATCCAGCTTATCGGCGCCCAGATTGCGGTCGGAGACCCACTCCCCCAGCGGATCCTTCCCTCGGAGCATCTGCAGGATGCGCTCGGGATCGCCGCCACACTGCCGGATGGGCTCCTCCAGGGACAGAATCGTCTTCTCTCCCTGGAGGTGGTGATCGCCGGCGAGGACGGGCTCCACCTGGTGGGAGAAAGGGCCGTGTCCCACGTCGTGTAGCAGCGCGAAGAGCTCCAGATTCCGCAGTTCGTCCCCCACGAGGCCCTGTCGGCGTGCCGCAAAGCGTGCGCGCTTCAGCACCCCCAGCGCGTGTTCCAGTCGGCTATGCCGTGCGCCGGGAAAGACCAGGTCGTTGAGGCCCAGCTGACGGCAGCCGCGCAGTCGCTGAAAGAGCGGGTGATCCAGGAGCGGGAGGAGTCCCTCCACCTCCACAGGACCCGAGCAGGGGATGCAGATCGCCTTCATGCCTGTGATGACTCCCTCATCCCTTTACGCGGAAGCACACGTGCTGCACCTCGGTGCCGCGGGCATTCCAGTGCAGCTCGAAGTCCGTCTTCACGTCCGCCATGTCGGCGTTGCCGTCGGGGCATGGCTCATAGAGGCTCTCCAGATTCTGGAAGAGCCGCAGCCAGTCCTCGAAATAGGGCTCGTAGTCCGTGGAGAGGTGGAAGATTCCGCCGGGTTTCAGGACGCGGACCACGCGGCAGAGGAAGTCTGTGCACACCAGTCGTCGCGCCACGTGTCCCCGCTTGGGCCAGGGATCCGGGCAGAGCAGATGCAGTCGATCCAGGCAATGGACGGGCAGCTGGTAGGAGACCAGCGCCAGGCTGGTGGCGCGCAGCGCCAGGAGATTCGAAAGCCCCGCGCGTGCGGCGCGCTTCTCCACAATGCGGAGACGCTCGGAAATCAGGTCGTTGCAGAGCACCAGGCTCTCCGGGTGGCGGCGCGCCAGCTCCACGGTAAAACGGCCCTTCCCGCACCCCATGTCCATCTCCACGCGACGGGAGGGCCCGCCGGGCAGCGGGAGGATTCCCCAGGTATTCGTGAGGCTCTGCATGGGGCCGTCTAGTCCTTCGCGGCAACGCGGTGGCGTTCCAGGAAGTGCGCGATGCGTCGCAGCGCCTCCTGGATCTCCTTCATGCTGGTGGCGTAGGAGCAGCGGACGAAGCCCTCGCCGGAGGCGCCGAAGGCGTCGCCGGGCACCACCGCCACCTTCTCCTCCGCCAGCAGGCGCTCGGCGAACTCCTCGGAGGTCATGCCGGTGCACGCCACGCTGGGGAAGACGTAGAAGGCGCCACGGGGCATGAAGCACGACATCCCCATGGAGTTGAAGCCCTTCACAATCACATTCCGGCGCTCCTCGTACTCCTCGTGCATGGCGTCGCGCTCGGCGTCGGCGGACTTCAAGGCCTCGATGGCGCCATACTGGGAGGCGGTGGGCGCGCAGAGCATGGTGTACTGGTGGATCTTCATCATGGCATCCACGATCTCGTGGGGCCCCAGGGCATACGCGATACGCATGCCGGTCATTGCGTATGCCTTGCTGAAGCCATTGAAGACCACGGTGCGCTCCCGCATGCCGGGGATCGTGCAGATGGAGGGCGAGCGGGGGATGTAGGAGAGGTCCTCGTAGATCTCGTCGGTGAGGACCACCAGGTCGTGGCGAATCGCGAATTCCGCGATCTTCTGCTTGTCCTCCCAGGTCAAGCCCGCGCCGGTGGGGTTATTGGGGTAGTTGAGCATCAGGACCCTCGTGCGGGGAGTCACCGCCTTCTCCAGGTCTTCCGTCTGGATCACGAAATCGTGTTCCGCGCGGGTGCGCACAGGCACGGGCACGCCGTGCGCCATCGCCACCGTGGCGCCGTAGGAGACATAGCAGGGCTCGTGGTAGAGCACCTCGTCGCCCGGAGAAATCAGCGCTCGGATCGCCAGATCCAATCCCTCGGAGACGCCCACGGTCACCAGGCACTCGTTTGCGGGGGAATAGGTGCCGCCGAAGCGCTCCTGGAACTTTTCGCAGATGATATCGCGGAGCTTCTTGTCGCCCAGATTGGAGGTGTAGTGGGTGTATCCCTTGGTGAGGGAGTACATCATTGCCTCGCGGATCTTCCAGGGCGTCACGAAATCCGGCTCGCCCACGCCCAGGGAGATGACTCCCTGCATGGTGCTCACCAGATCAAAGAATTTCCGGATCCCGCTCTTGGGGATCACCTGGATGTGGGGCGCCACACGGCTGCCCTGATTACATAGAGACTTTGAGTCGTCCATATCCTTCTTCCTCCTTCTCAAGATCAATGCCCGCTTCCTTGTATTTCTTCAGCAGGAAGAGGGTCGCACAGGACTTCACGCCCGGCTGCGTGGAAAGCTTGCTGGCCACAAAATGGGCCACGTCCTGCAGGGACTTCCCCACGACCTCCAGATGGAGATCATAACGGCCGCTCACCAGATAGGCGGAGACCACCTCGGGGAACTTGCAAATGCGCTGCGCCACGCCGTCAAAACCCGTATCGCGCTCCGGCTGGATCTGCACTTCGATGATCGCACGGGTGCTGCCGTCCTCGGCGTCGCCCGTCAAAGCGGCATACCCGAGAATGCGTCCCTCCGCCTCCATCCGCGCAATGGCATCGGCGGCCTCCTGTGCGGAAATTGCCAGACGGTCTGCGATCTCCTGCACGGGCATGCGTGCCTCGCGTCGGAGCAAGGAAAGGATTTTCTCGTTTCGTTCGTTCTCGTTCATAAATGACTACACCTCCGGCACAGGGGAAACTCCCCCACGCCATGGCTGCGTTTCGGAATATCCCGGCACACACAAATTCACCGAATGCCGGAAAGGAGCAATAATCTAATTCGCAACAATGCGACTGTAGGAGCCCAGCGCCGCAGAGCGGCGGCACAGGCGTGACGCACCCGCGGCGGCACAGGCGTGACGCAAGTGCCTAGCATGTAGTGGCTAGTGGCTAGCTTGCAAGGTGCCTGCGGCGCCCTTCCGCCTACCGGCGGCACAACACCGCCTCCGCTAACGATGCTAGCCTAAGAGCGCTCTTCCCTAGCGAAATACCCAAAGGACGGGGACTGCCGCCCCCGTCCCCCCGCCTATGCTCTTCCGCCTACCGGCGGCACAACACCGCCTCCGCTAACGATGCTAGCCTAAGAGCGCTCTTCCCTAGCGAAATACCCAAAGGACGGGGGCAAACCCCCGTCCCCCCGCCTATGCTCTTCCGCCTACCGGCGGTGCTATTTTGGGCTTTTCCCTTGCTGCGCGCCAATTGTGGCGCGCTTGGCGCACGCGCCGGTAGATTCCGGCGCGGGGTTTCGCGGTCCGCGAAACCCTGGCCAAACTTCCTCCTTCCTCCTTTTTCCCACGCTAGCGCCGCGTTCGCGCGGGCGCTATCGTGCGTATTCCACGCAGCGTGTCTCGCGGATCACGGTCACGCGGATTTGTCCGGGGTACCGCATTTCGGCCTGGATCTTTCCGGCCATGTCGCGGGCGAGGATCTGTGCCTGTTCCTGGGAGATCTCCTGGGGTTTCACCAGCACGCGGAGTTCGCGTCCGCCCTGGAGGGCGTAGCAGGATTCCACGCCATCGAAGGAGTTCCCGATGCGTTCCAGATTCTCCAGTCGCTTCAAGAAGAACTCGGTGGCCTCGGAGCGTGCGCCGGGGCGTGCGGCGGAGAGCGTATCGCAGACCTGCACCAGCACCGCCAGGGGGCCCTCCTGGGGGACCTCGTCGTGGTGCGCGGCCACCGCGTTGACCACGCGGGGGTCCTCGCCTGCGCGTCGGAGGATCTCCGCGCCCAGCGCGGCGTGCGTGCCCTCCGCCTCGGCGTCGGCCGCCTTTCCGATATCGTGGAGCAGTCCCGCGCGGCGTGCCATCTCGGCGTCCATGCCCATTTCTGCGGCGAGGGTGCCGGCCATGCGTCCCACCTCCAGCGAATGCTGCAGCACATTCTGGGAGAAGCTGTATCGGAATGCGAGCCGTCCCAGCATCGAGAGAAGATTATCGGGGAGGAAGAGCGACAGGCTTTCTGCGGCCTCCTTGCCGGCCTGGAGCACCTCGCCGTCCAGCTCCTCGCGGGTGGCGGCCACCAGCTCCTCCACGCGACTGGGGTGGATGCGTCCGTCGTCCATGAGCTTCTCCAGGACTCGCCGCGCCACTTCTCGGCGAATGGGATCGAAGCAGGAGATCACCACGCTTTGGGGGACATCGTCCACCAGGAGATTCGTGCCGGTAGCCTGTTCCAGCGTGCGGATATTGCGGCCCTCCTTTCCGATGATGCGGCCCTTCATCTCCTCGTTGGGCAGCGCCACCACGGTGACTGCGCCGGAGCGGACGCTATCGGAAGAGAGCCGCTGCATGGCGCCCAGGAGCATCCGTCGGGCATTCTCCTGGAGTTGCTGGCGAGTCTCCTCCTGCTGCCGGCGGATCATGGCGGCCTCCTCGCTGGCCATCTCGCGGCGGATCTCCGACAGGAGTTGTGCACGGATCTCCTCGGCGGTGGAGCCCGCCAGCGTCTCCTGGCGGTGGCGGAGCTCCTCGCGTTCGGCCTCCAGAGAGGCGCGGTGCTTCTGGATCTCCTCTTCCTCGGCACGACAGGCCTTCCCGCGCTCCTGGAGATCCACCAGATGCTTCTGCAGGGTATTCAGGCGATCGGTGAGGGCGTCCTCGCGGGTGCGCAGGCGTTCCCGCTGCTGTTCCAGCGCCTGCTGCCCCTCCTTCTGGACGCGCTCCGCCTCCTGGCGGGCGCCCAAAAGCACATCGCCGGCCTTCAATTCGGCTTCCTTCAGGATATTCTGCGCCTGCGACTCCGCCTGCGCACGGGAGTCCTCCAGATTCTTCCGCGCCTCCTCCAAATCCGCGCGAATGCCCTTCTCCATGCGGTTGCGGCGGTTGTTGGAGAGGATCTGCCAGAGCACCAGGAGCACCAGCATAAGGCTGGCGCCGGTGATGAACCAGAGCTGCAGGGTATTGAGGGTCGCCTCGTCCTCGGCGGAGAGGAAGCTCTGTTGCGCCTGAAGAAACGCAGGGAGGATATTGACTGAAGTCAGAAGGGGTGTCATTGCAAGGGGGGATTTCCGCGGCTTGTTTTTTTTACCAGCGGGGTGCGGGCTCGTCGGGGATCCATCGGAGAGGCGTGCGCAGTGCCTCCACGGGCTGATCCCAGGGTTCCCGGGGAATCTGTTCCAGGACCTGGCACTCCCGGCAGATTCCCAGGCGGAATCCCTGTGGATACCGCTGGAAGAGCCGGTCGTAGAAGCCGCCGCCGCGTCCCAGGCGGTTGCCTTCGGGGTCGAATGCGAGTCCGGGAACCAGCCAGAGCGTGCGTTCGGGGAGGACCTCCGCGCGGAGGCAATCGGGAGTGGGCTCCAGAATGCCGTAGCGTCCGGGCGACAGCTGTCGTCCCAGGGACTCCACGCGCGCCAGGGCATAGACGCCGTTTTCGCTGACGGGGAGATAGAGTGCCTTCCCCTGAAGCAGGGCGTCGTTCATCAGCGCCGAGACGCTGACTTCGTCCGCCATGGCCACGTAGGCAACCAATGCCTGGCACTCCCGGAAGAGTCGGGAGGCCAGCAGGGGATCCGCCACCGTGCGGGTGTTTGCGGGCATATCGTGGAGCAGGATCTCGCGCATCCTGCGCCGCAACTGCACGCGCTCCTCCTTCCGGGAAGGAGTGCCCCCGACAATCTGGCGATCGTCAACCATGGGGCGGACTACGGCTCCTCCTCCGCGGCGGACTCCGCCGCCACCGTGGCGTAGGAGAGCGTCCGGATGCCGAACGAGCGCTCCCGCAGGAGCTTCCAGGGAGAGAGGGGCGCCCAGGGCACATCCAGCGTGCCGGTCTCCTGCTCCAAGACGAGGATTGCGCCGGGCGCCGCCAGGCGGATCCAGGCGGGGTCGTTCAGCAGCGCGCAGGCGCCGTAGTCGCCGGCCGCGCAATGATATGGCGGATCCGCCAAAAGAAAATCGAAGGGCGCTTCCGCGGAGAGCCGCACACCCGCGCGGGCGGCGTCGCAGGCGAGCAGTTCCACGGCCTCGGGGGCGACGCCACCCATGGCCTTCGATACCCGCGACAAATTCTCCCGGATGACCTGGCAATGGCGGGGATCCCGTTCCACCAGGACCACGCGCTCTGCGCCGCGGGAGAGCGCCTCCAGCCCCAGGGCGCCAGAACCCGAAAAGAGATCCAAGACCCGCTTGCCACGCAGATCCCCCAGCGTGGAAAAGAGGGACTCCTTCACTTTGTCCTCCGTGGGACGCACGCCGCCAGTCTCCGGGACCGACAGACGGATGCCACGGGCCAACCCCGATACAATTCGCATGGTGCTAGGACTCCTTCAGGTGCCGGGCACGCTGCTTGAGG
This sequence comes from bacterium, assembly GCA_963611685.1. Taxonomy (GTDB): domain Bacteria; phylum Verrucomicrobiota; class Lentisphaeria; order Oligosphaerales; family Oligosphaeraceae; genus UBA1724. The sequence continues at coordinate 7,308 of CAVDSU010000033.1, forward strand.
GTCTCGTGGATTCCCGAATAGGGCATCTGGAAGGACGTGGTGCCTCCGCCGCACAGCGGACACCGCCGATCCACGCCCTGCCGCGGCAACGCAAAGACGTTGCCGCACTTCTTGCAGGTCAAGAGCTTCGAGCGGGAGAGTCGCCAGTTGTGGTTGCTCCGCCACAGCTTGTCCGCCAACAGCAGCACCAGTCCGCCTAGCAGTGCCAGGAGGGTATACAAAAGCAGTAGCCGAGCGATGGGCATGATTTCAGGGGAAAAAAGAAAGGGGTATTTTCAGGCGCTAGAGGGCCCACTCCACCAAGAGCTGGAAACGTGCGGCGGGAGCGCCCTCCCAGAGTGCGGGACCCGCCTTCCGGCGCAAAAAGCCCCGCAGGGCATCCAATGCCGCGCGGTCCAGGGCGGCGACGCCGCAGCTCGAGCGCAACAGCAGCCGCGGCACCGAGAGCCCGGGAAGGAATTCCACTTCCATCACCGTGGGAAGGAAGCCCGAGAGCTCCTTCTTCTGACAGGATTCCTGACGGAGCTTCAGAGTCTCTTCGGAAAACACCGGCGGATTCGCCAAGACTCCCCCGCCCAAAATGCGCCAGCGGGGCGCCAGGAAAGCCAGGGGATCGGTCTCCGGCGCGACGGGCTCCGGAAGCGAAGCGCACTTCAGGCCCAGGAAGTCCCGCTCATCCAAGGGCGGCAGATGCCCCTCCAGGCGATTCTCCGTCAAGGACACCCTCGGCGGCTCAGCGGAAGACAGCGTGAAATGCGGCAATTCCGGACCGGGGAGCGCCCCGAAGGCATTGTAGCGCGAAAAGCCCTGCGCCGTTGGAAAATACCACTGCGAGGGATCGGAGAACTCGATCCAGCGCCAGAGCGCCTTCTCGCTGGCAGTGCACGCCTCACCGGGCTGCGCAATCGCCGCCAGGCTCCGCTGGGGTTGCGCGGGGGCGCTCTTCTCACTCCCCGGCTTCAGCAGCAGGAGGGGCAGATGCAACAGCACCACCACCAAAATCGCCAGAAAAAGCCGCCGCCACTTGTGCTCCCCCTCCCGACGACTGACGGTGCGCTGCTTCTCGACGCCCGACGACTCCCGCGCCGCACTTTGCTCAGAGGTCGTTTTCATCCAAGGGGACACGGTTCTTGCCGTCGCGCAGACTGGCGCCACTGGTGGCCAAATAGGCATCGAAATTTGCGCCACGGGCGATATCGAAGAGCTTCGCCACAATGCTCAGCGGGGCATTCTGGTCCACGTAGAAGACCACCACGCGGCTTCCCTCGGCAGCATGGCCGCCCTCCCCCCGTCCATAGCGCCCCTCCAGATCCCGCAGGACCTCGTGCAGGGCTTCGGGGCCCTCCAGGCGCTTGGCGTTGTAGAAGAGCCGGCCCTCCTGGGTCACGGTCACCACGGTCTTCACCACGGGAGTGACCTCCTCGTTGTCAAAGCGCGGCAGATCGATGGGCACTCCGGGCATGGAGATCCTCTGGCTGCAGATGAGGAAGACCACCATCAGCACAAAGAAGAGCCCCAGCAATCCCGTCATGGCAGGGAGGGTGGAGGTCACCCGATGATATTGGGTTCGCCACTGAAAATCCATATTCTTGGCGACGCGCGTGGCGTCCCGCTAGGGAGTCTCCTCCTCGGCGGGCGGCGGATTGTGGGTCAGGAAATAGGTGATCTCCGAGGCGGCCTTGCCCATCTCCTCCAAAAGATGATCCACCTTCTCCACCAAGACCGCATGGCAAATCTGGCTCACCAGGGACGCCAAGAGGCCCATGGCCGTGCACAAAAGCGCCATCTTGATGTCGCCGGAGAGCACCTGCGCGCCCTGGAATTCGATATTGCTGATCTTGTCGAAGGCGCCGATGAGGGAGACCAGGGTCCCCAGGAGTCCCACGATGGGAGTCACATTGGCAAAGGCCGCCAGGAGCTTCAGGTTCCGCTCCAGGCGGGGAACCAGCAGCCGCCCCGTCTCCTCCACGCTGTGGCGCACCGCATCGCCGCCATCGCGCCAATGCTCGATGGCAGTGCGCAGGATTTCGCCGACGGGGCCGGTCTTGGCGTCGCAATTCGCCACGGCCTCCTTGACGCGTCCGGCGCGCAGCTGGCTGAGGATACCGCGGAGTAGCTCGAAGGTATCGACGCGTGCGCGGTGGAGATAGAGATACCGGTCTGCGGCGATGATGAACGTTAGCACCAGGAATGCGGCCACCACGATGGCGATGATGCCCGGCACATTGGAGATCTGCTCTAGCATGGGTATTGGGGATTCGGGAGTGAATGCGGGAGCCGTTGTCGCGCTACTTCACGCGGGGCACCGCGATCTCTCCGGCACGGGGGATGAACCGCTCCACGGGGATGTGCTGGAAATTCGCGAGATTTGCGGCCAGCTTCTGGGTATCGGGAGTCGACTGGAAGAGCCGGACCACATTGCCCAGCATGGTGCGGCGCATCTGGTCGAAGGGCGCCAGACCGCGGCGCTTCTCCACGCCCTCGTTGTTCTTGGCGTACATGTCGTAGATGTCCTTGGCGGTCTGCGTCAGGCTCTCGAAGGTATAGAATTCATCGGCCTCCTGGCTCTCGGCGTAGGCCAGGATGGTGTATGCCTGGTAGAGGTAGCTGTTGATGACCTGCTCCACATTCCGCTGGCTGCCCGCCAGGATGTCCTCGGCCAGCTCCTTCTTCACGAAGGACTCCAGATCGCCGGTGAAGCGCTCGGAATTGAAGTCCTTGGCCTCGGCGAACCAGCGCGCGGCGTCCTTCTTGTAGCCGTAGGTATACAGGCGCACCACGGAGTCCACCAGGAAGTTGCTGTATGCGCCCTGGATGTTGTTGCGGGGATACTGTTCGATGGCGCGCAGATAGACGCGCCGTGTGGCCTCGGCCACATTGAAATTGGGCTGCATCTGGAGGGTCCGCAGATCGCCCTTCAAATAGAGGAGCTTTCCGCCCAGGAACGCGGTGCCCAGCGCCTGGAAGATCATTCGCTCGCAGGAGAGGCGCTTGAAGGCGGCGGCGGGATCCTTCCATACATCCAGGCCCTTCTGCGCCCAGTAGACCGCGTGCGCCTCGGGGAGGCGCCAGTCGAATTCGCCGTATTCCTCGTTGAGGTACATCATGTATTTGGGATCCAGGCGGTACTTGTAGAACATCCAGCGATGGCGCAGGCACAGCTCCACGTCCTCCGTGATGCCCGCTTCGTCAAACTCGGCCTTGAAGCGCTCGGGAATCACCGCCGCCTCCCGGAACTCCAGCTCCAGACGCGCAAAATCCGCCTGCTTCTCCGACAGGATGCGGCGGTATTCCGCAGCGCGGTCGCCCAGGTTCGCCACCAGCTTTCCTTCGTTGAGGGGCGCCTTGTCCAGGGTCTCCCACTGCAGGTAGTAGTCTCCGAAAAGACGGATCATCTCCTTGGCCCACTCCACCTTGTAGTAGCGGTTGGCGTCATCGGTATCCTGTCCCATCTTGTGCTGGAAGATCCATCCCAGCTGGCGAAAGAGATCGGGATCGCCGGGGTTGTATTCCAGCGCCTCGTCGCGGACGAGCTCGATGCCGCGCTTGACCCAGCGCCAGCGGTCCTCGAAACCGGTGAAGGTCACGGAGACATTGTAGGCCATATTCCAGGAGAGGAAGGCGTGTGCGCCGGTGAAACGGGGCTGGAGCTTCACGATCCAGTCCGCCAGCTGCACCATCTCGTAGTACTTTCCCTCCTGCTGCATGCGGTTGGAGCGCAGCCACAGGTAGTCGGCCAGGATGCCGCGGAAGCCGCCCAGCGCCACGCTGGTGAAGGCGACCACGGGGGGCGCATTCTCCAGAGGCGTGTTGTCGGTGAGGTGGTATGTGGAGCGCAGTCCGTTCATCCGGTTCTGGAGGAAGGAGAGGGCTCCCAGGAGCAGGACCATGGCCACCAGGATGGCGACCAGGCGAGTGAAGCTGCTTTTCATAGGGGGATATGGATCGTGAGAGGGAAGTGAAAGGGGGATTTCGCCGCGTTGCGGTGGCCGGGGTCCGGTCTCAGGAGATTCTCCGGACCACCAGTCCCAGCTCTCTGCGGGTGAGGAAGTAGATGCCCAGGCCGGCCAGCAGGCCGCTGCGGATGACAATCACGCGCAGGAACGCCCAGCCGAGATCCTTCGCCTCCACCAGCCGCCCCGCCGCCAGGTCGCCCGTGGTGTTCAGGTCGTCCACGGTGACCACCAGAGTCTGGACGGTCGTGGCCATGTAGTGCGCCGCGCGCTCCCACATATTCGCATACAGGTAGGAGCCATCGGGCCCCTGGACGGGCGCGTCCATGGCGAAGGGCACCACCAGACCGATGATGAGATACGCGATGGCGGCGAAGACCGCCACGGGGGTGGAGAAGAGCGCGCCGACCGTGCAGCCCAGCGCCGCCAGGAAGGCCAGCTGGTAGAGCGCCATGACCATGGTGCGCATATAGTTCTGCGCGAAGGTGCCCACGGGGCACAGCAGCGTGGGTCCGTCCGCCGCCTGGAAGACCGCAGTGCGGCTGCGGAATGCGCGGTCGTAGGCCTTCAGGGACTCCTCGTCCTGGGGGATGGACTCCCGGGCGGGCAGACCGATGTCGCCCAGGTTCCGGATCGTGAGGGAGACGGAGTTCTCGTGGTCCTTGTTAATCAGGTTCTTCGCCAATGCGGGATAGGTATCGACGCCGATCACATATTGCCCCTCCGCATTCTTGGGAGTATTCGCGGCGATGGTAGAGAGTTCGCGCCAGACGCCGCCGGGCGCAACGAAGGTCAGACCCGTTCCCTCGGTATACCAGATGGTGGGGATGCCGGCGGTCTCGTCTGCCTCGCCGAAGTAGAGGAATCCCACATCCAGCGTCAGATCATTCTGGTTGGTGTTGATGGCGTCGTTGGAATACGCGCGGAGGCGGACGGAGAGCGTAGCGTCGTCGGAGGGGAGCTTCACGCCCTTGTATTCCCAGGTGGCGGTTTCGCCGGGCTTGAGGGTGGTGTTCTTCAGGACGCCGTCGATGAGCTCCGCCATGATGGCCTTCTTCACCAACAGCTCGTCGGTGCTCTTGGGATCCACCAGCCCCTGGCGCACGCGGGTCTCGTATTCGACCTGGACACGCTGGGAGAGATCGGGCAGACGGGGGCGGAATTCACGGCGCGCCACCAGGAACTCCCGCTTCAGCCGCGCCATGTCGTCCTCATTGAAGAGCCCCGCCTTGTATGCGCGGTCCAGGCGGAAGAAGGTGAGTCCGTAGACCAGGAGCATGGAGATCACCAGGATGATGGCATGCATCAGGAAGACGCCCACGAACTTGCCGGTCCAGAGGACCCAGCGGGGACAGGGCTTGGTGACCGTCAGATGGACCTGGTAGCCCTCGATTTCGCTGGCCAGCAGCGAGCATCCCAGCCAGAGGCAGGAGGCGGAGATCAGCGCCACCACCAGATTCAGGGAGTAGGTGAGGGAGACCTGGATGAGTCCGGCGGCCGTGTTGTCGCCGCGGATGGTCAGGGGCAGCCCCACCACGCACAGCAGGATCAGCGCGAAGAGCACGAGGAATACCTTGGACCGCACGGAAGAGCGGATGGTCTGTTTCAGGATTGCGAGGAATGCTTTCACGGTTCTGGTGCCCAAGAACGGGCGGTATGTCGTTGGGGGATTGTCGAGTCAGGAAAAGTGGCGTTGCGGGAGGGCCGCTACCGGCGCGTACGCGCGCGGCGGACGGGCGCCTTCCTTGCGGCAAGGCGGCTAGGGCTTCCGCATCATCATTCCGGCGGAGAGCTGCGCGGCCAGGGGCGCGGCGCCGCCGGCGCGGAGGATCTCCAGGGCGAAATCGAGGGCGGCGGCGGGTCCGCAGGCAGTGAGGATCTTTCCGCTCCGCTGGATGTACCGCCCGGTGTAGATGCCGGAATGGAGCTGTTTTTCGGTGCCGGGGTAGCAGGTGTATTCCACGCCGTCCAGCACGCCGGCGGCATCCAGCGCCATGGGCGCCGCACAAATCGCGCAGAGCCAAGCGCCGCGGTCGCACGCGCTGCGCGCCAGCTCGCGGCAGACGGCGCTGTTGGACAGATTCCGGGATCCCGGCATGCCGCCCGGAAAGTAGACCAGGTCCCACGCGGCCGCGGGATCCAGCGCCTCCACCGAGGCATCGCAACGCACCGCCACGCCATGGGCGGAGGTCACGAAGCCCGCGGGATCCGCGCCGACGCCCGCCAGGGTCACCGCCACGCCCGCACGCCGAAAGACGTCCGCCGGCGCCAACGCCTCCAGCTCCTCGAAGCCGTTTGCAAGAAGAATCAGGGCGTTCTGGAACATGTCGGTGCGGAGCTGTGGAAGGGGAAGAGAGAGGGGATTCTCGGAGCGGGTCGCGTCCTGGCGTGGGGGAGTGCCAAATGTCGTGGGGGAGCGTGGGGCGGCGTCTCCCGGAACTGTAGCCAACCGCCCCGGAATTATATTAGCCCCATTCCCCAAAAAGAGGCGCCTTTCCCGTAGGAAAGACCACCTCCCCGACCCGAAAAAAACGCCGACGGCCACTGCACTGCCTCCGGCGTGAGAGAAACGCAACAATATAACACCCATTTTCAGGAGAGTAGCGACACCCATGGCTCCTTCCGCTTCCCAATACTTCAGCACCCGCGGCGGCATCGCCCCCGTGGGCTTCGCCGACGCCGTCATGATGGGACTGGCCACCGACGGCGGACTCCTCCTGCCGGGCACAATCCCCGCAGTCTCCGCCGAGACCCTGGAGAAATGGAGCCGCCTGCCCTACCCCGCGCTGGCGCTGGAGGTCATGCGGCCCTTCGTGGGAAGCGACTTCTCCGAAGACGAGCTCCGCGGGCTCCTGGAGCGCAGCTACGCCACCTTCGACACCCCCGAGGTGGTGCCCGTGAAGCCCATGGGCGCCAGCGGGCTCTACGTTGCCGAGCTCTACCACGGCCCCACGCTGGCCTTCAAGGACGTGGCGCTGCAATTCCTGGGAAATCTCTTCCAGGCAATCCTCCGCAAGCGCGGCGGAAAGCTGAATATCCTGGGCGCCACCAGCGGCGATACCGGCTCCGCCGCCATCCACGGCGTCCGCGGCAAGGACGGCATACAGATCTTCATCATGTATCCCGAGGGACGCGTCAGCCCCCTCCAGGAACGGCAGATGGCCACCGTGGAAGACCCGAATGTCCACTGCCTCGCCATCCGCGGCACCTTCGATGACGGACAGCGCGTGCTCAAGGAGATCTTCAACGACCTGCCCTTCAAGCAGTCCATGCACCTGGGCGCCGTGAATTCGGTGAACTGGGCGCGAATCCTGGCGCAGGTGGTCTATTACTTCTGGGGCGCCTTCCGCGTCCGGGAGCTGTCGAGGGATCCCTCCGCACAGCTGCAGGTCTGCGTGCCCACCGGAAACTTCGGCGACATCTTCGCCGGATATGTGGCAAAGCGCATGGGCGCGCCCATCCGGCGGCTCCTGCTGGCCACCAACGAAAACGACATCCTCTCGCGCTTCTTCAACGACGGCGTCTACACCCGCGGGGATGTCCACCCCACCCTCTCGCCCTCCATGGACATCCAGGTGGCCAGCAACTTCGAGCGCTATCTCTACTACCGCGTCGGCGAGGACGCCGCGAAGACCAAGGCGCTCATGGAGGCCTTCGCGAAGGGCACGCCCATCCAGATGGCCGACCACGACGAGACCTTCGCCGCCGGACGCGGCGACACCGCCATGACCCTGGACACCATCCGGACCTTCTGGGAAAAACACCACGTGCTCCTGGATCCCCACGGCGCCGTGGGAGTGGCCGTCGCACTCCAGAATCCCCTGGAGGGCACATACACCCTCTGCCTGGAAACCGCACACCCCGGAAAATTCCCCGACGCCATCGCACAGGCACTGGGCGACGGATCCCTCGCCACACACCCCTCCCTCGAAAAGCTCAAGACGCTGCCCCTCCGCAAAACGCTCATCACACCCACGCGAGAGGCAGTGGAAGAAATCATGGCGCAAACCATCGCTGCACAATAAAGCAGCGGGGCATTCTTCGGGCACTAGCACCGGCGCGACTCTTCCCCGGCAGGCTACCCAAAGGACGGGAGGCTGCGCCCCCCGTACCCCCGCTGCAACACTACTGCCCCCTTCGGAAGGCAAAACTCCTAGTCTTTCGCGCGCCCCCTACTACCTACTCCCTTCCTACCTGCTCCCTAGAACTCCCCCGGCGGCCGCCCTTCCTACCTGCTCCCTAGAACTCCCCCGCGCGCCAATCCGGGCGCGCTTGGCGCAGCCAGCCGCAGGCGGTCCTCACTTCCTCCTTCCTCCTTCCTCCTTTTTCCAAAAAGAATGTCCATGACCTCCCCCAGCCTCTTCGAGCATGCGCGGCAGGAGCGTCTCCGCAAGGAGTCCCCGCTGGCGGCGCGCATGCGTCCGCGGACGCTGGAGGAATACATCGGCCAGCGGCATATCCTGGCGCCGGGACGGCTGCTCTGGCGGTCCATCCAGGCGGATCGGCTGTCGTCGCTGCTCTTCTATGGACCGCCGGGAACGGGCAAGACCACGCTGGCCAGCGTCATCGCCAACACCACCAAATCGGCCTTCGTCACCCTGAATGCGGTGATGACCGGCCTCCCGGACTTGAAGGCGGTGACGGCGGAGGCGCAGCGTCGGCAGGCGGAGTTCGGTCGTCGGACGATTCTCTTCATTGACGAGGTCCACCGCTGGAACAAGGCGCAGCAGGACGCATTGCTCCCCTGGGTGGAGAGCGGCACCATCATCCTCATCGGCGCCACCACGGAGAATCCCTACTTCACCGTCAACCGCGCGCTGGTCTCCCGGAGCCGGATCTTCCAGCTGAAGCCCCTCTCCGACGACGAAATCCGGCAGGTCCTCCAGCAGGCCTTGCGGGACTCCGAGCGCGGCTATGGCAGCCGGAGGGTGCGCCTGGATCCGCAGGCGCTGGACCACCTGGCAAACGTGGCCAATGGCGATGCCCGCGCGGCCCTCAATGCCCTGGAGCTGGCCGTGGAGACCACTCCCCCCGACGAAAACGGCGAGATCCCCGTCACCCTGTCCGTCGCCGAGGAGTCCATCCAGCGCCGGGCGGTCCTCTACGACCGCGAGGGCGACTACCACTTCGACACCATCTCCGCCTTCATCAAGTCCATGCGGGGTTCCGACCCCGACGCCGCCTTCTACTGGCTGGCAAAGATGGTCTATGCCGGCGAAGACCCGCGCTTCCTCTTCCGGCGAATGCTCATCTTCGCCTCCGAGGACATCGGGATGGCGGATCCCCACGCCGTGCCCTTCGTCCAGGCATGCGCGGACACCTTCGACCGCGTAGGACTCCCCGAGGGGCACTTCCCCCTGGCACACGCGGCGCTCTACTGCGCCACCGCGCCGAAATCCAATTCGGTGCTGGGATTCTTCGATGCGCTGAAGCTGGTGGAAAAGGAGCGTGAGGGCGAGGTGCCCAACCACCTGCGGGATGCCTCCCGGGACCAGAAGGGCTTCGGACACGGCGTGGGATACAAATACCCCCACGAATACCGAAACCACTGGGTCGCACAACAATATCTGCCGACCTCCCTCCAGGGACGCGTCTTCTACCAGCCCGGACAACTGGGATACGAAAGCACGCTCGCCGACCAAATCCACCAGCGACGCGAACTCCAGTTGGCCGCACTCCGGGAGGCCGAGGCACTCCCGCCACAGGAAATCCTCTCCTTCTCCCCCGCCGACCGCTCCGCAGAACAGTGGCTCGCACGCGCCGTCGGATCCATGACCGGATTCCTGGCACAGCTGCGCGCAGAGCTCTTCCGACAACACGAACTCCAGCGACAAGACCGCGTGCTGGATCTCTCCGCCGACTCCGGACTCCTCCTCTGGGAGGCCGTCCGACGCACCCCCGAGGGCGGCGTCTGGGCGCTGGTCCGCACCAAAGAGGCGCGGCAGGTCCTCCTGGAAGAAGGACGCAATCTCCCGGAGCTGCGCCAGCCGAAGATCCTGGTGGGCACCCCCGAAGACCTCCCGAGGCTCCTCCAGGAGTCCGGCGACGCCGAGGTCCGATTCGATTTCATCCTGGGACGAAACGCCCTGGGACGCCTCGCCGACCGCGCCCCCGCCTGGAAGATCCTCGCCGCGCTCCTGGAACCCCATGCCGGCACCCTCGCACTGGCCGAGACCCTCCCCAAGCGCGGACAACGACTCTCCGCACTCCTCCCCGAACCCGCACCACAGAATATCCGGGACGCCGAAGAAAAGCTCTATGCACAGGCCACCGATCCCCTGATGAACTGGGATCTCGCCGAACTCCTCCAAGAGGCACAAGACGCCGGACTCCAGCCACCAAAACACACGCTCCTGGAATCCCGCCGCACGCAGACCCTCACCCCTGGAGTCCTCGACCGATGGATGGATCCCACACAAAAGGGCTCCTACGCAGCAAGACTCCTGGCAGCGGGACTCCCCGAAACAGACCTCCTGCCCTTCGCACAAGAACTCCACACGCTCTCCGGAAAGGAAGCCACCCTCCACGCCACCGTCGCACTCCTCACCACAGGGAGGAAGTAGGGAGGAGAAAGAAGGGAGAAGAAAGAAGGGAGTAAATAGTGGGTTTATTCGGACGCTCCAAGTCGCTGATTGCTATCTACTTATTCCTACCTGCGCTGGCCACCAGCGCATAACCAGAACAGCGCCCTGCGGCACCTTATAGACTACCCACTAGCCACTAATTGTTAGGTATTTACGGCGCGGGCGCAGATGCGCCCGCCATTCGGAAGGGTGGCAATATCCAAAGGACGGAGGGGCTAGCGCCCCCCGCACCCCCCGAATACTTTAGGGTAGCGGCAACCCCGTGCCCTACAAAAAGCCCTAGGGTAGCAGCATAGGGCCGGCACCCGCCGCATCATTGAAGCGGCGGAACAGCGCCTGCGGCACCTTGTAGACTACCCACTAGCCACTAGCGCCTAGCTACTAATTCGGGGGGCACGGGGGGCGCAAGCCCCTCCGTCCTTTGGTTGGCATTCGCCTAGGGAAGAGCCGTCTTAGGCTAACCGCGCAGTCGAAGGCGGGATTTTGCCGCCCTGCGGCACCTTATAGACTACCCACTAGCCACTAATTGCTAGGCACTTACGGCGCGGGCGCAGGATGCGCCCGCCATTCGGAAGGGTGGCAATATCCAAAGGACGGAGGGGCTAGCGC
>CAVDSU010000034.1:0-17344 GCA_963611685.1 bacterium
GGGCCGATGCCGCTTCGGCAGCGCGGTTAGCCCCAGATGGCTCTTCGCTAGGCGGGACGCCAACCAAAGGACGGAGGGGCTGCCGCCCCCCGTGCCCCCCTGAATTAGTACTTAGCCATCAGTGGCTAGTCTATATGGTGCGTTCTTGCAGGCGCCCTTCCGGCCGGGTGCCGATACTGCTTCGGCAGCGCGATAAGCCCCAGATGGCTCTTCGCTAGGCGGGACGCCAACCAAAGGACGGAGGGGCTGCCGCCCCCCGTGCCCCCCTGAATTAGTACTTAGCCATCAGTGGCTAGTCTATATGGTGCGTTCTTGCAGGCGCCCTTCCGCCTTCCGGCGGTGCCAGCGTATCATTTTAGGAGTTTTATCCTCGGCTTACATTATGCGCCTTGCCGCTTTCTACTATTCCCTTTTGCCATTTTGAAGTCCCATGTTCCGCGACCGTGCCTTTTTGCGTAAGCTGTTGTTGCTTGCCTTTCCGCTGACCCTGCAGAATCTGATGCTGGCGTTAGTGGCGGCGGGAGACGCGCTGATGCTGGGGAAGTTGCATCAGAATGCGATGGCGGCGGTCTCGCTGGCCAGCCAGATCCAGTTTGTGCAGAACACGCTATTGGGCGGCATTGCGGCAGGCATGGGGGTCTTGGGGGCGCAATACTGGGGAAAGGGCGACAAGCAGGTGCTCGGCCGTCTCTTGGGGCTAGGCGTAAGCCAAGCCACGGCGGTGAGCGTGCTCTTCTTCCTGGGATGCTATTTCCTGCCGGAGGCGCTGATGCGGCTCTTTGCGGGGGACGCGGAGCTAATTGCGCTGGGCGCCGACTACCTCCGGGTGGCGGCGTGGAGCTACCTGCTCACGGGGGTCTCGCAGTGCTATCTGGCCATCCTGCGCGTGAGCGGGCACGCCACGCATTCCGCCTGGATCAGCGCCACCACGGTGATCCTGAATATCGTCCTGAATGCGGTCTTCATCTTCGGGCTTGCGGGTGCGCCGGCGTTAGGCGTAAAGGGCGCGGCCCTGGCCACGGTGCTGGCGCGTCTGGTGGAGCTCTCCTGGTGCCTGCTGATCAGCCTTCGCCCCAACTACATCCGCTTGAAGCCGAAGGCGCTGGTGGTCTTTCCGAAATTCCTCTTCCTGGACTTCTGGAAATACACGCTGCCGTTGCTGGGCGCCTTCACGCTCTGGGGAATCGGCTTCACGACCTACACCGCCATCCTGGGACACCTGGGACCCGACGCCGCGGCCGCCAACGCCATCGCCGCCGTGATCCGTGACCTGCTCTGCTGCATGGCATCGGGCTTTGCCATGGCGGCGGGCATCGTCATTGGCAACGAGCTCGGCGCGGGTCATCTGGAGACGGGCAGGCTCTATGGCGACCGCATGGTGCGGCTCTCCTTTCTCATGGGACTCGTCTGCACCGCATGCTCCCTGGCGTGCATCCCCCTGGTGAACCACTTCCTGCCCCTCACCGATGCCGCACGGCAATACACCGCCGGAATGCTGGTCATCCTCTCGGTCTACATGATCGGACGCACCGTCTGCACCGTGGTGATCAACGGAATCTTCGATGCCGGCGGAGACACCATGTTCGATATCGTCTCCCTCGTCGCCTTCATGTGGTGCTTCGCCCTGCCCTGCGCATTCCTGGGCGCCTTCGTCCTGCACCTGCCTGTCCTCGCAGTCTATGCGTGCACCTGCCTGGACGAAGTGGGAAAGGTCCCCTGGGTCATTCTCCACCATAGGAAATATCGGTGGGTCAAGAACATCACACGGTGATATTTCAAAAAAGGAGGAGGGAGGAAGGAGGAAGTTTGGCCAGGGTTTCAGGTGCCCCGCCCCCCCCGCGCCGGAATCTACCGGCGCGTGCGCCATGCGCGCCCATATTGTCGTGCAAAAGGGAAAAAGCAAAAAGTGCCGCCGGCAGGCGGAAGGGTGCTGCAGGCACCGAAGCCCTCTACTACCTACTACCTTCTCCCTACCACCTGACAATGGATGGGGTGCGGGGGGCGGTGCCCCCTGTCCTTTGGATATTCCCCGCGAAAAATCAACCGTCGCGTGCTGCCAATATCGCTGCATGAAAGCGGCGAAAAGAGCCATGCAGCGACCATGCAACTAGCAACTAGCCACTGATTCCTAAATACTTACGGCGCATCCTATGCGCCGTACCGGTTGCGAAGCAGTTCCCGGTTATCGAGAACGAGCCAGAGGAAATCGAGTTCCTGGATCATCATCTCGCGGTCTTTTCGGGCGACCCACTCGCGCATCCAGGCGAAGCGGAGTGCGGCGATGAGATCGGGGAGGAACCGCCAGTCCTGTGGGGAGAGGTAGTTGTTCTCGCGGAGGGTCTGGACCATGGACAGCGCCATGGGTCCGGTGAGATTCGCGGGGTCGTCCATTCCCAGGCATCCCAGGAGATTCGCCAGATCGTAGGCGGGGGTCTTCGGTCCGCAGAATTCCCAGTCGATGACGCCATGGATTCCCGCGGGGCCCCAGAGGACATTTCCGGGATGGAAGTCCCCGTGTGCGAAGGCGGTGGGGGCGGCGTGTTCGTATTCCCCGAAGGGCTTCAGCTCCTCCACCATAGGGGACATGTCCTTGACCAGTGCGGGCATCAGCCTCTGGAAGTGTTCCATGAGGTGTTCGATATAGTGCCCCAGGTGGAAGGGATGCGTCTGCATTGCGGGGAGCGCCTCCCCTTGTTCCTGGGAGACTCGCCGCAGTTCCAGGAGGAATTGTGCGGCGGCCTTTCCGCGCCACTCGTCCTGCGCGTAGGTCTCCCGCGGGAGCGCCTCGCCGGGAATCCAGTGGCGGAGCTGCCAGAAAAAGCCATTTTCCTCCACGCCGAACTCACCGGGGCGCGGCGAGAGCCAGGGCGCAATGCCCTCCAGGCCGCCGCTGGCGAGACCCTGCAGCGTCTTCGCCTGGCGAATGCGGGACTCCCTTGCCGCTAGCGGCAGGCGTTCCAGGACGTATTTCCGGCCGTCCTCGCCCTCCAGGAGCTCCCTGCCCATGGCGCGGTCCGGGCTGCCCGCGATGGCGAGCTCGGGGCACGCCCGCTGCAGCGAGAATCCCCATCGTCCGAAGACGCGCGTCAGCAAATCCAGCATTTCTCTATCGTGCATATCCTATCGGCTCTCCGGGGACTTGCGGAAGAAGACCCTGCAGAGAATCGGCAGGGGGAGCAGTGCCAACAGCGCCATGACGCGGAGGATTCCCAGTGGCGTGAGATGGAGTGCGCCAAGGGCGCCCAGCGCCAGGCTCCCTAGGATCATCCCCACGCAGTCCATGGCGGAGGAGGCCCCCAGGTAGCGTCCCCGTTCCTCGGGGGGCGCCAGCCGCTGGATGGCGGTGGAGAGCGGCAGCATATAGAATCCGCTGAAGAATCCGGCGGCGGTGACCATGGTGAATGCCCAGGGGAGCCGGTCTCCCAGGAATCCCAGCGTCAGGAGTGCCGCGGCCATGAGGACGCCTCCCACGGGCACCAGCAGGAAAGGCCGCCGCCGGCTCCCCAGGAGTCCCGCCAGAAAGCACCCCGCGCCGATGCCCACGCCCAGCGCTGCCTGGAGGAGCCCCATGATCTGGTCGTTCGCCTTCAGGGAATTCTTCGCCAGGAGCACCAGCACCAGCTGCGCCATGGCGCCCACGCCCCAGAAGACCGAATTTCCCAGGATGGAAGCCAGTAGCACGGGGTTCTTTCGGCACTGCAGGAGGGTCCGGACATGTGGGGTGACGGGATCGGGGACGCGGAGGGGGCCGTTTCGGTGTCCGTCGGGCGTCCGTGTGATGGCGAAGCTCGTGAGGGTCCCCAGGAGTGCGATGCCCACGCAGAAGAGCATTCCCGCAGGGAGATTGCCCGTGCCAGTGAAATGGGAGATTGCGCCGCCTGCCCAGCCGCCGAAGATGATTGCCAGGAAGGTCCACATCTGCGTGGCGCCATTGGCGCGCGGGAGTTCCTCTGGCGTATTGGTCTCGGGGAGGAAGCCGTATTTTGCGGGAGAGAAGAAGGCGCTCTGTGCGCCCATGCAGAAGAGCACCACCAGCATCAGGTAGGCATTGTGCAGATACGCCACGCAGAAGCCCAGCGCCATCGCCACAATCTCCCAGACCTTCATCCACACCATCAGACGCTTCTTGGAATAGCGGTCCGCCAGCACGCCCGCCAGGGAGGAGAAGAGCAGATACGGCAGAATGAAGACCATTCCTCCCAGGGAGAGGAATGCGGAGGCGCGGGAGGAATCCGCGGCCAGGGCGCTGGTGCCGAACGCCATGACCAGGAGCTTCGACACATTGTCGTTGAAGGCGCCCAGGAAGAGCGTCGCCAGGAACGCCAGGAATCCCAGCCGTTTCGAGGGACCGTTATGGGAGGTGGAGGTCATGAGGGAAGGTGATCTTGGGATTGGGGCGGGGATTCTCGCAGAAGAGGATCCGTGCCTCGGGAAGCATCGCGCGCACTAGGGATGCGTCGTCCGTGAAGGCGCCCTGCTGGTCCTCGGGGAGGGCCGCCCAGCGGCGGTGTGCCTCCAGGAGCGCCTGTGCGCAAAAGAGCTGCGGCGTCTCCGCCGCACGCAGGAGCGCCCGCGGGGGCGTCTGGGAGAGCGCGCCGGAGTCGGCGTCCGCAATATGGATGGTATCGGTCACCCGATGGAAGGGCACCACGCCGCAGGCGGCGGGATCCCGCTGGAGGCGCCCCCAGCACTCCTGCAGGAGCGCGTAGGAAGCGTATGGGCGGGCGGCGTCGTGGACCGCGATGGCGTCGGGCAGAACGCCCCTCTCCGCCAGGAAGTCCAATGCCTTTCCCACGGAATGGGCGCGGGTCTCGCCGCCGGGGACCCAGCAGACGCGCGGCGACAGCGCTTCCGGGAGGGCCTTCCGGAGGGCGTCGGGATTGCGTGCGGGCACGACGAAAGAGACGCCGGGTCCCTCGAGATTCCGCAGGCATCGCGCAAAGACCGTCTCCCCATTTTCTTCCAGGGGCGCCAGCAATTTGTCGCCGCCGAAGCGTGCGCCGGCGCCGCCGGCGGCCACAATCACGGCGAGAGAGGGGATGGTCGTTTTGCTGCTCACAGAATGGTCCCCCGTGTCATGCGGCCGTGGATGTGGTCCAACAACCCGGTCGCGAATTGTCCGTCGGAGGCCTCGAGGGCATTGTCCTTCCGGGAAGCGGCGTGGATGCGTGCCAAGAGGACGGCGGTCTTCCAGGTGTCCAGAAGCGCCTCCAGTCCGGCGAAGAAGGGCCGTCCATAGTAGGCGGCGCCGAAGAATTGCCGGGTCTCCAGGCGGACCGACAGGCAGCGTCGGTAGCACTCCCAGGCATCCGGCGCGCTCTTCCAACGGTCATTCTCGAAGAGCCCCGCCTTGTGCAGCGCGGCCACCGGGAGATCGGGTCCCAGGTCGCGGGGATTTCCGAAGCCCCAGAGGAATCGTCCATTCTGGAGGCACTGTCGTAGCCGTGCGCCCAGGGAGAAGTCGGGGAGTTGGCGGTCGAAGCGCAGGCAGTCCAGCATCCGCTGCCGCAACCGGACGCGTTCTGGCCAGAGGATTCCCAGAATGGGCTCCTCCTGCGGGTGTTCCGCCATCGCCTTCTGGAGCATGGAGGGCAGGACGGCCTCCAGGGTCTCCGAGTCGTTGAGGAATCCGGCGCCCAGGGCGCGGAGCCGATGCACCAGTGCCTGGAGCGCGGGCAGCGAGGGCGCGGAGGCCCCCGCGGGGCGCCGCAGGAGTCCCGCCAGGAAATCCGCGAGGCGCTGGATGGCCTGTCGGGAGAGGCCCTCCTTTTGCGCCTCCGTGAACGGCGGCGGCAGGGGCGGCATGAGCGGGTCCTCCAGGAGGGTCTCCAGCTCCACCCGATAGTGCGTCAGCGGAAAGCCCTGGTTCTGCTGGACGGCGGGACAGTCGAAGCGGGGCGCCGCAGTGATTTCGTCCTCGAAGGTCCGCTGAAACGCGAAGGGATACGCCTGGCAGGAGATGGGCTTGCAGCGCCCGCCGAAGGCGGCGTGCATCCGACAGAGGTCCCCCTCCCCTAAAAACACGCAGCGTGCTGTGGCGGCGTCGGCCATGAGATAGGACCGACCGCCCAGCACGCGATAGGAATGCACCCGCCGCAATTCCGGATCCTCCCAGGGGAGGCGCGCAATGGCCTCCACCTCCCGGGAAGAGAGCTGCACCAGAAAGCGCCGGCAGCACCTGCCGCACTTCTGGCAGGCGTATTTTTGACCGGTGGCCAGGCGCAGGCTCATGCTGTTCGAAGAAGGACGGCGGGGAGTGTTGTATAGAAACGGAACGCCGGCCCGCGCCGAGAGAGAGGGGGAATGGGCACGGACCGGCTTGCGGGAAGAATTCCCGGCTACTTCGCGGGCTCGATGACGTCGAAGCCGGTGAAGGGCCGCAGGACCTCGGGCACCACCACGGAGCCGTCCTCGCGCTGGTTGTTCTCCAGGATTGCGCAGACCACGCGGTCGGTGAGGCCGGTGGCGCTGATGGTATGGACGAAGCCCTTGTTGCCGTCGGCGTCCTTGTAGCGGATGTTCAGGCGGCGGCTCTGGAAGTCGGTGAGGTTGGAGTTGCTGGTGACCTCGCGGTAGCCGTTGTAGCCGGGGAACCACGCCTCGCAGTCGTACTTCTTGTAGGCGGGTGCGCCCAGGTCGCCGATGCAGACATTCACCACGTGGTAGGGCACGCCCAGCTGCTGGAGGAGATACTCCTCGTTCGCCAGGCACTCCTCATGGCACTTGGGGGAGTCCTCGGGACGGCAGAAGATGATCTGCTCCACCTTGTGGAACTGGTGGACGCGGAAGATGCCGCGGGCCTCCTTTCCGTAGGAGCCGGCCTCGGTGCGGAAGCAGGGGGTGTATGCGGTGAGGCGCTCGGGGAGCTTCGCGCCATCCATCATCTCGTCGGCATGGAAGCCCACCAGGGTCTGCTCGGCGGTGCCGATGAGGCAGAGGTCCTCGCCGCCGATGGGGTAGATCTGGTCCTTGAAGAAGGGCAGGTATCCGGTGCCGAAGAGGGTGCGCGCCTTGGCGGCACAGGGGGACATCATCATGGTGAAGCCGCGCTTCACCAGCTCCTTCTGCGCCCAGAAATACATCGCCTGCGTGAGCATGGCGCCCTTTCCAACCCAGTAGTAGAAGCCGCTCTGGGCCACCTTGGAACCGCGCTGGGTGTCGATGATGCCCAGGATCTCGCCAATCGCCTGGTGGTCGCGGGGAGTGAAGGAGAAGGAGGGCTTCGCGCCTACGACCTTCACCTCCACGTTGTCGGCGTCGCTCTCGCCATCGGGAGTGTCCGGAGCCTGGAAGTTCGGCAGCCAGGTCAGCTTCTCCTCCACCTGCGCCTTCAGGGACTCCTGGAGGCTCTCCTTCTCCGCCAGAAGGCCCTTCATCGCCTTCACCTGCTCACGGGCGGCGGGGTTGGTCTGGCACTCCTTGGAGAGGCGGTTGCGCTCGGCGCGCAGGTCCTCCGTCTCGCGCACCAGCTTCAGATACTCCTGGTCCAGGGCGCGCAGGGCGTCAACGTCCACGTCGTACTTGCGCTTGGCGCAATTCTTCTTGATCAGGTCGGGATTCTCGCGGAGAATTTTAATGTCAATCATGGGATGCTGCGGGCCTCCTGGCCCGGGATGGGTTCTTGTGCAGTAACGGAAACTCTTGTTTTGTCGACCGCGCGCCCTTTATGCGTGGATGCGTGCGGCCACCGCCTTCTCATAGGCGTCCAGGTCGTCGATGGCGACCTGCGCCACGCCCTCCTCCATGGCGGCCTTGGCGACCATGCGCGCCACGTGGGGGACGACGCGGGGATCGAAGGGCTTCGGGATCACGTAGGACTCCTTCAGGGGGTTGGCGCCCTCGAAGACGCCCGCGGCGGCATCCTGGGGATACGCGGCCTCCAGCGCCTTGCGGACGGCGCCCTCCACGGGCATGCGGGCGATCTCCGCCAGCGCGTAGGAGGCGGCCAGCTGCATTCCGGCGGTGATGTCCTTTGCGCGGACATCCAGGGCGCCGCGGAAGATTCCGGGGAAGCCCAGGACATTGTTGATCTGGTTGGGGAAGTCGGTGCGGCCGGTTCCCACCACTGCGGCGCCGGCCTCCTTGGCCAGCTCGGGCATGATCTCGGGAACCGGGTTCGCCATCGCGAAGACCACGGCGCCAGGCGCCATGGAGCGCACCATCTCCGGAGTGACGCAGTTGGCCACGGAGCAACCCAGGAAGACATCGGCGCCCTTCATGGCGTCGGCGAGGCTCTTCACGTCGGTGCGAGTGGTGCCCAGCGCGCGCTTCGCCTCGTTGGAGGCATTCTCGCGGGTCACCACGCCACGGGAGTCGCAGACCACCACATTCTCGCGGCGGACGCCGGCGCGGATGTAGAATTCCAGGCAGGAGAGTCCGGCGGCGCCGGCGCCATTGCCCACTACCTTCAAGGACTCCAGCGGCTTTCCGGTGAGCTCGGCGGCGTTCAGCAGTGCGGCCAGGGAGATGATGGCGGTGCCGTGCTGGTCGTCGTGGAAGACGGGGATGCCCATGCGGCCCTTCAGGGTGGTCTCCACCTCGAAGCACGCGGGCGCGGCGATGTCCTCCAGGTTGATGCCGCCGAAGGAGGGCTCCAGGGTCTCCACGGCGTCGATGAGCTTCTTGGCGTCGGTCTTGCCGTCGGCGCCATGGACCTTACCCAGGCACAGGGGCACGGCGTCAATGTCGGCGAAGCGCTTGAAGAGCACGCACTTGCCTTCCATCACGGGGAGGCCCGCCTCGGGACCGATGTTGCCCAGGCCCAGCACTGCGGTGCCGTCGGAGACCACGGCCACCGTGTTGCCCTTGCCGGTGTAGCGGTAGACGTCCTCGATCCGATCGTGGATCTCCAGGCAGGGCTTCGCCACGCCGGGAGTGTATGCCAATGCGAGGTCGTGCTGGGTGAGGCAGGGCTTGGAGGGTTGCACCGTCAGCTTGCCGGGAACGGGCTCGCTGTGGTACGCCAGGGCTTCGGTGTTCAGGTCCATTTGAGACGCAAAAAAAGGAGTGGTTGGAATCACAAAAAAGGCGTTTTTCCGCCCGGAATCCCCCTGCCCGACGGCGGTTCGGTTACTATAAAGCCCGTTGCCAACATTGCATACGGAGTTATATTACGCGGATTACCCGAATTCCGGCAGAAACCGGCGATCCGCGGGACCCTTTTTCGATTGACTAGAAGACACCCCCGACGACCCGTCTCTCTTTTCGGGCGGAGGGAGCAACCAGTGGAGCAAATCATCCCATGAACGAAGAATATCTGCGTCAGGCAGTGGCCAAGGCGAAGGAAATGTGTGCCGAGCGGGGAGAGGCCTTCGATCTGCGCCTCTTCATCACCGGCGTCTCCAAGCGCGCCAGCCAGCTGGCCAAGGGATACCGCCGACTCATCCCCCTCACCCCCGGAGACAAGACCCCGCTGCTGGATCTGGCGCTCCGCGAAGTCGCCGCAGGAAAGATCCTCATCGAACGCGGCGACTACCGCGCCATCGAGCAGGCCGAGCGCGACAACATGGAGATCGCCTCCGTCAACGACTAGCGAATCAGACGCGACTCCCACGCCCTTCCAGGCGGCGAAACCTCTCCCAGGCGACGCCGCCTTTTTTCTTCCGTCGACGCATCCGCGCCAAATCCACCACACCCTCCGCCAATCGGGGCGATTCCCCCTTGGCGAAGAGGGGCAAGCGGGGCAATCCTTGGTCCCCGCGCTTCCATGACAACCAAAACCCAACGCCCCACGCTCCGTCAGTGGGGATGCCTCCTGGGGCTCACCGCAGCCGCCACCGTCTACAACACCTCCGAATTCCTGCCCACGGCGCTCTTGACGAGCATCGGCGAGAGCCTGGGCGCCTCGGAGAGCGGCGTGGGGATGATCATCTCCACCTACGCGTGGATCGTGACCCTCCTATCCGTCCCCCTCATGATCCTGGCGAGCCGCGTCTCCATGCGGCGCCTCCTCCTATGGGTCCTGGGACTCTTCGCACTCCTGCAGCTGGGCACCGGGCTCTCCCAGGGATACTGGGCGCTGATGGCCTGCCGAATGGGCGTGGCATGCGTCCACGCGCTCTTCTGGGCAATTGTGGCGCCCCTGGCGGTGCGGCAGATGCCGGAGGCCTGGCGCGGCGTGGCGCTGGGCACTCTCTCCGTTGGCTCCTCCGTGGCAATGGTCCTGGGAGTCCCCCTGGGGCGGATGCTGGGCCTCCACGTGGGCTGGCGGGGCGCCTTCCTGACGCTGGGCGCACTGGCCGCGGCGCTCTTCCTGGCGCTGCTGCCCGCACTGCCCGCCACTCCCAAGGAGAGGCCCTTCGCCTTCCGGGAAGTCCCCGCACTGCTGAAGAACCACACCCTCCTGCGGATCTACGGCGCCACCATGCTGGCGCTGGGCGGATACTACTGCTGGAACAGCTACCTGGATGCCTTCCTCCTGAAGAGCGCGGGGCTCTCTCCCAACACCATCACCGGAATCTTCACCGTCCTGGGACTCGCCAGCGTGGCGGGCGGAGTCCTCTACACGCTGGTCTCCCGGCGCTGCAGCCGGCTCCTGGAACTCAGCATCCTGACCATCGGCCTCCCGCTGTTGGCGTTGCTGCCCGCAGCGCACTGCCTGGCAGCCACCGCGCTCTTCTGCGCCCTCCCCGCCATCGGATTCACGCTCTTCAATGTCTCCTGCCAATCCGACGTGGTCAGCTCCACAGAAGGCAGCGCCTCCGCAGTGGCCATGGCGATCTTCTCCGCGCTCTTCAACCTCGGCGTGGCGGCGGGAACCCTCCTGGGCGCCGGCGTCTGCAACGCCGCCTCCCTGGGATGGACCGCGCCCGTCGGCGGAGTCGTGGCGCTTTTCGCCCTGGGCGCCACCCTCTTCGGACAAAGCAAAAAAGCATAGCCCACAACACCATGCGACACGCCCTTCCAAACAGCCTGGCGCTCTTCTGGCTGCTCCTCGCGGTCGCCTTGCTCCCCGCACAAGACTACCCGCGGGCACAGTGGCTCTACTACCCGGAGCCCGTCGAGGACAGCCAGAATGTGCCCCGGTACTACTGGAGCGACCTGGAGATCCCCCAAGACGTGGCCGCAGTCCGGATCAACGCGCTCTTTGACGACGGCGGCGAGGTGCTGGTCGACGGCAAGGCGACCCGCGGGCTGCGCGAAGTGCCCGCAAAGGGCGTCTTCTCCTCCCAGGAGGCCGACCTGACGGAGTTCCTCCCCCCCGGGAGGCACCGCGTGGAATTGTCGAACACGAATGGCGTGGGCGTGGGCGGCGTCGTCTGCAAGCTCACCGTGGAGCGCGCAAACGGCGAGCTGGAGGAGCACTTCTCCAATCCCGAAACCTGGAAGTGCGCGAAAGCGCCCTCCCTGTCGGGAGGCGAACGCGCGTCGGCGACGCCGGAGTCCTACGGCGATCTGTGGGTCGCCCCCTGGTCCGGTCTCTTCCATGTGACGCCCCTCGCCTGCCAGAAGGAGCTCCAGGACCGCGAAGAGAAGGCGCGTCTCCGCCTGGCGGACCTGACCGACCGCAGCGAGATCGCGAAGCGCCTGGCGTCCGAGGAGAATCCCACAGCCCGCGTGGAATACCAGGACGGCAAGGCGATGATCCGCATTGGCGAGGCGCTCTACCCCGCCGTCCTCTACAGCGCGCACCGCTACCAGAATTTCGCCAACGACGTCTTCACCGACAGCGTGCGGAACTTCCGGAATGCGGAGCTGGATCTGCAGGTCATGGGGACCAGTCTCCGGGACATCTGGAAGGGCGAGGGCCAATACGACTTCTCCGCCCTGGACGAATGGCCCTGGGAGGCGCTCTCCCTGGAGCCCGATCTCCGGATCCTCTTCAACATCGACTGCCGGGAACCACCCGTCTGGTGGATGGAGAAACACCCCGAGGAGCTCATCGTCTATCTCTCCCCGCTGGGAAAGACCTCCACCGACGACGACTGCAACAAGATCCCCGCACCCTCCTTCGCCAGCGAACTCTACCGCACGCAAGTCTGCGATTTCCTGAAGGCGCTGGTGGAATACATCGAGGCGCAACCCTGGGGAAAGCGGGTCTTCGGATACCGCTACGACATGGGCGTCTACATGGAGTGGCACTACTACGGAATGTTCTATGCCCCCGATGACTCCCAACCCATGCGACGACGCTTCCAGGAATACGTGACGGCGAAATACGGCACCGACGCCGCGCTGCAGGAGGCGTGGGGGGATTCCCGGGCCACCCTGAAGTCCGCCACCATGTCGCCCCTCCAGGAACGACAGAATCCCCGCGGCGGCGATCTCTGCGATCCCGTCCTGGACGCACGGCTGCTGGATACCATGCGCTGCATCACCGAGGCCACCTTCCAGACCATGGTCGAGGGCGACCGCGCCATCAAGGAGGCCTGCGGCGGAAAGAAGCTGGTGGGAAACTTCTACGGGTACTTCTTCAACATGCCCTTCCCCGGCCCCGGACAACACCCGCTCCTCCTCCAGGCACTGGAAAGCCCCTACGTGGACTTCACGTCCATGCCGCCACCCTACAAGCTCCCAAACCGGGAGTTCGGACACCCACAGCTCTCCCGCGGCGTCCCCGAGAGCTACCGCATCCGAAACAAGCTCCATGTCGTCGAGGCTGATACCCGCACCCACGTCGTCACCTACGGCGACGACAACAACTGCTACGTGCGCACCCCCGAGGAGACCACCCAGCAGCTCGCCCGCGATTTCGTCAACGCGCTGTGCACCGGCTGCGGCTTCTGGTATTTCGATTTTGCCCAGGGGTGGTATGGCGACCCGCTAGTCGGCGAATACCTGAAGAAGCTTCGCCCCATTTGGGAGACGCGGGTCCCCTGCCAGAGCGCCGCACAGGTCGCCGTGGTGGTGGACATGGACTCCGTCCTCTACCAGTGCACCGACAAGACCTCCGCCGACAACGCCGCCGCCGACCGCGTACGATACGCGCTCTCCCTGGCCGGCGTCCCCTGCGACACCATCCTCTCCACCGACCTGGAAGACCCACGGCTCCCCGAATACAAGGCATACGTCTTCCTTAACCAGGTCCGGCACACCCCCGCACTGGTCGCGCAGGCACGAAGACTCCGCGAATCCGGCAAGAGCCTCGTCTGGCTCCACCACGCAGGCTATATTGACGAAGCGCGAGGCGAAGGAATCCCCTTCATGGAGGAACTCACCGGCGTCCCCGGCATTCGCCAAAGCGACTGGACGCTGAAAGACCTGGCGGAGATCCTCCAGGAAGACCGCCTGGACGGCACCCGCGCGGTGCGGGAGCTGGCCGAGATCCGCCCCGCCCTGGAGATCCAGGCGCCCGCCGACGCAGGCCTGACGGTCACCCAGGCCCTCCCCCCGACTGCCCCCGGCGGCGCTCCCCGCGTCACGCAGGCGATCCTGCGCCATCCCGCGGGCGGCGGCACCCTCCTGGCGCTGGTGCCCGTGATCAACCCGGAGGTCCTTCGTGCCTTCCTGGAGGCCGCCGGCGTCCATGTCTACTACCGGGAGACTGACGGCATCCTCTACGCCAACCAGAGCTACGTGGGGCTCCACCTAGGTCCCCACGGCGGCGGAGTGCGCACCATCGAGCTTCCGCGGACGGTCCAAAAGGTCACCCAGGTCCTTCCCGAAGAGAAGATCCTCTCCGCCGAGGCGACCGACGCCATCCGCCTCGAGACCGCCCCAAACACCACGTATCTCCTCCGGATGGAGGAATAAAAAAAATCCTCCTCCCACACGCACAAACACGCCTCCCCTTCTCTACCGTTTCCCAAACAATCAATCCTCCCTCATTCAGGAGAAAACTACCATGAAGAAATTCTTCGCAATGTCCCTCGCCGCGCTGCTCTGCTGCGTGCTCTTCGCCGGATGCTCCAAGGAAGCCCCCGTGAGCAAGATCGACGCAATCAAGGCCGCCGGAAAGATCGTGGTCTACACCAACCCCGAATTCCCCCCCTATGAGTACCTAGGCGAGAATGGCGTGATCTCCGGCAGCGAAATCGACCTGGTCCACGCCATCGCCGCCGAGCTGGGCGTGAAGGCCGAGATCGTCTCCGCCGAATTCGACTCCATCATCGGCACCGTCATCACCGGAAAGGCCGACATGGGCGCCTCCGGATTCACCATCACCGAAGAGCGCAGGCAGTCCGTGGACTTCTCCATCCCCTTCGTCCGCTCCGTCCAGTATCTCATCCTCCCCGAAAACAGCACCATCAAGACCATCGAGGACCTGGCTGGCAAGAAGATCGGTGGACAGCAGGGCACTACCGGCCTCATGATGATCGAGAATGCCGTCCGTGACGGAATGCTCAAGGACACCGGCGCCGAGGCAAAGGCCTACAACAACGCCCCCGACGCCACCGTCGCCATGGCTGCCGGACAGGTCGAAGCCGTGGTCATCGACGAATTGGTCGCCATCTCCCTGGCCAAGAAGAACCCCGGCTTCAAGGCCATCCCCATGGTCAAGGCTGACGGCAATGGCCTGGAGGAGCCCGAGGAATTCGGCATCATCATCCACAAGGGCAACGAGGACCTGCTCGAGGTCATCAACGCCGTCATCGCAAAGTGCCGCATCGATGGCCGCATGGCGATGTGGCAGGAAATGCACACCGAGAAGGCCGCCCAGTAAATCGCCGCCGCTCGCCTCTGACACCCGCCGCCACCAGGCATTCGAATTCCTTCCCATACGCCTGACGGCGGCGCCAACGGACGGGGTCCGCGGAAAAGCAAAGGAAACGGGAGATCCCCCTCCTGACCGACCTCCCCTGCTCTCTCCCGCGCCCCGCCCTCTCTTTTTTTCGCCCGCAGACCACACCACCCCCGCATACAACACAGACCCTGCGGATAGCACTCCGGAATCGTAGACCGATACCCCATGTCAGCCGACTCGCCAGCCCTTTTCCAATACCTGCACGACGCCTTCAACAGGACCTTCCTCGTGGATGATCGTTACAAGATCTTCCTGGAGGGATTCTTCAATACCATGCAGATCACCGTGGGAGCCCTGCTCCTGGGTATCTTCATCGGCGTCAGCGTGGCCGTGATCCGGGTATATGTCTACCAGGCACAGCCCAAGCCCTTCTGGAAGTCCACGTGGGGATTCCTGCGTTCCGGAAAATCCTATCATCTGCGCAGCATGGTCCTCCAAATCATGGACCGGCTGGCAGAACTCTATCTGACTCTCTTCCGCGGAACCCCCGTGGTGGTCCAGCTCATGATCTGGGCCTTCGTGATCCTCTCCAAGACAAACCCCATCCTCGTCGCAATGATCGGCTTCGGCGTGAACTCCGGCGCCTATGTCGCCGAAATCGCCCGCGCCGGCATCATGGCGGTGGACAAGGGACAGACCGAGGCCGGACGCTCCCTGGGACTCTCCGCCTGGACCACCATGCGGCTCATCGTCCTGCCACAGGCATTCAAGAATGTGCTCCCCGCACTGGGCAACGAATTCATCTCCCTGCTCAAGGAGACCTCCATCGTGGGATATATCGCCATCGTGGACCTCACGAAGGCCGCCGGACTCGTCCGCGCCAGGACCTTCGATGCCTTCTTCCCCCTGATCTGCGTGGCGCTGGTCTACCTCTTCCTGGTGCTGATCCTTAGCGCCGCCCAGAAGAGGCTGGAAAGACATCTTCGCGAGAGCGAGCGCAAGTAGCCACCGTCGCCAAGGAGATCTCATTCTATGGAAAACAACGCGAACATGGCGAATCAGAAGCAGGATCCGGAAGCCGTCATTGAGGTAAAGGGCCTCACCAAGGCCTTCGGCGACCACCTGGTGCTCAAGGGCATCACGGACACGGTGAAGCGCGGCGAGAAGGTAGTAGTCATCGGGCCCTCCGGCTCCGGAAAGTCCACCTACCTGCGGTGCCTCAATCTCCTGGAAACCCCCACCAGCGGCGAAATCTACGTCCACGGCGAGGAGATCACCAGCCCCAAGTGCAAGGTGGACAACCTTCGACGCCGCATGGGAATGGTCTTCCAGCACTTCAATCTCTTCCCCCACAAGACCATCCTCGAAAACATCACCCTGGCCCCCATCCAGACCGGCCTCATGAAGAAGGCCGAGGCGAAGGAGGTGGCAATGGGACTCTTGAAGCGCATCGGACTCCCCGAAAAGGCCTCCGAATACCCCGGAATGCTCTCCGGCGGACAAAAACAGCGCGTCGCCATCGTCCGCGCACTCGCCATGCGCCCCGAGGTCATGCTCTTCGATGAGCCCACCAGCGCCCTGGATCCCGAAATGGTCGGAGAGGTCCTCGCTCTCATGAAAGAATTGGCGCAGGCCGGAATGACCATGGTCGTGGTCACTCACGAAATGGGCTTCGCACGGGAGGTCGGAACCCGCGTCTGCTTTATGGACGACGGACTCCTCAAGGAACAAAATACCCCACAGGAATTCTTCGCGAATCCCCAGAATCCCCGACTCAAGGACTTCCTGGCGAAGGTGCTCTAACCACCGCCCTCCCCCCACCACCAGGAAAACACAAAAGCCCCGCGAGACCAAACCGCGTCTCACGGGGCTTTTTCATTATCCACAAATATCCACCCACCCCACCAGAAACGACAAAGCCCACAGACGCCATTGGCATCTGCGGGCTGGAAAAGCGCTGGTGCGCGCAACAGGACTCGGACCTGTGACCTCCACCGTGTGAAAGTGGCGCTCTAACCAACTGAGCTATGCGCGCTTTATTGGGAAAGCGGGGTTACTATAGACACTCCCCAAAGGATTTCAAGCCCACCCTACCAGAAAAAGAGATTTTCTGACTAGGTAGCAGCGAATAGGGGTATTCGGCGCATGATAGGCCAGGCACCAGGCGGCGCTATCGCGCCGCAAGTACCTAGCAATTAGTGGCTAGTGAATAGTTTATAAGGTGCCGCAGGCGCTATGCGGCGCCATGCGCCGCTTGTTAGGTAGTAGGGTTATAAGGCGCATGATAGGCCAGGCACCCAAAGGACGGGGGCTGCCGCCCCCGTTCCCCTGCTGGCTTTGCATGGGAAAGCATAGCCTGCCGCCGGCGGCATCTAGGTAGTAGGTGGTAGGTGGTAGGTAATAGTTTACAAGGCCGCTGCGCGGCTCTTCCGCGGCACGCGCCGCGGTACCGTACCGCCGCCGTAGCGGCGGAAAGCGCCTGCGGCACCGCATAAACTAGCAACTAGCCACTAAATGGCTAGGTACTAAGCAGGCTAGCCACCTGCCGGCTAAGTACTAGCACCAGCGGGGGTACGGGGGCGGCAGCCCCCGTCCTTTGGGTATCCCCCCGATCAACCACCCGCGGCCACCCCAGGCCCCAGGCGGCGCAGTTGCGCCGCAAGTACCTAGCAACTAGTGGCTAGTGAATAGTTCATAAGGTCGCTGCGCGGCTCTTCCGCG
>CAVDSU010000035.1:0-16511 GCA_963611685.1 bacterium
ACGTGAAGCTTCCGAAGAGGTTCTACATCTCTACCCCCGTGGGACGCTATAATCCCGATTGGGCAATCGCATTCCGCGAGGGCGCCGTGAAACACGTCTACTTTGTCGCAGAAACCAAGGGCTCACTCTCATCCATGGATATACGCCCAATCGAAAAAGCCAAGATCCAGTGCGCCCACGAACACTTCCGCACAATCTCTACCGACCAAGTCCAATATGAGGTCGTCGACTCCTACGAAACCCTCCTGAAAATGGTGAAGTAGAGAATACGACTGCACCACCTCCGCCCTGGTAGGCACTGTCTCCCTCGACGGCATCTTCCCCCAAGAAGACCATATCCACGTCATCATGCTCTCCGCCCCAACCCTTTTGGGCGCATACGTCAACCACAATCGCCCGGGGTTGCGGGAGACCCTTCCGGAGGCATTCTTTCCGAAGGGAAAGGAGGCCGTCTTATCCTGTCCCTGAGTGCTGGCAGTGCCCCGCGAGGTGGTGTGTCCTTTTGCGGGGCGGGCTCGGGTGGTGTTCTTCCTGGGGCTATTGGAAGAGTGGCAGGAAGAAATCCCTATGGAAGAGATAGGTGACGTAGACGAGGAGGGGGGGTGGGGGGGGACTGGAGAAGGTCATGATGCACTTCCAGGGCTCTGTGCCGGGGCCTTCGTAGAGTTTTTTGTCGTAGTAGTTGGCTACGATTTTCCAGGGCTCTGTGCCGGGGCCTTTGTAGATTTTGCCTTCCTCGTAGTTGGCGATGATTTTCCAGGGGTCTGTGCAGTCGGCTTCGTAGAATTTTCCATCCTTGTAGGTGGCGAGGGTTTTCCAGGGATCTGTGCTGTCGGCTTCGTAGAATTTTCCATCCTTGTAGGTGGCGATGGTTTTCCAGGGGTCTGTGCTGTCGGCTTCGTAGAGTTTTCCATCTTTGTAGGTGGCGATGGTTTTCCAGGGATCTGTGCTGTCGGCTTCGTAGATATGGATAAGCATAGTCTTTGCGGTGGAGGTGAGGGTGAGGCAGAGGAGGCAGAGAAGAGCGAGGGCTTTTTTCACTGTGTGTCTCCTAGGGAGGGGGGGATTGAAATGCCGAGAATGTAATGGCGTTATGCGCAAATGCCCGCGAACCGTTGCAAGAAATCTATAAATATCTATCTCGCTCCTATTGTGGCGGTTGTGTGTTTGCGCTTGCGAGCTCGAGGGGGGTGATGGGGGTGGGGAAGACAGCGGGGTTTAGGATTCTCCAGGTGAGTCGAGTGAATCGTGCGAGTGGGGTATCGTTTTCCACGGCGCGTTTGATGGCGGAGGGTGTTCCCAGGAGGATGAAGAGTTTTTTGGCTCGTGTGACGGCGGTATAGAGGAGATTCCGCTGGAGCATCACGTAGTGTTGGGAGAGCAGTGGCGTGACCACGGCGGGGAATTCGGAGCCCTGCGACTTATGGATGGTGACGGCGTAGGCGTGGAGGAGCTGCGTGCAGTCCTGTGCCTTGTATTCCACGGTGTGCTTGTCGAATGCGACCTCGAAGGAGCGGTTTTTCTGGTCGAGGGAGACGATGCGTCCCATGTCGCCATTGAAGACCTGGTTTTCGTAGTTGTTTTTCGTCTGCATCACGCGGTCTCCCAGTCGGAAGACTCGGTTTTGTTCGCCGGCGAGGGTGAATTCGGGCTTTTCGGGGGAGGGTGGATTGAGCTGTGCCTGGAGTGCCTGGTTGAGGGCGATGGTGCCGCATTCGCCCTTGCGCATGGGCGTGAGCACCTGGATGTCCTCCATGGCGTCGTATCCAAAGAAGTTCGGGATGTCCCGGGAGCAGAGCTTCGTCAGGAACTCCTGGCATTGCTGTGGGGCCTCGCAGGAGTAGAAATAGAATTCGCCGACGGTGCCCTTTGGGGGATTGGCCAGATCGGGGATTTGCCCCTGGTTGATGGCGTGGGCATTGGCGATGATGCGGCTGCCCTCGGCCTGTCGGTAGATCCGCGTGAGGGCGACCACCGGGATCCTGTGGCATTCCAGCAGATCGTGCAGGACGGCGCCGGGGGAGACGGAGGGCAGCTGGTCCTTGTCGCCCACCAGGACCACGCGGGCATTCGGGGGGATTGCCAGGAAGAGCGCGTGTGCCAGGGCGAGATCGAGCATGGAGACCTCGTCGACCACCAGGAGATCGCAATCCAGGGGATTTTCCTCATTGACCGTGAATTGACCGCATTTCGGATCGTATTTCAGCAGTCGGTGGAGAGTGGAGGCGGTCGTGTCGCGGGTGGATTCGGCGAGGCGCTTTGCGGCGCGGCCGGTGGGGGCGGCCAACTGGACCTTCCAGTGATTCTCGTGCGCCAGGTCCACTAGTCGGCGCAGCACGGTGGTCTTTCCCACGCCGGGGCCGCCGGTGACGATGGAGATCGGGGAGACCAGCGCCATCCTCACGGCCTCTTCCTGTTCGGGATTCAGCACGAGTCCATCGGGCGGGGAGGGCGGCAGCCGAAGGCGTTCCAGGGGCGGGAAGGTCTGGAGGAGATGGGTGGTGACCAGCCGTGCCAGCTGTCGTTCCTGGAGCTCCATGTCGGGGATATAGCAGAGTGGCTCGGGCTCCCCGGGAAATTGGAGGGAGAGGAGCTGTCCATTCTGGAGGGCGGCCTCGTAGCCATTTTTCAGGAGGACCTCCCGGGAGACCTGCAGGAGCTTTTCGGATTGCAGGAGGAGTTGCGAGAGTGGCAGGCAGACGTGTCCGGAGAGCGAGGCCTGTCGGAGCGTGTAGGCGATGCCGGCGGAGAGCCGCTTTGTGGAATCCGGAGTGAATCCCAGGCTGGAGGCCACGCGGTCGCAGGTCAGAAATCCGATGCCCTCCATGTCGCGTTCCAGTCGGAAGGGGTTGTTCTGGACCAGCTGTGCGGCATTCCGGGGCGCGTATTTCTGGATG
This sequence comes from bacterium, assembly GCA_963611685.1. Classification (GTDB taxonomy): domain Bacteria; phylum Verrucomicrobiota; class Lentisphaeria; order Oligosphaerales; family Oligosphaeraceae; genus UBA1724. Next base: position 2,898 of record CAVDSU010000035.1, read on the forward strand.
ATCTTCTGCGCCATGGCGGAAGAGATCCCGTGTTCCAGGAAGAAGATCTGCTGATCCCGCTCATCCACTACCTTCTGCCAGGACTCCAAAATGCCCTTCAGGCGCTTCTTGCCAATGCCGGGCACCTCGATGAGACGCCCCGGCGCATTGTCCAGGATCTCCAGCGTCTTGTCGCCGAAGCATTTCACGATCGCCTGCGCGGTCACTTCGTTGATGCCGGGAAGCACCCCGCTGGCCAAATACTTCTGGATGCCATTGCGGGATTTGGGCAGCAGGAAGTGCGCGGAGGTGACCTTGAACTGACGCCCAAAGCGCGGATGCTCCGTCCAGCTGCCCTCCGCCTCCACCTCCACGCCCTCCATGACGCCAGAGAGATTGCCCACCAGACACGCCTCTTCGTCGTTGTCCGAACGCTTCACAATCACCACGCCATACCCCGATTCGCCCGAAAAGACCACCCGCGTGACCTGACCCACCACGGTCGCTTCCTCGGAAAGCGGCAAGGAGAGGTCGGGAGCGGAGGGAGGGGATGGGCGAGAGGGAGACATGGAAGGCAAAAAAGGAGGAAGGAAAAAGGAGCCCGCCTTCGCCAAGGCTACGGCGGGTCTGCGAGAAAGTTAGGCCAGGGTTTCGGCAATTTCGCCGAAACCCCGCGCCGGAATTCCCTAGCGCGTGCGCGAAGCGGCGCCACGCGGCGCCAAGTGCGCCGCAAATGTGCAATGTGCAATGCAATGTGCAATGTGCAATGCGTATAGGGAAGAATGGTATCGCCGCAAAAGCGGCGGAACAGCGCCTGCGGCGCCTTATGAACTAGCCACTAGCCACCAATCTGCTAAGTACTAAAACAGGGGGCGGCAGCCCCTCCGTCCTTTGGGTATCCTGCTAGGGAAAGAGCGCTTTTAGGCTAGCCACATTCTCGAAGGGCGTACAGCGTACATCCGTACCGCCGGCAGGCGGAAGGGCGCCCGCGGCGCCGCTTTCCCCTGCTCCCTACCATCTTCTACCTCCCTAAGCAGGCTTTCCGCAGGACCTGCGGAAACAGTATTATAGTTTTCTCCGTACGCTCTGCCTAGAGGCGGGGGGTAGTTTTGTGTTTTTTGTCATTGCGTGTTTTCCCGTATTTTGGATACTTGCCATGCTTCCTCAGAACATCAATGTCGACCTGGATGCGCTGCCCAAGATGGACTTTTCGATTTCCCGTCTAGGCGCCCCCACCTTGACCTCTCCTTTGAAGGACGCCATCTTCGTGGATGACTCCGAGCGGATCTGCTTCTGTGCGGACGCCGCGCGGAACCAGCTTTTCCTGAAGGAGCACAACATGATGCCGTCCTTCTTGGCAGCCGGTCCCCGTCGGCAGATCTTCCATGACGCCGCCTGGAGCCGTGTGGGCATCGTCACCTGCGGCGGCTTGTGCCCGGGCTTGAACGACGTCATCAAGGGGCTGGTGAACACCCTGTGGTATGTCTATGGCGTGGACAACATCTTCGGCATCAAGTATGGCTACCAGGGCTTGAATCCGGCCTACAAGCTGAGTCCCATGGTCTTGAATCCGGATGTGGTGGACGACATCCATTCCGAGGGCGGCACGATCCTGGGGTCCTCCCGTGGCAAGCAGCCCACCGAGGAGATGGTCAAGACCCTGGACCGCCTGAACATCAATATCCTCTTTACCATCGGCGGCGACGGCACCCAGCGCTGCGCCCACGAAATCGCCATGGAGTGCAAGCGCCGCCGGGTGGAGTGCAGCGTGGTGGGCATTCCGAAGACCATCGACAACGACCTGAACTTCATGGACAAGACCTTCGGTTTTGAGACGGCGGTTCAGGCGGCGGCGAACATCCTGAGCTGCGCCCACAACGAAGCGAAGGGCGCCTACAATGGCCTGGGACTGGTGCGCCTCATGGGGCGCGATTCCGGATTCACGGCGGCATATGCGTCGCTCGCCAATTCGGTGGCGAATTTCTGCCTGATCCCGGAGGTGCCCATTCGCCTGGAAGGCGAGGGCGGTCTCCTGCAGGCCCTGGAGACCCGTATGCTCCACAAGCAGCACGCGGTGATGGTGGTCTCCGAGGGCGCCGGACAGGACCTGGTCTCCGGCGAACGCGAGAAGGACAAGTCCGGAAATCTCCTCCATGAGGACATCGGCGTCTTCCTAAAGGACCGCATCAAGGCCCATTTCAAGCAGAAGGGCCTGGAAATCAACATCAAATACTTCGATCCCAGCTACGAAATCCGGAGCCTCCCCGCCAACTCCTACGACTCCATCTTCTGCCTGCACCTGGCACAGCACGCCGTCCACGCCGCCATGGCGGGCATGACGGACCTGGTGGTGGGCAATTGGCAGGGATACTTCATCTACGTGCCCATCGCCATGGCCACCAGCGCCCGTCGAAAGGTGGATCCCTTCGGACAACTCTGGCAGAGCGTCCTGCTGACGACCCGCCAGGCGAAGCTCATGGACGGACAGTGCGGCCCCGATTCCAAGGCCACCGGATTCTAGAGCACGGCGCCCGCCCGCATGGGGGCCCTTCTCGTTGCCCAGGAATTTCCCGGGGGAGCGAGGGGCGGGTCACTCCTGCCGTTCTCCTTTTCCTGGGGCGGTTTTCTTGCGAGGGGGCGCTTTTTGACTTATATTCACGCCTCGTCGCCACGACGACGACGGCGGAGGGGCATTCCCCCGCATCCAAGACACACATCAGGACAAGTTCCATCCACTTATGGCCGCACCACTGAAAACTTCCTGCCTCCATGACCTGCTGAAATATGCGGTGGACGAGCGGGCCAGCGACTTGCACATCCGCGAAAACAAGAATGTGCAGTTGCGCATCGACTCCAATCTGGTCCAGCTGGACTTCGAGACGGACACCGCCATGTTCGACCAGATTTGCAAGGACATCGTGCCCAAGGGCAAATACGACGAGTTCCTGGCGAAGGGCGACTTGGACTTCGCCTGGCAGGAGCCCGACGCCGGTCGTTTCCGTGTGAATCTGCATTTGCAGCGTGGCAACCGCGGCATTACGATGCGTTGGGTGAAGAGCAAGGCCCCCACGGTGAAGGAGGCCGGACTCCCCGAGGTCCTCAAGACCATCGCCTCCAACAGCAACGGAATCATCTTCATCACGGGTACCACCGGCTCCGGCAAGTCCACCACCATGGCCGCCATGCTGGACTTCATCAACACCAATTTCCGGAAGCACATCATCACCATCGAGGACCCCATCGAATACACCTTCGAGGACAAGCTCTCCTTCTTCGAACAGCGCGAGGTGGGACTGGACGCCGAGACCTTCGACTCCGCACTGGTCCACGCGCTGCGACAGGACCCCGATATCATCGTGGTGGGCGAGATGCGTAACCGCACAACCTTCGAGACCGCCCTGGCGGCCGCCGAAACGGGCCACATGGTGATCACCACCCTGCACACCAAGGACGCCCCGCAGTCCATCAACCGAATCCTGGACATGTTCTCCATCGAGGAGCGCGACTCCATCCGGAAGTCCCTCTCCGACGTGGTGAAGGCGATCATCTGCCAGCGTTTGGCGAAGAAGGCGAGTGGAAAGGGCGTGGTCCCCATCACCGAGATCATGATCAATGCGCCTATCGTCAAGAAGCTGATCTTCGACGGACGCATCGACAAGCTCCCGCAGGCCATCGAGGCCAACGAGGAGATGGGCATGATGACCTTCAACCAGTGCCTCCTGAAACACTACAACGCCGGAGACATCTCCGAGGACAAGGCGATGGAGCTCTCCGACAATCCGCAGGCGCTGCGCATGAACATCAAGGGAATCTTCCTCACCGATTCCGGCGCAATCATCCAATAATCGCTTCCGAGGGAAGCGATTGCGGAATTAGGAACGAGGAATTCGGCGCTGGCGCGCAGTGGGCAATGTTCAATGCGCAATGCTTGGTGCCGCTGCATAGAGCGGCGGAAGGGCGCCGCAGGCATCATGTAGGCTAGCCACGAATCTGCTAAGTACTAAAACGGGTGGCGGCAAGCCTCCCGTCCTTTGGGTATTCCTGCTAGGGAAGAGTCGCTCCTGCAAAGTGGCCGAAGCTCCGAATTTCTAATTCCACATTTTTCCTTCTTTTTTCGCGGCTATTGTGCCGCGGGTAGCGGCACGATGGACGCGAAAAAAGACCAGCTTTCTCCCCGCAGGCGTCAGAAATTGCAGGCGGTCCTGGAGAATCAGAGTGCGCGAGCGCGTGGGCGGTATCGCCGACGGGGCTCGTCGCGGGCGGTCATCGTCTATTGGTGGCTGTTGTTTGGGATATTCTTCCTATGTCTTTTGGGGGTGTTGCATGAGTATTTCCTGTGAGGACGCTGCCGAACGCCGTGGCGTAGTGGTATTGGGAGCCACGGGCTCTGTGGGAATGCAGACCCTGGAGGTGCTTTCGCATTTGCGCGGACAATTCCGCCTGGAGGCGCTCACGTGCGGCCACGACGGCGAGGCGCTGGAGTCGCTGGCCATCCGTCATGGCGCGCGGCACTGGTTTTGCGCGGCCTCTCCGTCGCATTCCACCCTGGACGACGCGGGGTTGCGGGATTTGCTCCAGAGTGACCGTGTGGCGATTGTGGTGTGCGCCATCCAGGGGATTGCCGCGTTGCCGTATGTGGTCGCGGCTTTGGAGGCGGGGAAGCGCGTGTGCCTCGCCACCAAGGAGGTCATGGTGGCTGCCGGCGAATGGATCAACGAGCTCTGCCAAGCGCACGGCGGCGAGATCCTCCCGGTGGACAGCGAGCACTGCGCCATCTTCCAGTGCCTCCAGGGAGAGCGCCGCGACAGCGTGAAGAGCCTCTGGCTGACTTGCAGCGGCGGACCCTTCCATGACCATCCGGAAATCGATCTGCATGCCGTGACGCCGGAACAGGCGCTGCGTCATCCCACCTGGAACATGGGGAAGGGCATCACTCTGGACTGCGCGTCGCTGATGAACAAGGGCCTGGAGATGATCGAGGCGCGGTGGCTCTTCCGGGTGCGTCCGGAACAGGTGCAGGTGGTGATTCATCCGCAGTCCGTGGTGCATTCCATGGTGGAGTTCACGGACGGCGCGGTGCTCTCCCAGATGGCCACCACCAGCATGCGCCTACCCATTCAATACTGCCTCTGCTACCCGGAACGCTCCGAGACACGCATCGTCGCACCACTGGACTTCCGCGCGCAAAAGCAGGAAATGACCTTCCTGCCTCCCGACGAAACACGCTTCCCGGCACTGTCGGTCGCGCGAAAGGCGATGCGACTGGGCGGCGGCGCCGGCGCGGTCTTCCAAGCAGCCAACGAGGCCGCCCGCGAACGGTTCCTGAACCATACCCTGGCGTTCGACGAAATCCCGCTGGCGGTCGACGCCGCACTGGAGGGCGTTTCCTCCCCCACCGCACCCCATTCCCTGGAGGAGGCGCAGCACATTTGGCAGGCAACGCGGGAATTTGTGGGAAATCGATAAGTACTTAGTAATTAGCGGCTAGTGGCTAGTTGCAAGGTCGCTGCGCGGCTCTTCCGCCCTATGGGGCGGTACGGGCGGCGCGAAAAATGCGCCGTAAGTACTTAGTGGCTAGTGATTAGTGGCTAGTTGCAAGGTCGCTGCGCGGCTCTTCCGCCCTATGGGGCGGTACGGGCGGCGCGAAAAATGCGCCGTAAGTACTTAGTGGCTAGTGATTAGTGGCTAGTTGCAAGGTCGCTGCGCGGCTCTTCCGCCCTATGGGGCGGTACGGATGTACGGCCTTCGAGAATGTGCCTAGCTGAAAAGCGCTCTTTCCCCAGCAGGATACCCAAAGGACGGGGACTGCCGCCCCCGTACCCCCGCCAAATCAGGAATTCGCCATTACCCGGCTTCGTTTCACCAGCATTCGCTGGTTCAGCTACGCCGGGGCGTTTTGCCGCGGCAAAACGGTGGCTAGTTGCAAGGTCGCTGCGCGGCTCTTCCGCCCTATAATGTGCGGGGCGATTTGGCGCCTAGGGGCAGCAGAATCATTTCTGCCTTTGGAAGAGGGCCACGATGTGTCCGAGGGCGCGGGAGCCGAATTGTCCGAGGGCGGAGAGATGGAAGACTCTTTCGGCCCAGGGCTTTCGCAGCTGGATGGCGTCCACGGGGCAGAATTCGTGGCAGCAATAGCATCGGATGCAGTCATCGCGTCGGACGCCGCCCGTCTTTTCATATTGTCGGGGATCGATGGCGGCGGGCTTCACGGGGCAGCCGTTATGGCACTTTAAGCACTTGATGCACTTGTCTTTTTGAATATATGGCGTGGGGGCCACCTGGTTTCGGATCCATCGGAGCATCCATTGGGGAAGCGGGAGGATCTTCAGGATATTGATGGGGGCTTTTACGAGCTTGAAGTCAGGGACTTTCAGGGATTCCAGATCATCACCCTGGATTTCCACTTCTTGCAACGTGGTCGCGCCGAAGCCCGCGCGTTTTGCTGCCTGGAGGAGCGGGTATTCCTGTGGGGGGATTCCGATAAGGGAGCATCCTACGACATCCACGGCGCAGAGATCCGTTCCTACCACGAGGGCGCCGATCTTTCGAGGAGAGCCACCGTGGGGGCCGGGGCCCTCCATGCCCACAATGGCATCCAACACCGCAAGACGGACTTTCGCCGTACGGTTGATGTCCACCATCAGATCCGCTAGACGATCCCGATTTTGCAGTCGGAAGTGGTACTCGCCCTTCTTGCTGCCGGGGATGAGGCCGTATTGATTCTTCAATGCCCCCGTGTAGCCAAACTGCACATGCGTCTTCAGCTTGGGGAGGGTGATCACCACATCCGCTTCCTTTAGATGCGCCGTCAATTCCAGGAATTTCCCGATGGCATTCTCGGGATTCTCGTAGACGGCGGTCTCGCGGAAGACCGCGGTCTCCGCGCCCTCTTCGTCACAGACTCTCTGCAACCCGCAAATCCGCATATTCTCCGCGGTGTCGCCCACGCCGGGACCATCCCCCACCAGAATTCGACTCGCACCGCATTCCTTCACCAGGCGAATGACCGCGCGAAGAATTGCGGGATGGGTGGTAACCGCCTCTTCCGGACGAGACGGCGCCAGCAGATTTGCCTTCAGCAGGACACGGTCCCCCGCCTTCACAATGCTGCCCATTCCCCCAAAGGGTACCAGGGCACGGCGCAAGGCGTCTATCACGACATCGAAATCGTCGTAGCCATTTACTGCGATGAGGGATACCGTAGACATGGAGCTTGTAGCTAGAAGTTCTGCAGGTATTGCGCCCATCCGGGCGGGGCAATGCACGTGTTGGAAAATTCCGTAGCGGGGTTTCGGCTGTGGTGAAAGCTAATCAAAGGACGGAGGGACTGCCGCCCCCCGTACCCCCTGAGTTTCGTAATTCGCCATTCCCCGGCTTCGTTTCACCAGCATTCGCTGGTTCAGCTACGCCATGGCGTTTTGCCGCGGCAAAACGGTGGCTAGTGGCAAGATCGCTGCGCGGTTCTTCCGCCTGCCGGCGGTACCTGCGGTACCGCGTGCCAATTCGGGCGCGCTCGGCGCACGCCCACTGCAAAGTGGCCACATTTCCTCCTTCCTCCTTTTTCTACAAGACGATCTGCCTGCGGCTAGATCTTCTTGTGGTATTCCTGGAGGGAGCAGACATCGACGCGGCCCTTGTCGACTGCGGCGGCCTGGACGCCCTCGGCGGCCATTTGGAGTGCGGCGGTGGTGGTAGTGATGGGCAGTCCGAACTGAATGGCGTAGGAGCGCATTTTAGCGCCGTCGTCGTTATGGTCGGGGATATTGACGATCCAGCGGATTTTCTGTTCGAGGATGAGGTCCTTGAGATTTGGCCTTCCCTGGGAGAGTCGGAAGACTGCCTGGCAGGGGATTCCCTTTTCGTAGAGGAGGGTTCCGGTGCCTGCGGTGGCGTAGAATTGGAAGTCGTGTTTTGCCAGGATTTGGAGCCAGGGGAGTGCGGCGGCCTTGTCGGCGTCGCGGATGGAGAGGAAGACTCCGCCCTCCTGCGGGATGCGGTTTCCGGCGGCCTCCTGGGACTTCAGGTATGCGGTGGCGGGAGAGAGATCGATGCCCATGACCTCGCCGGTGGACTTCATTTCGGGGGAGAGCGTCACGTCCACTCCGGGGAATTTCGAGAAGGGGAAGACGGCCTCCTTGAAGGCGGTGTAGGGGATCTTCGGCTCTTTCGTGAACCCCAGTGCCTCCAGGGATTCGCCCGCCATGCAACGCGCGGCGTATTTTGCCAGGGGGATTCCGGTGGCCTTGGAGGCGAAGGGGACGGTCCGGGAGGCGCGGGGATTGACCTCGATGATGTAGACCTGTTCCTTTTGGACGGCGAACTGGATGTTCATCAGTCCCACCACATGCAGCGCCTTCGCCATCTTGCGCGCCTCGCTGCGGATCTCCTCCAGGACGGCCTGGGGGAGATCGCGGGGCGGGATGGAGCAAGCGGAGTCGCCGGAGTGGATGCCGGCCTGTTCCACGTGTTCCATGATGGCGCCCACCACGGTGGTCTTGCCGTCGGAGAGGCAATCCACATCCAGCTCCTGGGCGTCATCCAGGAATTTGTCCACCAGGATGGGGTGTCCCTCGGAGACCACCACGGCCTCCTTCATGTAGGTGCGCAGCTCGGACTCCTGGGAGACGATCGCCATGGCGCGTCCGCCCAGCACGAAGGAGGGCCGGACCAGCACGGGGTATCCGATCTGCTTGGCGATTTCGCAGGCCTGGTCGGCGTCCTTCGCCATTCCGCTGGGGGGCTGCCGGACGCCGGTTTGCGCGACGATGGTCTTGAAGATTCCGCGGTCGTCGGCGGCGTCGATGTCTTCGGGGGGCGTCCCCAGGATTTTGACGCCGGCCTCCTTGAGGGCGGTGGCCAGATTCAGCGGGGTCTGTCCGCCCAGCTGGACGATGACGCCGTCGCACTGCTCGCGTTCGTAGACATTGAGGACGTCCTCGAAGGTGAGGGGCTCGAAGTAGAGTCGGTTTGCGGTATCGTAGTCGGTGGAGACCGTCTCGGGATTGGAGTTGACCATGATGGTCTCGTATCCGGCGGAGCGCAGGGCGAAGACCGCGTGGACGCAGCAGCAGTCGAATTCGATGCCCTGTCCGATGCGGTTGGGGCCGCCGCCCAGGATCATGATCTTTCCCTTTGCGGTGGTGGGGCGCACGGGCTCGTCGGCCTCGGTGTAGGTGGAGTAGTAGTATGGCGTGGAGGCCTTGAATTCTCCGGCGCAGGTATCCACGGTGCCGTAGGTGGGGAGGATTCCCAGGGCCTTTCGGCGCTTCCGGAATTCCGTCTCGGTGGTGCCCAGGGCGAATGCCAGCTGGCGGTCGGAGTATCCCAGCTCCTTCGCCTTCCGGAGGCACTCCGGGGTGTCCGTGAGGGTCGCTTCGAATTCGACCAGCTCCGCCATCTTTCGCAGATAGAAGCGGTCGATGGCGGTGAGCTCGTGGATGCGCTCCACGGTCCAGCCGCGCTTCAGGGCGGCGTAGAGCATATACATCCGGTCGGCATTGGGGCGCGACAGCTCGGAGGCCAGGAAGTCGTCGGACATCTCCAGGAAGGGCTTCGCCTTGGGCTCCAGTCCGAAGCCCCAGTGGCCGGTCTCCAGGGAGCGAAGCGCCTTCTGGAATGCCTGGCTGAAATTGCGTCCGATGGCCATGGATTCGCCCACCGCCTTCATCTGGGTGCCCAGCGTGGAGTTTGCGGCGGGGAACTTTTCGAAGGTGAAGCGGGGCGCCTTGACCACCACGTAGTCCAGTGCGGGCTCGAAGCACGCGGGCGTATTCTGGGTGATGTCGTTTCGCAGCTCATCCAGCGTGTATCCCACTGCCAGCAGCGCGGCGATTTTCGCGATGGGGAATCCGGTGGCCTTGGAGGCCAGTGCGGAGGAGCGGGAGACGCGGGGATTCATCTCGATGATGAGCCGTTCGCCGGTGGCGGGATTCACGGCCCACTGGACATTGGAGCCGCCGGTCTGGATGCCGATCGCCTTGAGGACCCTCAGGGAATCGTCGCGCATGGCCTGGTATTCCCGGTCGGTGAGGGTCATGGCGGGCGCCACGGTGATGGAGTCGCCGGTATGGACGCCCATGGGATCCAGGTTCTCGATGGAGCAGACGATGACGGAGGTCCCCTTCTTGTCGCACATGACCTCCATCTCGTATTCCTTCCAGCCCAGCAGGGACTCCTCGATGAGCACCTCGTGGTTCAGGCTGGCGTCCAGTCCGCGGTCCACGATGGTCTTGAATTCCTCGGGATCGTGTGCGATGCCGCCGCCGGTGCCGCCCAGCGTGAATCCGGGGCGGATGACCAGTGGCCACTTTCCGATCATCTTGGCGATGAGATTCGCCTCCTCCAGGCTATGGGCGGAGCTGGAGTTCGCGCTGCGGATGCCGATTTGTTCCATGGCGGCCTTGAAGGCGTTCCGGTCTTCGGCGCGGGTGATGGCGTCGGCATCGGCGCCGATGAGCTCCACGTGGTAGTGTTGGAGCACGCCGCTGCGCCAGGCCTCCATGGCCAGATTCAGCGCGGTCTGTCCGCCCAGGGTGGGCAGGAGGGCGTCGGGGCGTTCCCGTCGGATGATCTCCTTGAGGTATTCGGGGGTGAGGGGTTCCAGGTAGGTGCGGTCGGCGAACTCCGGGTCCGTCATGACGGTGGCCGGGTTGCTGTTGAGCAGCACCAGCTCGTAGCCCTCCTGCTTCAGGACCTTGCAGGCCTGCACGCCGGAGTAGTCGAATTCGCAGCCCTGTCCGATGACCACGGGGCCTGCGCCCAGGAGCATGATTTTATGGATATCTGTGCGCTTAGGCATTCTGTTTTTCCTCCTTGTGCTGGAGTGCGGCGTGGACGAGTCCGGTGAAGAGGGGGTGTGCGGCGAAGGGCCGGGAGCGGAATTCCGGATGGAATTGGCATCCCACGTAGAAGGGGTGGTCCTTTAGCTCCACCATTTCCACCAGGGAGCCATCGGGGCTGGCGCCGGAGAGCGTGAGTCCGGCGGCGGCGAGGGTATCGCGGAAGCGGTTGTTGAATTCGTAGCGGTGTCGATGCCGTTCGCGGATGTCGCTTTGGCCATAGAGCGCGGCGGCGTGGGTGCCCTCCGCCAGATGGCAGGGGTAGGCGCCCAGCCGCATGGTGCCGCCTTTTTGGCGGATGCCCTTCTGGCTCTCCATGAGGTCGATGACCGGGAAGCGGGTATCGGCATCGAATTCCGTGGAGTTTGCGCCGGGCATCCCCGCCGCATTCCGCGCGTATTCAATGACCATGCACTGCATTCCCAGGCAGATGCCCAGGCAGGGGAGGCCATTTTTTCGGGCGTGCGCCAAGGCGGCGATCTTTCCTTCCACGCCACGGGCGCCAAAGCCGCCGGGGACGATGATGCCGTCGTAGTCATCCAGGAGCTCCGGATGCGCCTCCAGCTCCTCGGACTCGATCATCTCGCAGTCCACCTTCGACTTCAGGGCGATTCCGGAGTGGGAGAGGGACTCGAAGATGCTCTTGTAGGCGTCCTTGAGGCCGGCGTATTTGCCGACCAGGGCGATGCGGCAGGAGCTCTCGGGATGCAGGACGCGGTCCAGCAGGCCATTCCAGTCGTCCATCTTCTTTTCCGTTACGGGCAGCTGGAGGAGCCGAAGGACCTTCTCGTCCAGCTGACGGTCGGCCAATTCCTGGGGGACCTCGTAGATGGAATGCGCCACGTCCTTCTCCTCGATGACGTAGTCCTGCGGGACATTGCAGAAGAGGGCGATCTTCTTGCGGTGTTCCTCGGCCATGGCGACCTCGGTGCGGCAGACCAGCACGTCGGGGAAGAGTCCGATGTTGTGGAGGATGCTGACGGACTGCTGGCTGGGCTTGGTCTTGAGCTCGCCGGCGGCGTGGATGAAGGGCACCAGTGTCAGGTGGATGACGATGGCGTTCTCTCGTCCGGACTCATTCTGGAATTGCCGGACGGCCTCCAGGAAGGGCAGCGACTCGATGTCGCCGGCGGTGCCGCCGATTTCGGTGAGCACGATGTCGACGCCGGGCTTGGCGGCGGAGCGGATGGCGTCCTTGATTTCGTTGGTGATATGGGGGATCATCTGGACGGTGGCGCCCAGGTATTTTCCCTCCCGCTCGCGGGCGATCACGCGGCTGTAGATCTTTCCGCTGGTGTAGTTGCTGTGTCGGTCGCAGACCACGCCGGCGAAGCGCTCGTAGTGTCCCAGGTCCAGATCGGCCTCGGTGCCGTCGTCGGTGACGTAGACCTCGCCGTGCTGGTAGGGCGACATGGTGCCGGGATCCACATTGAGATAGGGATCGAACTTCTGCATGGCCACGTGGTATCCGTGGCACTTGAGAAGGTATGCCAGGCTGGCGGCAGTGATGCCCTTGCCAAGCCCGGAGACCACCCCGCCCGTCACGAAAATGAATTTCGTCATAACAATCTATCCTCCTTGCGCGACGCGAGTTAGCGAGCTACTTCTCCATGCTCTGGCGGAATTGTTGGAAGAGGGATTCCGCATCCCAGGGACCGGGGGCTGCCTCGGGGTGATACTGAACGGAGAATGCGGGGAGGGTCTTGTGCCGGACGCCCTCGATGGTGTGGTCGTTCAGATTCCAGTGGGTGACCTCCAAGCAATCGGGGAGGGCATCGGGGAGCAGGGCGAAATTGTGGTTCTGGGAGGTGATTGCCACCTGTCCGGTGGCGACCTCCTGGACGGGGTGGTTGCAGCCGTGGTGTCCGAAGGGGAGTCGTCCGGTGCGTCCGCCGCAGGCGAGTCCCAGGATCTGGTGTCCCAGGCAGATGCCCATGATGGGGATTCGCCCCAAGAGCTGTTTCACGCAGGGGATGACGCCCTGGACGCCGTCGGGATCGCCGGGGCCGTTGGAGAGCAGCACGCCGTCGGGAGAGAGCGCCAGGACGTCGTCGGCACGGCAGCCCGCGGGGAGCACCCGTACTCGGAAGCCCTGCTTTGCCAGGCAGCGAAGGATATTCCATTTTACGCCGCAGTCAATGACCACCACCGTCTTGTCGCCCTCCTGGTTCCAGTCGTAGGGCGCCTGGGCGGCCACCTTCGTGGCGCAGTCAATGCCGTCCAATCCATGCCACGCCTTCGCCTTCGCGACCGCCTCCTCCACAGACATCTCGGTGCCGTCGGCATGCAGCCAGGCCTTCTGGGTGCCGTGGTCCCGCAGATGCAGCACCAGCCGGCGGGTGTCCACGCCGGAGAGCGCCGGCTTGCCGTGGCGCTTCAGGCAATCGGAGAGGCTCTCCTGGCTCCGCCAGGAGGAGGGCGGATTCATGTTCTGCACAATCAGGCCGCTTAAAAAGAGGTCCCGGGACTCCATGTCCTCCTCGTTGCAGCCGTAGTTGCCTACTTCCGCCGTGGACAATGCCACGATTTGCCCAAAATAGGAGGGATCGGAGAGGATCTCCTGGTATCCGGTCATGCCCGTGTTGAAGACGGCTTCGCCCGGTAGGTCCACCGGAGCGCCGCAGGAGACACCCGGAAAGATGGTGCCGTCGGATAGTGCGAGAAAGGAATTCATACGCGAGTATAAAAAAAGGAGGAGGGAGGAAGGAGGAAGGAGGAAGTTAGGCCAGGGTTTCGGCGAGCCGAAACCCCGCGCCGGAATCTACCGGCGCGTGCGCCACGCGGCGCCAAAGTGCGC
>CAVDSU010000036.1:0-16440 GCA_963611685.1 bacterium
CAAGGGAACCCTGGCCTAACTTCCTCCTTCCTCCTTCCTCCTTCCTCCTTTTTCAGAATGTAGAGATGTCTCTCCGCAACAACTACCAGGCGACCCTCCACACCTGCTGGCTGTCCAGCATTCTGCAGCCCCTGGCAGTGGTGTATCATCCTTTGCTCTTCTTGCGCTTCCAGGCGGAGATGGGATTGAGCCTGCGGCAATTGAGCTTCCTGGTGGCGCTGAACTTCTCCACGCAGATGGTCGCCGATTTCACGGCGACCCGCCATGCGGACAGGGTAGGCATTCGGCGGTGCCTGGTGGCCTCCCAGACCCTGGAGGGCGTGGGTCTCATCGCCACCGCGCTGTTTCCCAGCATTCTGCCGCCCTTCCTGGGACTCTGCCTAGCGACCCTGCTCTTCAGCTTTGGCAGTGGACTCACGGAGGTGCTCACCAGTCCGACCGTGGAGGCCTGTCCCACCAAGAACAAGGTCAAGAGCATGGCGCTGTTGCACAGCATGTACAGCCTGGGCTCCATCGGCGTCATCGTGCTGTCCACGCTCTTCTTCACCACCGCTGGGCTCCAGCACTGGCGGATTCTGACCCTCGCCTGGGCAGTGGCGCCCCTCTATAACGCCTGGCGCTTCGGCGTGGTGCCCATTCCCCGCCTGCTGGAGAAAGAGAACGAGCAGGGTCTCTCCATTGGGGCGCTGGCAAAGCTCCCCGTCTTCTGGGTCATCATGGTGCTCATGGCCACCTCCGGCGCCATCGAGCTGGCGCTCTCCCAGTGGAGCAGCGCCCTGGCCGAGGCTTCCCTGAAGGTCACCAAGACCCTGGGAGACCTGTCGGGACCCTGCGCCTTCGCCGCCCTCATGCTCCTGGGACGACTCCTCCTGGCGCACTTCGCCCCCGAACGGGAACGACTCTGGAAGACGATGCTCGGCAGCGGGTTCCTGGCGCTGGCGGGATTCCTCCTCATCCTCCTGGCGCCACACCCCGCACTGGCACTCTTGGGAGTCGCCGTCTCCGGACTGGCCGTCGCCATCCTCTGGCCCGCCACACTCTCCCTGGCCGCCAAGACCATCCCCAAAGGCGGGACGCCGCTCTTCGGACTCTGCGCCCTCGGCGGCGATGTGGGCTCTACCTCCGGGCCCGCCATCGTCGGATGCCTCGCCGCTTCCTGCGGAAACGACCTGCGCATCGGAATGGCCGCCGGAATCGCCTACGCGGCACTCCTCATCGCGGCACTGCTCCTCCTGCGAAAATTCGGGAACCGCCACTCCGCCTAGGAGGAGGTTAATTCGGCGCAGCCGGCGGTTTGTCGGCGCGGAACGCGGCGACAAGGCCCCCTGCAGAGTGACAAAAACTCCTCATTCCCCATTCCTCATTTCTCATTTCTTCCATGGTTTTCACCGGTGTCATCCTCAATGCCCTAGGCGTCTTTTTTGCTGGGCTCTTGGGCTCTTGGATCAAGCGAGGGATTCCGGAGCGCTTGAAAGTGCCGCTGTTGCATGCGCTGGGGCTCTGCGTGGTGTATGTGGGCGTAACGGGCTTTTCCGCGAAGACCAACGTCACGGTCCTGGTCTTCTCCATTGCCTTTGGCGTATTGATTGGCGAGTGGCTGGACATTGAGGGTCGCCTCAACCAGCTGGGCGGTCCGCTGCAAAGGCTCCTTCCCTTCCCCGACGAGCACTTGACGGAGGGCTTCGTCTCCAGCTCCATCCTCATCTGCGTGGGCGCCATGTCCATTGTAGGCGGCATTGAGAGCGGCACCCAGGGCACCTACCAGATCTACCAGGCGAAGGCATTCATCGACACCCTCATCATCTTCCTCTTCGCCACGACAAAAGGCGTGGGATGCGCCCTGGCGTCGGTCTCCGTCTTCCTCTACGAGGGCGCCATCACCCTCATGGCACACGGCATCGCCGGCTTTGTCAACGACGCCGTCCTGAGCCAGATGTCCGAAATCGGCTCCCTCCTGATTGCCGGAATCGGCCTCAACCTATTGGACATCACGAAGCTGCGCATCGGGAACTTCGTCCTGGCGCCCTTCCTCCCCGTGGCAATCTACGCCGCGCAGAAGGCCATCCAGGCCCTCATGGGCGCCGGCGCACAATAGACCCCGTCCCAATTCCCCCGTCTGCGGAACTGATATCCTCCCCGCTGCGGGCATGGGGAAACCCCGTCTTTCCTAGCCGCGCATGCGTATATGCGTACGCGTGCGTGTGCGTGTGAACCCCTGAGGGTGGCTTATAGTATCCCCCTTGACGCACTTTCTATGAAGGAGACGAGGCATTGACGAAAGAGGACTTGCTACAGCGCATACGCGGGAATCTGGAAGCGGCGATCCGTTTTTACCAGAAGAACGCGACCCTGGAGATGGGGCTTCTCCGGGAGTTGGGGAAGGACCTTTCGGAACCGGGGGTACCGCTGTTTTTGGCGTCCATGCCGAATACTCCCAGCCGGATTCTGGAGCAGCTTCTGGACTCCGAGGACTCGGCGGTGCTTTCGGCGCTGTCGTTGAACGCGAACTTCCTGCATCGACTGGTGAGCGCGCCCTCCAAGGCGGCGCGTTTGGCGGCAGCGGCAAGCCGGAAGCTCACCCAGCCGCAGGCGCAGCAGCTTGCGCAGGATCCCGAGGTGGATGTGCGTGCGGCGCTGGCGCGCAATCCGGTCATTCCCTCGCCGGTGCAGCTGAAGCTCTCCCAGGATCCCGTGCCCTTCGTGCGTGCGGCGCTTCTGGAGAATCGCCGGCTGGTAGAGGAGTTCCAGGTGGGCTTGGCGGACGACATCGACACCGCGGTCCATCTCTCGGCGTTGCTGGTGCCGAAGCTCTCCGTGCCCGCCATGGAGATCTGGGCAAAGGAGAGCGAGGAGCTGGCGCAGCTGGCGCTCTCCCGCCGGAAGGACCTCCCTCCCGCCATGGTGACCATCCTCGCCCAAAGCCCGCACCCCACCGTGCTGCTCTCGCTTCTGGAACACCAGCAGCTCCCCCAGGAGTCCCTGGAGGACTTCGCGCGACGCGGTGACCGCGAGACCGCACTGGCGCTTTTGCGGCGCACCGAGCTCTCCGAGGGCCTCCAGCGTGCGCTGCTGGAAAAGCAGTCCAAGGATCCCCAGGTGCGCCTGGCGCTCTCTGCCCATCCCTCCCTCTGCGACGACGTGGCGCTGGCGCTCCTGGACGCCTCCGCCAACGACGAGAACCCCGAGACCCTCCGGCAATCGCTGGCGTTGAATCCGGC
This sequence comes from bacterium, assembly GCA_963611685.1. GTDB lineage: Bacteria > Verrucomicrobiota > Lentisphaeria > Oligosphaerales > Oligosphaeraceae > UBA1724. Next base: position 3,219 of record CAVDSU010000036.1, read on the forward strand.
GCCGGGGCTCCTTCTGACCCGGATCCGCCTGGCGCACGAGGGCGGCAACGCCCTGCGCAAGCGGATGCTCGCCAATCCCCAGTGCCGCCAGGACGCCGTCCTGGAAGAGCTCGTGCTCCGTGGCGACCAGATCCTCCTGTGCCACTTGGCGTATCGCGGCATTGACTGCCGGAGGCTCTCTTCCCAGGCGCGGGAGCGGCTCCTCCAATGCCCCCTCCCCGCCGTCCAAAAGCTGGCTGCGCCGCACGTTCAGGAAACCGCATAACACCTTGACGCGCAACGGCTTTTCGCCAGCGCCGAATCCCCTTTCCTTTTTTGTCATCCCAAACATACTTTTTCCTCCCGGAGAAAAACATGTCTACTACCGTCAAGAAACCCGCCGCGAAGCCCCTTCCTCCCCTCTCCCTCGTGGAGATCATCACCCGGGCTGACGCCGCCACCATCCAGGCCGCCCTCGAGGCACGCCAGAAGATCGATGCCCTGCTGGCCGAGCGCGCCGCCGCATACGAGCGCATCGCCGCCCTGGAAAAACAGGTCGACGACGTCATGGGCGAGCCCGGACTCTTCGTCTTCCCCGCTCCCACCGTGGCAGTGGCGCCCTTCGCCGCACCCGTTGCGGCGCCCGCGGCGCCCGCGGCTGCGCCCGCGGCGGAGACCGCGCCCGCTCCCGCGGCTGACCACGCCGCTCCCGCTCCCGCTCCCAAGAAGGGCAGCGCCCCCAACAACAGCGGCAAATCCGGCAACTAGCCACCGAGAAGGGGGTACCCTTCCCTTCGTCGCTTATTTGCGTTGTCCGTCCTGCCCGTCATGGGGATTGACCAGGAAATCCGAATCCTCGACCTATTGGCCGTTCGAGATGCGGAGTTTCTCCGGGTCCGGGAATGTGAAGACAAGATCCGCCAGATTCTTGGCGGTCATGACTTCCCCTTTCCCGCGCCGCCGGTGACTCTGCCCTCCGCCTCCCGCAAGGGGAAGCCCACGCGCTTCCCGGGAGTCGCCGTTGTCGCCAATGGCTCGAAGAAGCCCCCGCGCCCCCCGGAGAGTCCTTCTTCTGGGGAAGGGGCGGATTGTGCCCTGGTGGTCCCGCCCTTAGACCCCGCCACGGAAAACGCCTACCGCATTGTCTTCCAAGACAAGGGCGAGACCAAAGTCAGCTATCTCCAGAGCGCCCGGGACCTCCAGGAGATGCTCCGCCTCGCCTGCCCCACCTTCCAGATCACCTGCCTGGAAACCGTCCTCTTCCATACCCTGGACGACTTCCAGGCCATCCGACGAATCCTCTAGCGGCCTCCCAACACGCCGCGCATACCCCCATGAAAATCCTCGGCATCGAAAGCAGCTGCGACGAAACCGCCGCCGCCGTGGTGGAAGACGGCCAGACCGTCCTCTCCAGCGTCATCAGCAGCCAAATCAAGCTCCATACCGCCTACGGTGGCGTCATCCCCGAATTGGCCGCCCGCGAGCACCTCAAGAATGTCTCCCCCGTGGTCGCCGCCGCCCTCCGCGAGGCCGACACCCCGCTGGACAAGCTGGATGGCATCGCCATCACCAGCCACCCGGGGCTCATCCCCGCACTGCTGGTCGGCAATGCCTACGCGAAGGGCCTGGCCGCCGCCACCGGCCTCCCCATCGTGGGCGTGAACCACTTCCTGGGACACCTCTATGGCGCCTTCCTGGAACGCTCCGAACTGCTCCAGGACGACAAGCTCTACCCCATTTTGGGACTGGTGGTCTCCGGCGGACACACCGCCATCGTCCTCGTGGAGGCAGACGGCAAGGCGCGCATCCTGGGCAGCACCCTGGATGACGCCGCCGGCGAGGCGTTGGACAAGGCAGCGAAGATCCTCGGCTTGGGCTATCCCGGCGGCCCCGTCATTGACCGCCTTGCCAAGGAGGGCGATCCCGCCAGCCACGCCTTCCCCATGGGGCTCATTGGCGCAGCCGGAAAGCCCGTCCCCCCAGAACATCGCTACGACTTCAGCTTCTCCGGCGTCAAGACCGCGCTGCTCTACAAGGTGCGGGACCACCAGCCCTCCGACCAGCAGCTGCGAGACCTGGTGGCCTCCTACCAGGCCGCCGTCATGGAGGTCATGGTCCACAAGGCATTCCTGGCCGCACGCGACTTCCATGCCGGAGTCCTCTGCCTCTGCGGCGGCGTGGCCTGCAACAGCTACCTTCGCCGCCGAATCCAGGAGGAGGCCGACAAACGGCGCCTGACTGTCCTCCTGGCACCCCCGAAATACTGCACCGACAACGCCGCCATGATCGGCGGCGTGGGATACCACTGCCTGCGCCTGGGACGCCGGGACTCCCTGGACATGCCCGTCAATGCCCGGCTTCCGCAGGATCTGGGAATCATCCCCTTCGCCAAAAACGCAAAGTAGCCCTTCCGCCTTCCTGTTCCCCAGAGCCCACCCAAAGGAGAGCGTCCCATGGAAGAAGAAACCCCCGCCACCCACGACGAACAATCCCTGGATACCCTGAAGAAGGCGCTGCAGCTCGCGGCGCTCCAGGAGAACTCCACGGAAGGGAACGCCCTGCGCGCCCTCCTGCTGGGTCTCTGCCAGCAGTGTTCCGCCGCCTTGCAGAAGGCCAACAGCTACCATGAGCTCATCTTGGACGAGCTGGATGCCCGAGGCGGAAACACCTCCTACCTGGAGCTGGCGCAGAAGGAGCTCTCCACCATCCAGACTCTCACGGCACGCATCCGGCAGGAACTCCCCACCACCGAAGGCGAGCGGCTGAATCTCCCGCGCGTGGCCGCCGCGGTGGCCGATCTCTACCAGAAGCGCCACCCCGATTCCCCCGCCGTCAAGCGGAGCCTGGAGCCCACCGCATTCATCAACGCGGAGCCCTTCGAGCTCCAGGATCTCCTCCTCCATCTCATGGAAGACCTCCGGCTCCCCGGTGACGAAGGCGCCCCCGAGGCCTGGGAGCTCTCTCTGGAAAACCGCAGCTTCACCCGCCAGGAGGCGTCCTTCCTGCCCCTAAAGGACCAGGGCGAATACTCCATGCTCCTCCTCCGCCCACAAGGCGCGGAGCCCCTCCGGGACATCAAGGGACTCAAGCCCTTCTCCCCCATCCTGGACAAAAAGGACGCACCCTCCCCCATCGATGTCCTCCAATGGTGCGGCACCGCCACCCATAACGGCGCGGGGCTCTTCTACGACTCCACTCTTCCAAAACGCAACGCCGTCCTCATCTTCCCGCGCCTCCCCGAGGAGATGGTGGCGCATCCCACGCCCTCCCCCTATCGCTGGAAAGACGACCGTCCCCCCAAGACCATCCTCCTGGTGGACGACGAGGACATGATCTGGGATGTGCTCAGCGACATGCTGCAGGATCTGGGCTACCAGGTCCTTCTGGCTGGCGACGGTGCGGAGGCCGTGGAGATCTACCGCAGCAATCCGGGCGTCGTGGACCTGGTGATGCTGGACATGCTGATGCCCAACATGGGCGGAAGAGAGACCTTCTTCCTGCTCAAGGAGCTGGATGCCGACGTGAAGGTCCTGGCCACCAGCGGATACGTCTCCCAGGAGGAGATCCAGGACGTCATGGACGCCGGCGCCGCCGGATTCCTCCGAAAGCCCTACCATATCTCCGACCTCGCCAAGAAAATCAAGGAAATCCTCGGCAATGACTGACACCGAAACCGAACAGAGAACCCCCTCCGGCGCGGCGGTCCGCAGAGGGGGAGTCCTGAAGGACGCCCTCCTGGCCGCCTCGCCCGTCATCCTCGGATACCTCACCATGGGCTTCGCCTTCGGCGTGCTGCTGGTGAAGTCCGTCCCGAACTCCAATGGCTGGTGGTGCCTGGGCTTCAGCGCGGGCGCGCTCTCCGGAAGCATGCAGTTCGCCTCCGTGGAGATGCTCAAGAATGCCGCGGAATACACCCTCTTCAATACCGCGGTCCTGGCATTGCTCATCAATATCCGCTATTGCGTCTACGGACTGCCCTTCGTGAAGCTCTTCCGGGAATACCCCTGGTATCTCCGACTCTTCCTGATCCAGAATCTCAGCGACGAAACCTACGCCATCATGGCCTCCTCCACCAAGACCGGGAAGGAGCGGCGGAATTTCTTCACGCTGGTGGCGCTCTTCGACTACAGCTCCTGGGTGTGCGGGACCATCCTGGGCGCCGTCATCGGAAGCCACCTCCATTTTCCCACCGAGGGCATCGACTTCGCCATGGTGGCGCTCTTCGTGGTGATCCTGGTGGATCTCTGTCGCGAGAAGCAGAATCTCTTCCCCGCCGCCATAGGCGCCCTGTCCACCATCGCAGTGATGCTGCCCGCCATGCTCTTCTTCCCGCACCTGGCCAACAAGACCCTCCTGGCCGCCATGACGCTCATGACCGCCATCCTGGTGTCCAAGCGCCCCCGTGCCAACAAGACCGCGCAGGGAGGTGATGCCGCATGACCCTCCACCAGTTCCTCATGATCGTGGTCATGTGCGCCGTGATCTTCCTGCTGCGCGCATTCCCCTTCCTGGTCTTCCGCGATACCACCAAGGGCACCCCGCCCCTCCTGCTCTACTTGGGACGCGTCCTCACCGCCGCCGCCATCGCCATGCTGGTGGTCTACGGGCTGGCGAGCCTCTGCGATTTCAAGGAGCCGCACTTCCAGAGACTCCTCCTGGCGCTGCCCGCCACGCTGGTCACCATCCTGGTCCACTGGAAGTTCAAGAACTCCCTGGTCTCCATCATCGTGGGCACCGGAGTCTACATGGCACTCTTCCAGACGCTGGGAAAATACCTCTCCTAGCAAAAAATCCCCCATATATATCCGCAAAAAACGCCCGGTCCTCTCATTCCAGAGAGCGCCGGGCGTTTCCGTTTTTTGGGGGGCGTGGCTAGCGTTCCAGGAAGGATCCCTCCAGGAACGAAACGAAGCGCCATTTGCCGTCTTCGTCCTTTCGGAGGGTGATCTGCAGATGGAAGTCCTCGTCCATCCGATACTGATATTGCGAGGAGTTTGCGCGTGCACGGACCACGCAATCCACCAGCGCCTCCTTGTCCCGGATCGTCACCAGCTGATCCACCAGATCCACGGAGAGGCCGTCTAGGGAATACCGTGCCCGCGAGACATGGGCGGTGAGCTCGTCGGCGGAGAATCCGCCCCGAATGGGGACATCGTGGACGCCCACCTCCACGTGGGGCGCCAGGCGGTTTCCCAGCGAGAGGAGCTTCAGGGCCGCGGCGGCATTTCCCTCGCCGGGGCGCTTGCTGACATCCTCGCAGATGCCCGACATCTGCTTGCGCACCTGCCGTTCGTCACTGTGAAGCCACCGCCACCCGAAGTACGCCCCACCCATGAGGAGCACGAGGAGCACGCCAAGGATCAGTCGGATCTTGTTCATGAATTCAGGAGCGCCTTCGCCTTCTTTGCCAATAACCCCACATCGCCCGCGCCGATCAGCACAATGACCTCGTGCCCTTCCGAGGGGCATTCCCACTCCTTCTGGAGTTCCGGGAGGAACTCCGCCGGGGCGCCGCTGTATAGAACCGCGGAGGGCGCAACCGCTCCGCCGTCGCCCCGGAGTTCCCGGATCTTCCGGACAATCCTGTCTGCAGAGGCCTCCGGAGCATTCTTCTCCCAGGCCATGAAGGGCGCCAACACCACCGTCCGGGCGCACTCCCGCTCCAGGATCTCCGCGAAGGCGTCGCCATATTTCAGGATGCGTTCGGGGCGATGCGGCTGGAAGACCGCCAGGAATCGGCACTCGGGATGCGCCTCCTTCAACGCCTGGAAGCAGGCTGCCAGTTCCGTGGGGTGGTGTGCATAGTCCTCGTAGAGGAAGAGCGCGTCGTCCTTCTGCGCCAGGAGACTCAGTCGCCGTTCCACGCCGGGGAAGGTCGCCAGGGCGTCGCGAATCTCGCCCTCGGAGAGAGAAAAGGGCGGCGCCTGGAGGACTTCGCGGACCAGGCAGGCATTCTCCCGATTGTGCCGTCCCGGCTGCAGGAGTTCCAGGGGGTGGCTTTCGGGCTCATCGGGAGAGAGCAGCCGCACGCCCTCCAGTCCCGAAAAGAGCCCCGCCAGCCGCGGCGTATTCCAAGAGAGTGTCCGGTGGGAGTGGCTCGCCAGCGTCCGGAAACACGCCTCCAGGGCGGCCTCGCCGCCCACGGACCAGCTGTGGTCGCCATCCACATTGAGGACGATCGTCTGCTGGGGGAGCATCATCTCCTGGGAACGGTCCGATTCGTCTACCTCGGTGACGAAGTAGTTTCCGTTTCCCCAACGGGCATTTCGCTCCCAGCCGACGGGCGTGCCGCCGATGAGGAAACCGGGGTTCATGCCGGCCTCCTGGAGCACGTGTGCGATCATTGCGGAGGTGGAGGTCTTTCCATGGGAGCCGGCGACCGCGATCACGTAGCGGAAACGCGGCGCCAGCCGCGCCAGGAACTCGCCGCGCCGGCATTGCGGGATGCCGCGCGAGCGCGCGCAGCGGCGTTCGGGGTGGTCTTCGGGAATGGCGGCGGAGTAGACCAAAAGATCCGTCTCCTGCGGCAACGCATCCCCCACGCCATCCCGCCCCACGGTGATCTGCGCCCCACGCTCCCGCAAGGCGGCGGTGTAGGAGGATTCCACGGCGTCACTGCCGGAGACGCTAGCCCCCGCATCCAACAGCAGGTGCGCCAGACCGGAGACTCCCACGCCGCCAATGCCGCAAAAGTGGACGTGGTTCCAGGGAAGCCACTGTGGCGGCAGACAATAGTCCTTCCGAGAGAGGTTCCGCCAGGGAAGATAGACCAGAGTGCCGCCATTTTCAGGGCACTGGAGACGCACGGGGCTCTCCGTCACCTCATTTAGGGTGCCCTCCCACAGCCGCGCGAGAGTCGCCTCCGACAAAGGCCATCGTACGCCCTCCAGCGAGAGCCGTGCATCAGGATCCAAGGAGAAGAGCGAGAGCTGGTCGCCCGGCTGTGCGGCGATCCTGGAATCCCCGCGGCAGGGGAGGAATCTTCCGAAGTCCGTCCAGAGCTCGGCGTCCGGCTGTTCGGCCAGGATGGCGAGATTTCCCAGGAGGTGGTCTTCTCGTCGGCCGCCGGCGCCCAGGATCAGAAGGTGTTCTCCGGGATAGGCCTTCTGGCAGAAGCGCAGTGCCTTGGAGAGATCGTTGGTGAGTTGCTCGGCCTCGGGGTGGAGCAATTCGGAATAGCGTCGTTTCAGGGCGGGGTGGAGGCTATCCAGATCCCCCACAATGGCATCCGGTCGCCGGAGTCCCCATGCCTCCAGCTCCTCCATGGCGCCATCGCAGCAGACGAGGTGGTCCGCCTGGCGGAGTGCCTCCAGAGAACGCGCCCGACGGGGAAAGTCCCCGTGGCAGAGAATCACGGTATACATGGCCAAGGCCTCGGAGCCGCCGCCCTCCCCCACCCTCACAAAAGAGCGGCGGCTTCTTCCCAAAACAAAATGCGTCTACTTGTTCCAGCCCATGACCTCGGCCACATTGGGCAGCTCGGGGCGCAGCAGGGTCTTGATGGCCTCGGCGTATTGGCGGATCTCCCACTGTGCGTGTGCGCTGGAGCGCAGATCCACGAAGCGCAGGAGGTTCGAGAGATCCACGGTGGCCCAGAAGGTAGTCATGAGATTCTGGGTAAGGACGCCGCGTGCCTGTTCGCGGCAGACGCCGCCGGCCAGCAGCGCCTCGTAGGCGCGGAGGCTATCCTGGTTCGCCTTGTCGATGGCCGCCCGCAGCGCCTGCTGATCCATGTCCTCGGGAGCCGGCGCGGAGGCCTGGCGGTCGGAGGCCGCCTGCGCGTGGATTTCGGGGGGCACATAGAACTCCAGGTCGACCTCGGTGTAGCGGCGGGAGATCTCGTTGTAGCTCCAGGTGCGGTGGCGATGCCATTGAGAGCGCACGAAGAGCGGGCAGTGCACCAGGAATGTGAAGACCACGTGTTCCAGGGGGGTATTGTGCTGATTGGCAATGAGATACTTCAGCAGCTTCACGTCCCGGTCGTCCATCTCCGTGCGCATCTTGCCGAAGGAGACACGCGCCGCATTCACGATGCTGCTCTCCGTGCCCATCTGGTCCACCAGGCCAATCCATCCCTGGCCACCCAACACCTTCACGTGCCGCGGCGGCGGGCAGTTCACACTCTGCAACTCTGCCATGACTGAATTCTCCGTATATCCTCTAAACTGTACTAGAAAACGCGAAACGGAATCCCGCTACTTGTCGGCGAGGGGCGCCTCCAGGTAGTCCACGCAGCCCTTCAGGGTGGAGAGCTTGCCATAATCCGCCTCGGGGACCACCACCTTGTAGCGCTTGCGAAGCTCCATCACCACATCCAGGAAGTCCATGGATTCCAGAGTGCCCCGCAAGGAGTCCTCGGGACCATAGGACTTCCAGTCCACATCGGGGTTGATTTCGTCGAGGATTTCCAGCATTGCGTCGTGGATTTCGGATCTGGTCATGGGAAGGGGTTTCCTTTTTGTGTGTGTTTGCGGTTTAGAAATGGCCTCGTGGCCACGAAAGGGGGAAGGGGGAATGACGTGGAGCTACTGTTCCGGGGAGTATTTCCCCACGATGGTGACGCAGTTAATGCCCATCATGCCGAAGGAGTTGTTGAGGATCACCTCCACCTTCTCCACCGTCTTCGGCTCATTGAGCACCAGATTCGGGAGAGCGCAGGCGGGATCCAGGTTCTCCACATGGATGGTGGGATGGACCACGTGGTCCTGGAAGGCGGGGAGGTTTCCCGCCAGCTCCAGAGCGGCGGCCGCGCCCATGCAGTGTCCAATGAAGCTCTTGGTGTTATTGAAGTAGGTCTCGGGGCAGTCGTCGCCAAAGACATTCCGGAGCGCCTCGCACTCCTTGGCGTCACCGGCGGGGGTGCCCGTGGCGTGGGTATTCACGATATTCACGTCCCGGGGAGAAAGCCCCGCCTTCTTCAAGGCATGGCGGATGCACTCCGCCTGACGCTCGGCATTGGGGAGCACGGCGTCGGTGGCGTCGGAGTTGCAGCACCACCCCAGCAACTCGCCGTAGATCTTTGCGCCGCGCGCAAGCGCGTGATCCAGGCGCTCCAGCAAGAAGACCGCTCCGCCCTCGGAGATGACGATGCCATTGCGGTCCCGGTCGAAGGGGCGGGAGGCCATGGTGGGATCCTCGTGGCTAGCCAGGGCATTCTGGTTGTGGAAGGCGGCGAAGATGCCGAAGGTGCGGGGGGACTCGGAGACTCCGCCCGCCAGAGCGTAGTCCACTTCGTCCAGCAGGAGCTGCTGCGCTCCGGCGACCAATCCCATGTTTCCCGCTGCGCAAGCGGCGCCAACGGTGCAGTGCGGACCATGGATATCGAAGCGGAGAGTCACGGCGCCCGCGGGGGAATTCGCCACGGTGCGGGGATTGTGGTGGTGGCTCCAGTAGGCGGTGTCGTAGCCGTACTGGCTGATCTCGTAGATCTCGTTCTCCGTCTCCACATTGCCGTGCTCGGTGATGCCCAGATAGACGCCCACCCGACTGGTGTCCACGCCAGAAAGATCCAGGCCGCCGTCCGACAGACACTCGCCCGCACAGTAGATCGCTATGGAGCCCGCACGGGTCCCCGTACGCAAGTCACGCTTCTTCTGATACTTCAACGCATCGAAGTCGCACAACCCCGCCGGCGCCTTCCCAAAATACCGCATGTCCACCATGCCAATCCCCGAACGACCCGTCAATAGCGCCTCGCGGAACTCCGGCAGAGAATTGGCGTTGGGGGAAGTCAGGCCCACGCCAGTAATGACGATGCGCTGGGAGGCAGAGGAGGTGCGGCTCATGAAACGATAAAACCCCAAATAGAAAAGGAAGGACAGACGGCTCAGGCAGACGGCGAATGAAAACGGGATAATATAAGGGGGAGAAGGCAGGGCGCGGGGCACATTTACCCCCGCTTTAGCAGTTCGTAGGTTAGCGGCTACCCTGCAAGGCGCCGCGGGCGCCATGCGGCGAAAATGCGCCGCAAGTGCCTAGTAATTAGTGGCTAGTGAATAGTTTTAAGGCGCCGCGGGCGCCATGCGGCGAAAATGCGCCGCAAGTGCCTAGTAATTAGTGGCTAGTGAATAGTTTTAAGGCGCCGCGGGCGCCATGCGGCGAAAATGCGCCGCAAGTGCCTAGTAATTAGTGGTTAGTGAATAGTTTTAAGGCGCCGCGGGCGCCCTTCCGCCATCTGGAGATGGCGGTACCGGCACCGCCGACTCCGCATGACGGTGCTAGCCTAAAAGCGCCCTTTCCTAGCGAAATACCCAAAGGACGGGGGCTGCCGCCCCCGTACCCCTACCACCGGCAGCGCCATTTTGGCTTTTGCATTTGCGGGCGCACTCGGGCGCCCTTCTGCCGTTTTTTGCCGCGGTGCCATTTTGGCTTTTGCATTTGCGGGCGCACTCGGGCGCACGCTCGGCGCACGCGCCGGACAATTCCGGCGCGGGGTTTCGCCTGCGAAACCCTGGCCAAACTTCCTCCTTCCTCCTTCCTCCTTCCTCCTTCCTCCTTCCTCCTTCCTCCTTTTTTCAGGAATTGACCCGGAACAGCCGGCACATCTCGTGGAAGCGTCCCAGGGTCTTGGGGCCGAACTTTTCGAGGCCGTGGAGGATGCGTTCCAGGGACTTCTCTTCCATATTTCCGGATTTCGAGAAGAACTTATCGGCGAGGCAGACCAGCTTTTCCTCGGGAGTGCGGGGGAGGAAGTCTCGTGGTGGGAGCGGGAGATTTTCCTGGAGGATCTCCTCGCGGTCCAATCCGGTGCCGGTGTGTCGTTCGCAGATTCGCGCCAGGGGCTCCAGGCGAGTCAGGCAGCCATTCTCGCGTCCATATTTCCGGAGCATCTGTGCGCCCAGGAGACCATGTCGGAGATAGTGTTCGGTTCCCTGGCAGAGGATCGAGGGCGCGTGGCACTGTCCCACCCCGATGTCATGAAGGAGTGCGCCTGCCTCCACGAGGGAGGCATCCAGGGGGAGTCCGCTGTGCGCCAGCAGTTCCAGGGACTTCTGGCACACCTGTTCGCTATGGTGTTGAAGGAGTCGCCGCAGCGGGGTGTCTTCGGGATAGAAGAAGCGGAAGAGTTCCTTGGGATCCAGTCGATCCATAATGGTGCTCATGAATTTTTAGGCAGTATGCGGTTCCCCGCCTCTTGCCTCCCCTCTAGAGGCGTGCGGGAACAGGAAAGGCCCTTTTGGCAATAGCTAGTGTGCTTCCCCCGCCTTGCGGATGACGACTCGCAGCCGCTGGAGGGCGACCGCCTCGATCTGCCGGATGCGCTCGCTGGTAAGGCCATAGTGTGCTGCGATGCCATCCAAGGACTGCACGGGTTTTCCATTGAGACCGAAATGCCGCTCCAGGATATCGCGTTCGTTGGGACGCAACTCCTTCAGGGCGACTGCCATGACCTCCTGGAGCCCCTCCCGGTCGCGGCGCTCTTCCCCGGGATCGGTGGGTGCGCGCAGCAGCTCATTCCAATCCCGGTCTTCGGAGGAAATCGCCTGGAGGGAGAGTGGCTGCTGGACCATTCGGCGCAGTGCGCGCAGACGCGGAATCGTGAGGCCGGTGAGCTCCGCGAGCTTTTCGTCGGTGGGTTCCTTGCCTGTCTCCTGGATGTAGTCTTGTTCGGCCTGACGGATCAGCGTCAGTTGCCGGAGGATATTCACGGGGATTCGGATTGAGCGTCCCTTGGCGTTGAGCGCCATGGAGATTGCGTGTCGGATGCGGTAGCAAGCGAAAGTCGAGAGTCGGTGTCCGCGTTCCCAGTCGAAGGTCTCGATGGCGCGCATGAGACCGATATTTCCCTCCTGGATGATGTCGGGGAAGGAGAGGAGTCGGCTAGGGAAGTGTTTTGCCACGGAGATGACCAGGCGCAGATTTCCCTCCACCAGGACATTCATGGCCTCCTGCTCCCGGCGCGCGGCCTCAGACATCTGCTTGCAGACGGCTTGCTTCTCTTCCGCAGAAAGACCGGGCTCCTCCCATTCGCCACGCACAAAAGTCTGCACGCAGTCCGACAAGAAGCGCATCTTGAAATGGATCTTCCCCTTTGCGCGCAAATAGGGCGCGATAATCTCCGCCGTTCGACGGAGCGCCTCGCCGTACTTTTCGCGGGAGCCCTCCAGGACGGACTGTTTGGGATCGTCGAGAATGGCATTGAGGGTCTCGTTGTCGAGAGCGCGGAGGGACTCCTCGTCTCCCAGGTCCTCCTCTTCGTCTACCGTCCCCTCGGGATTCTGCGTAAAGCAGAGAAGAGTCGTGAGATTCTTCCGTTTTGGGTCATCGCGCAGAACGCGGAGCTGTTCCATGATGACCTGCGGATGCTGTTGGAGCAGGTCGCGGATCTCCTGCCGGGAGGAGCTATACTGTCGCGCCCAATGGGCCTCCTCCTCTGCCGACAGCAGGGGGTGATTTCCCACATCCTTCAGGTATGCCACCATGAGGCTGTGGGAGCCCCCCTGGCGCAAGACCTCCAGGTCCCGCCAGTCCGTGACTTCACCCAATTTGAAATTGATGTCTCTGGAGCCTGCCATACAATATGGCTATTGTTCCGAAAAAAAGGATTCTTCCGCCTTGCGCGGAGCAAACAAGGAAAGGATTGCCGGGTGGGTCCCCTCATCCCCGGCGCCTGGCAATGCCCCAACTCCCTGGGAATCACCGCCAACGCAATCGCAAAAGATAATGCGCCCCGGGCATTTTTCCGCTGGGGCGCATCATGGCAGTGAGGCTATCGAATCACCTGCTTCAGATGATCCACCAAGTCCTCGTCATAGCCCTGGATGGTGTCGATCTTCTTGCCCTCCGGAGTAAGAAGGACGATGGCGGGGACGCCGTCGCCGGGCTGGAGGATCTGCCTGAGCATGGTGCGCGTCTGGCGCACCCGCTTGGGGAGGGTCTTCTTGGAGGGCTCATCCATGTAGACGAGCACCATCTTCTGTTCCGCAAAACGCTTGAATTCCTTGGTGTTCAGGACCTTCTTCTTCAAGACCTTGCACCAGTGGCACCAGTCGGAGCCCGTGAAGAGCACCAGCATGCAACGACCGGTGCGACGCGCCTCCGCACGCGCCTCGTTCCAGTCGTCAAACCAGCCGTCCGGAGTCGTCGAACCCTGCGCCTTGGGAATCCGGAGCTTCGTGGGCTTCGGAGGAGCCGACAACTCATGCCCCAGGGGCTCATGGTCATGACGGTCAGGCTTGGCCTCCTCACGGGGAGGCGCAATGGGCTTGCCACCCTTGAAGTCGTCCTTCTTCGGCTCCGGCTT
>CAVDSU010000037.1:0-15908 GCA_963611685.1 bacterium
TGGAAGTAGAGCGTTCCCTAGAATTGGGGAGTGGCAGGAAGATCTCCAAAGGACGGAGGGGCTTGCGCCCCCCGGACCCCCCGAAAATAGTGGCTAGCAGCTAGTGGCTAGTGGCTGGGGTATAGGGTGCCGCAGGCGCTCTTCCGCCGCTGGGGCGGCGGTACGGTGCCAGTGGCAGGGGCGTGGCCGTGGGCGTGTTTTGTCCTGATTTGCGGTGAAAATCCCGATTTTTTGGGAAAAATCGTGTTTTTTTTGTTGTGTGGTGCGGTGAAAATCCCGATTTTTTGGGGAAAATCGTGTTTTTTTTGTTGTGTGGTCTTGTTTTTTATGGGAGATGTGCTTAGAATATGGATATGCAGGTTTTAAGTTGAGGCATCCGGAGCCTGGCGGCAGTGTCTTGCATGTCGTCAGGCGCACCCCCTGCAGCTGCTCCTCCGCCATTCTGGGAAGGGAGGGCGTCGCGACCCCACTGAGCAAGAAACTGAAATTGACGAGATTCGTTTAAAAAATTCAACAAAGGAGTGTTTCCTGATGAAGAAATCTTTCACTCTGATTGAGCTGTTGGTGGTCATCGCCATCATCGCCATCCTGGCGGCCATGTTGCTGCCCGCGCTCTCCAAGGCCCGTGAGAAGGCCCGTGCCATCAGCTGCACCAACAACCTGAAGCAGCTGGGCCTGGGTACCATCCTCTACGCCAACGACTACGACGACTACTTCCACGCCGCCAAGTACGGTAAGGGCGAGGGTCCCATGTACGGTGACGACAACGCGTACTTCTACTGCTTCAACCCGATGTGCAACGACATCATCCAGAACAAGGAGTCCAACGTGTCCGGTACCCTGTTGCTCTCCACGAAGCCCGAGGCTTCCTGGAAGCTGTGGCAGTGCCCCAGCCTGAATGGCAATGAGGCCTGGGAAGACTACTACAAAACCACTCCCAAGACCACCCGTCCCAAGACTGGCTATCAGTACAATGGCGACATGTACAACAACGACGCTGGTGCTAAACACGGTGCTTACACTGCCAAGTGGACTCGCGTCGTCCAGCCCAAGGCCCCCAGCACCTTCATCCTCTATCTGGATCGTTGCGGATTCGCCGGCAATGCCGGTAGCTGGGCGTATCACTGGAATATCGGTCATAGTGCCGAGCCTACTGTTGGCACTGACGAGGAGTCCATCGAGTATCGTTGCCGTCACAGCGAGATGTGCAACCTGGTCTTCGCCGATGGCCACGCTGGCACCACCAACAAGTACAACCTGACCCACCTGGCTAACGATGAGGATGGCGACACCGGCATCCTCTCCATGCATCCCGATGGCAACCAGCAGGACGACAGCGGCCTCTAAGCTTTAATCGCTTGAGCGCTTGACTCATGGGGCGTCCCGGAGGTATCCGGGGCGCCCTTTTTGTGTTTTATAGTATGCGCGTGTCCGCCTTTTGTTGAGGAGGCGGCCATTGCCGGTGAATCGCGGTGAAAATCCGTGGCTGTCGTGCAACCGTCATAGTCGGATCCCGGTGGGCGCCTGTCATTTTGCGGCGTCCGATTTGTGTACCTCTGCCTGCGAGAGGGCCGTTTGTGGTCTTTGGCGGGCGGGCTTTTCTGTGCACGCAACGCAGGGAGGAAGGATTGTGATGGATTGTGTTTCTGGGGAATTGCGGGGGCATCGCAGAGTCGTGCCCTTTACGTTGATCGAATTGCTGGTCGTCATCGCGATCATCGCGATCTTGGCGGCGATGCTGTTGCCGGCGTTGTCGAAAGCGCGGGAGCGTGCGCGGTGCATTGCCTGTGTGAACAACGTGCGGCAGCTGGGGTTGTATCATCTATTATACGCCATGGATGCGGACGACTATTTTTGTCCCGTGGTGAAGTACGATGGCGGCTGGGATGCCTGTTATGACGAGTCTTGGCAGATGACGAAGCCCGGGTATTTGGCGAAGGGGTTGTCTGCGGGTGCGGGTGGTGAGGACGGCGAGTCCTCGAAGCTCTACCAGTGTCCGGAGGCCTCGGGGTATACGAAGAGCTACACCACGCGGTATGCGGGCTATGGCTACAACGAGTGCCTGGGGGAGGACGTGTACAACGCCAAGCGTGTGGGCGGTCATCGGACGGTGGAGGTGCTGCGTCCCGCGCAGGTGATTCTGCTGGGGGATGGCGGCTATAAGGATCCCTACACGGGCGTGTACGAGGTCACCAGCTACCTTCGGGCGCCGGTGGTCAGCGCAACCAAGGGGTATGGCTCCTTGAATGCCTACGGCACCAGCGATTTCCGCCATGACGGAAAGGCCGCCTTCGTCTTCGTGGACCAGCATGCGGAGGCGCTGCAGCCGCCTCGGAGCGTCAAGGGCTCCGGCGACGGCAAGCGCACTGGATTCCTCTCCGAGGACAACCGCTGCTACGATCCCCAATGGCAGGAAGGCGAGGAGTAGCCGCCATGAAGGGATGCCGTCGGCTCTTCGCATTGTGGATTCTCCTGTGCTTGGTTTCCTTGCGGGGGGAGGAGGCGCCGTCGGCGTCTGCGGGCGGCGTGGTGTCGTTGTCGCCGGCATTGACGGAGCTCGCCTTCTATCTTGGCGGCGGGGAGCAGCTGGTGGGGCGTTCCAGCGCCTGCGACTACCCGGAGGAGGCGAAGGCGCTGCCGGTCATGGGGGACTTCGCTTTGCCGGAGCTGGAGAGGATCCTGGCGGCGTCGCCCCGCGTGGTGGTGTCCAATGACCTGGTGAATCCCTCGGTGGCGCGGGCGCTGGAGTCCCGGGGGATTGCGCTGGAGCTGCTGCCCTGCCGGAGTGTGGGGGAGTATCTCCGGATGGTGGAGCGCATGGGAGAGCTCTTGGGGCGCCGCGAGGCCGCGCAGCGGGAGTGTGCGCGAGTCCGGGAGTTCCTGTCGGAGGCGTCGTCGTGGGAGGCGATTCCCGGGAAGGTGGGGATCTTCGTGTGGAGCAGTCCCGTGATTTTGGCAGGCGAGGGCACCTTCTGCCAGGAGGTGCTTCGGCTGGCGGGCGGGACGCCGCTGGATTTCCAGGGGCGGAGCGGCTTCTTCACTCCCGGGAACGAGTGGCTCCTGGGGGAGAATCCCCGCGTGGTGCTGGTCTTTCGGGAGCCCACGAGCCTCCCGCTGCAGAAGGCGCTGGAGGGCCTGCGGGGGCGAATGGTACGCTTCCCCCAGGAGGATCTGCTTCTGCGGCCCTCGCCACGCTGGACCGAGGGCGTACGAAGGCTCCGCGGGATGCTTTTGCGGGGGAATCCAGAATAACGAAAGGACGGTGACTGCGCCCCGCTCCCCTCATTTCGGCACATACTGTTAGATATTTAGAAAAGAATGAATTCTTCCAGGGCATCCGTGTGGCTGTGTTCGCTGGCGTTGGGGGCGTTGTTGCTCCTGGTGGCGGCGGTGCAGCTGTTTCATCCCGTGTCGGGCGGGGGCGGAAGATGGGGTCTTCCTGGGGAGCCGCTGCTCGCTTTTCGGCTGGTTCGGCTGGGGGGCGGGGTGCTGGTGGGCGCGGCGCTGTCCCTGGCGGGGATGCTCTTCCAGACGCTCTTTCGAAATCCATTGGCGGACTCCTATCTCTTGGGGGTCTCCCACGGCTCTGCCTTGGGGGCGGCGGGATTCCTTCTCTGGGGGACGGCATTTCTTCCGCCGCAAGGGATGCCGCTCTTTGCGTTTCTGGGGGGAGTGGCGGCGCTGTCGCTGGTGGTGGGGCTCTCGGGACGGGAGGCGAGTCCCCAGCGGCTGATTCTTCATGGCGTGGTGGTAAGCGCGATTCTTTCGGGAGTCCTGGTGTGCCTGCTGTCGCAGTCCGACGTGATGGAGTTGGCGGGGATTACGTGGTGGATGCTGGGGGATCTGCAGTCGGTTCCCCCGGAGATGCTCCCGCTCTTGGGAGGCGGCACCGCGCTCTTGGCGATGGCCACGCTCTTCTGGAGCAATGGACTGGATGCGCTTTCGCTGGGGGAGGAGAATGCGCTGGCGTTGGGAGTGCCCGTGCAGTGGATGCGGTGGGGGCTACTGGCGGGCGGCGCACTGCTGGCGGCACTCTGCGTCTCCACGGCGGGAATCCTCTCTTTTGTGGGACTCATTGTGCCGCATGCCCTCCGACAGCTCCTGGGGGCCTCCAGCCGACGGCTCCTGCTGCCCGTCCTCCTGGGAGGCGCCGCATTCCTGACGCTCTGCGACCTGCTCTCGACCCTCTCGCACCCCGTACGACCCGTCCCCGTGGGAGTCCTCACCGCCCTGGCAGGCGGAGTCTTCCTGCTGGCAGCCCTTCACCGGAGGACTCAGCCATGAACGAGAAGAGCGCACCACTGCTGGAGGCGCGCGCGCTGGAATACGCCTTTCCAAAGCGCGAGACGACCATTCTCCATGGGGCATCGCTGGCGCTTCGTCCTGGGGAGCTGACGGTGCTTCTGGGGGCCAATGGCTCTGGAAAAAGCACGCTGTTGAGGCTCCTGGCGGGAATCCTCTCCCCAAAAAAGGGCGAGGTCCGTCTCCTGGATGCGCCGCTGAGGGGCTACTCCCCGCGCAAGCGCGCGGCACTCCTGGGAATCGCCCTCCAGAGCGCGCCCACGCCCCTGGAGAATACGGTCCGGGAAATGGCGCTTTTGGGGCGCACGCCACTGTTGCCGCGGCTCCTGGGACCCCGCCCGGAAGACTGGTCGGCCGCCGACCAGGCGCTGCGACTGATGGGATTGTCCGAATTCGCCGAGCGACGCGCCAATACGCTTTCCGGGGGAGAGTATCAGCGGCTCCAGACCGCCGCACTCCTGGCGCTGAATCCCAGGGTCCTTCTGCTGGACGAACCGACCTCCGCACAGGATCCCGCCTGGACCCGCCGCATCTTCACGCTCCTGAAAAATAAGGCGGAAAAGGAGGGCAGGGCAATCCTGCTGGTGACCCACGACCTGGAACGCGCACGCGAATTCGCCAGCCAGTGCCTGCTGCTGAAAACAGGAAGAATTTGGAAGGCGGGAAAGCCGGAAGAGGTGCTAAAAGGAGAAGATGTGGAAGGATTATATGGCTAAGGATGAAAAAGGAGGAGGGGGGCGGTACCGTACCGCCGGTAGGCGGAAGAGCGCCGCAGGCACCAAATGGGCTAGCCACTAGCCACTAACCTGCTAAGTACTAAAGCGGGGGCACGGGGGCGGTACCGTACCGCCGCAGTTTCCTTGCGGCGGAAGGGAAAATAGGCGGGGGCACGGGGGCGGCAGCCCTCCGTCCTTTGGAGATCTTCCTGCGAAACTTGCGCTCTGAAGGCACGCGCCTAGGCTAAGTACGCGCCGCGGTGCGGCCCAAAAGCCGGTACTGTACCGCCGGTAGGCGGAAGAAGCTAGGCGGCGGTACGGCGGGCGTTTTCCCCCGTGTGCTGGGAAGCAGAGCGTGCCCTAGAAGGGGGGAGTGGCAAGAAGATCTCCAAAGGACGGAGGGGCTAGCGCCCCCCGTGCCCCCCGCTACAGCGCGAGACGCGCTGTAAGTACCTAGCCATTAGTGGCTAGTGGCTAGTTCATAGGGTGCCGCGGGCGCTCTTCCGCCGCTGGGGCGGCGGTACGGCGGGCGTTTTCCCCCGTGTGCTGGGAAGCAGAGCGTGCCCTAGAAGGGGGGAGTGGCAAGAAGATCTCCAAAGGACGGAGGGGCTAGCGCCCCCCGTGCCCCCCGAAATTCTTGGGATTTCGGGGTTTTGTTGGCGTGAATCGTCATTTGTTGTCAAAAATTGTCCTTTTTTACAAAATAGCCCTTGTCTTCTCCTTGCAAATTTGTGGAACGGGCTATATTCGTTTCTCAACGCCGAGGCTGTGAAGTGGTGGCGTTAGTGGTCTGCAATTGTTTTCTCTTAAGCTTTTTAAACCTTTATGTCGGAGCAGTCTGAGCAGCATCGTTGTCCCAGTGGGGGTGACTGTGCGAGTTGTGGTGGCAAGTGCCACGATGACACTCGCCAGGTGCGTGAGAATCTTCTTGGCGTGAAGCACATTTACCTGGTGCTTTCGGGCAAGGGTGGTGTTGGCAAGAGCACGGTCTCGTGCAATCTTGCGGCGTCGTTGGCGTTGCGGGGGATGCGTGTGGGGCTGTTGGACATCGACTTCCATGGTCCCAGCATTCCGAAGATGTTGGGTTTGGAGGGCGCGCAGCTGTATTCCGAGGGTGAGAAGCTGGTTCCTGTGGAGATGGGCGGCCTTTCGTTGAAAGTGATGTCCATTGGCTTTTTGCTTTCCCAGGCGGACCAGGCGGTGATTTGGCGTGGCGCCATGAAGCACGGCATCATCAAGCAGCTGCTGGGCGATGTGGACTGGGGCTGCCTGGACGCGCTGGTGATCGACACTCCTCCCGGCACGGGTGACGAGCCGTTGTCGGCGTGCCAGCTGTTGCCCAATGCGGATGGCGCGATTCTGGTGACCACTCCGCAGCAGGTCTCCGCCACCGACGTCAGCAAATCGTTGAATTTCCTCTCGCAGCTCTCCTTCCCCGTGCTGGGCATTGTGGAGAACATGAGCGGCTTTGCCTGTCCGCACTGTGGCGAGGTCACGGAGATCTTCTCCCATGGTGGCGGCGAGGCGCTCGCCGAGACCTACAAGGTGCCCTTCCTGGGGCGCCTCCCCCTGGATCCCAAGATCTGCGCCGGCGGCGACGAGGGCGTGCCCTTCGTGGAACGCTACGCCGACTCCGCCACGGCGAAGGCCTTCGAGCAGATTGTCGACAAGCTCCAGAAGCCCTAGCGGCGCACGGAAACACCCCCCTTTCCCATATCCTCGAAACGCCCGGGAGGCATTGCTTCCCGGCCGCACCGTGAGACCGGAAACAAAGGAATTCTCGCAACATGTCTTTGGAATACCCCAACAACTATCTCTACAACACCCACCACGTTTGGGCAAAGTTGGAGCAGAAGAAGAACAAGAAGCAGACCCAGACCCAGACCTTCGCCTACGTGGGCATCACCGACTACCTCGCCGAGGAGCTGGGCGGCATTGACAGCATCGACATCCCCCTGGAGGACGACGAGCTGGAGATGGACTCCCTGGTGATCCATATCCACACCAAGAGCCGCATCCGACACTTCCCGTGCCCCCTCACCGGACGCGTCGTGGAGGTGAATCAGGAGGTGCTGGACTCCCCCGCACAGATCTATCTGGACTGGGAGAACGCCTGGCTCTTCAAGATGGAAGTGGATAATACCTCCGAGACCGATCTGCTGATGGACGGCAAGCAGTACGTGAAGTATCTGGATTCGCTGTAAGTACTTGGCAAGTCGTGGCTAGCGGCTAGTTCTGAGGCGCCTGCGGGGCGCGCTTCTGCCGCTGGTGCGGCGGCGCCTTAGGGGCAAGGCGAGGGTTTCTGGTAGGGCAGAACGCCAACCAAAAGGACGGAGGGGCTACCGCCCCCCGTGCCCCCCTGTAATGAGGTTCGTAGGTAGCAATCGCCCCCCGTGCCCCCCTGGTAGTGTGGTTAGTAGGTAGCAATTGATGGAACGGCGCGCGGTCTCGTTGGCATTTTATTTCACCGGACTGTTCCTGGCGGTGGCGTTGGCATTGACGGTCCGCAGTGCGCCTTTTCCTTTTTTGCTGGTGCGGTATTGGCCGGTGTCCTCGGCGTTTTTGCTGATGCTGGGGGCGTTTTGCTGGAGGGATCCCGACAATCGTTTTGCCCCCGCTTGGGGGCGTCGTGCGTGGTCGTTGCTGCATCTCGGGGTGTCGCCGTTCTTCTGCTGGTATTGTCAGATGAAGGCGGTGGGCGTGGGCTTTGTGTTGACGGGTGCGCATATCTATTTGCAGACTATGGCGTTGCTCTATGTGGTGACCTTCCCGCTGCTCATGGGGAATTTCGGGGAGGCCGTCCAGCTGTGCCGGGAATTGCGGGGTCACGGAATCAGCCGTGCGTTGTGGCGGTACTCCTTCTATCTGCTGTTGGCGCCCATGTTGGCGGCGTTGGCGGGGAGCATTTACCTGTCGTTGTTGCACACGCCGCCCAACGGCAATCCGCTGCGGCTGCTTCCCGTGGCGCTCTTGGAGGCCGGCGTGCGTCCGCCGCTGTCAGAGATTTTCGCGATTCTGTTGCCGGTGTCGATCCTGGGGCAGCTCCTGGGCGCCATCCGCATTTTCCTTTCTCCGAAGACCGCGGTTCCCGGCATTGAGGGATCCCCGGAATTCCCCCCGAAGCCCGAAATACAGATACTCTCTCATGACCAAGAAGACTCAGCTGATTAGCGCATTGGATTTGCCGGAACTCTCCCAGGCCCTCGCCATGGTGGACCGCATTGGCCCCCACGTGGAGTGGTACAAGGTAGGCAAGCAGCTCTTCACCCACTACGGTCCCGTGGTGCTCCAGGAGCTCAAGGCCCGCGGCAAGAAGATCTTCCTGGACATGAAGTTCCATGACATCCCCAACACCGTGGCAAATGCCATCCGCTCCGGCGCCATCGTGGGTGCGGACATCATCAACGTCCATGCCATGGGCGGTCCCGCCATGTTGTCGGCGGCGGCCGAGGCCATGAAGGAGACGGGCAAGACCGTGATTGCGGTCACGGTGCTCACCAGCATGGACCAGGAGCAGCTCAGTGCCATTGGCGTGCAGGCCACTCCCGCGGAACAGGTCCTGCGCCTGGCGACGCTCACCCGGGATGCGGGGCTGGCCGGCGTGGTCTGCTCCGCGCTGGAGTTGCCGCTGTTGCGGAAGCATTTCGGCGAGGACTTCCTCACCGTGGTGCCCGGAATCCGTCCTGCCGGCGCCGCGTTGGGCGACCAGAAGCGCGTGATGACTCCGCGGCTGGCGCAGGAGGCCGGCGCCGATTTCATCGTGGTGGGTCGGCCCATCCTGGCTGCGCCCGATCCCGCCGAGGCCGCCGAGAAGATCCTCCAGGAATTGGCGTAAAGATCCGCCGTGCGAGTTTTCTTTCTTTCTGTCGCCAAAACGCCAATGAAGCTCTTCGATCTTCGTACCCGTCTTTGGGAAAATCCCAAGGTTCCCCAGGTGAACATGTTGCGGAGTCGTTCGCCGCTCTTTTCCTGGCGGAGCGAGGAGGAGGCGCGGAAGGGGAGCTACGAGCCCTTCGCGTGCCCCGCCATCGAGTCCCTCAATGGCGAATGGCGCTTCTGGTTCTATGAGCGTCCGGAGGAGGTGCCCTCCGCGCTGCTTTCCGGCGAGGAAGTCCCTGGCGAGTCGTCGATCCAGGTGCCGGGCAACTGGATGCGCCAGGGCTTCGACGATCCGCAGTACATCAATGTGTGCATGCCCTTCCCGGATGCGCCGCCCACGGTCCCCTGGGAGCGGAATCCCTGTGGCGTCTATCGCAGGAGCTTCCTGGTGCGCAAGGAGATGGAGCGGCTGGTGCTGCATTTTGGCGGCATCGAGACCTGTGGCTTCATCTATGTGAATGGGCAGGAAGTGGGGATGGTGAAGGACTCCCGCACCTGCTCCGAATTCGACGTCACGGACTTTGTGACGCCGGGGGAGGAGAATCAGCTGACGGTGTTGGTCTTGCGGTGGTCCGACGGATCCTTCCTGGAGGACCAGGACCACTGGCGCATGGCGGGCATCTTCCGGGATGTCTATCTGCACTACACCCCCACGGCCCATATCGCCGACGTCTTCGCCCAGACCACCCTGGATGAAGAGACGGAGTCCGAGGGCATTCTGACGTTGCGGCTGGACGCCGCCTTCCGGGGGGCGCACCAGGTGCCGCCGGGCTGGCGCTTCCGGGTGCAGCTCTTCGATCCCCAGGGCGACGCTGTCTGGAAGGAGCCGAAGGAGCTCGGCTTCTTCCCGAATGGCATGATGTACCAGTATCCGGAGGAGCGCCGCTGGCAGCCGCTGTCGCTGGAGACCTACCGGATTTCCGGGGTGCAGGCCTGGAGTGCCGAGGCCCCCGCCCTTTATCGCATGACGGTGGCGTTGCTGAATCCCCAGGGCGAGTGCGTGGAGGCCACGGGCGTGGACGTGGGCTTCCGGAGTGTCCGGCGGAAGGACGGCTGCCTCATGATCAACGGCAAGCCGGTGAAGTTCTTTGGGGTGAACCGCCACGATTTCGATCCGGTGCGCGGCAAGGCGGTGACTCCGGAGGGCATCCTCCAGGACCTCCTGCTCATGAAGAGCATGAACATCAATGCCATCCGCACGAGCCACTACCCCAATGACGAGCGGCTCACCGCGCTGGCCAACCGGCTGGGATTCTACGTGATCAGCGAGGCGAACCTCGAGGTGCACGCCTACTATGACCACCTCACCGACGATCCCCTCTGGCTGGCGGGCATGATGGACCGCTTCCACCGAATGGTGCTCATCTACAAGAACAACCCCTGCATCCACCTGTGGTCCATGGGCAATGAGGCGGGGAAGGGCGCAAATTTCTATGCGCTCTCCGCCTGGGCGCACGCATTCGATCCCTCCCGCGGCGTACACTACAGCGAATTCAGCCGACCCATCGTGAACTACCCGCCGCCTTACGACGCACGCCCGGCAGCCAACGAGGAGCCCTACGTCGACACCGTGTCGCCCATGTATTCCTCCTTCGCCGAGCTGGACCGATGGATCCAGGAGAAGATGCCCATCGAGTCCCGTCCGCTCATCTTCTGCGAATACTCCCACGCCATGGGGAACTCCAATGGCTCCCTGGACCGATACTTCGAATATTTCCGGAAATACCGCCGCTTCCAGGGCGGGTATGTCTGGGACTGGAAGGACCAGGGACTCCTGGAGCACGACGCACAGGGACGCAAATACTTCGCCTACGGCGGAGACTACGGCGAAAAGAACCACGATACCAATTTCTGCGGGAATGGACTGGTCTCCGCGGATCTGACGCGCCATCCCGCAAGCTGGGAGTTCCAATTCCTGGCGCGACCCTTCGATTTCCAGGCATCCGACGAGAGGAAGCAACTCTACACTCTGCGGAATTGGCGCTATTTCACTGCCCTGGACGACCTGGAGTTCTCCTGGCGGCTCCAGCGGGACGGCAAGACGCTGTCGCAGGGAGTCCTCTCTCGTGACGCCACCGACGGCCTCGCCCCCCAGGAAAGCCGCGTCATCGACTTGGGCGGCATCCTGAAAGAGTGCGTTGTGGCGCCTGGACAGGAGCTCTTTTTGACCCTCACCGGCGCCCAGCGAGGCGATACCGCCTGGCAGAAGGCGGGGTATGTGGTCGCCGAGCAGCAGTTCGATTTGACGAAGAGCGCACAGGCGTCCACGCCTAAAAAGCCCCTCCGCCTGGAGCCCACGCGCCTGGCATTTAGCCAGAACACCATCTCCGACGGCGAAAGCGTGGTGCACTTCACCGACGGCGCCATGCCGGACCAGTGGGTCTATCGCGGACAGAAGCTGCTGTTGGGCAAGGCGAAGGAGCAGTTTGTCCGGGGCCTAGTGGACAACGACGTCATCAAGGCTTGGATCGCCACCGAGGAGCACCGCCAGGGCGGCCGATGGATCCGCGACTGGGATATCTTCCACCTGCAGGAATCCGAAAAGCTCGCAAAGAGCTCCCTCCAGGCGGACGGCTCGCTGGTCATGGAGTCCACGGCGACCCATGCCGCCAAGAATGGCGCCGCCTTCACCGTGAAACGACAGCTCCATTACCGCCTGGACGGCATTCTGGAGGTGGAGCTGACCTACGAGGTGCCCGAAAAGCTCTACGATCCGCCGCGGCTGGGCGTCACGATCCCGCTGCCGAAGTCCTTCGAGACCCTCCGGTTCTTCGGCGAGGGACCCCGGGAGTGCTACTGGGACCGCCATGCTGGCAGCCAGGTGGGGCTCTATGAGCAGCGCGTCTCCGAACAGCTCTTCCCCTATCTGCGCCCCCAGGAGAGCGGAAACCACGTGAATGTGCGCGCCATCGCCCTGGAAAATGGCCGCGTGGGACTGCTGGCGGTGGGCGCGGGAATGCTCCTGGAGGCCTCCGCTCTCCACGCCACCCCCGCAGCACTCTTCGCCGCAGACCATATCAACGAGATGCCCGACGAGGACGCCACATACCTGAATCTGGATCTCCATCAGCGGGGACTGGGAACCGCCTCCTGCGGCGACAACCCCCTGCCGGAATACGAATTCAAGCCCGGCACCTACCGACTCGCTTTCCGACTCCTGCCATACGTGCCCGGCGAAGCCGATTTCATGGAACTGGCGCGCATCGCGCAAATGGCATGACGCGGCGCATCGGGGGGGGGGATTTCAGGCAAAACTCTATAGTTTTTCCTCTTCCGAAAGGGGGGGCTTCCCACCAGAAGCTAGGCGCGTGCGCCATGCGGCGCCAGAGTGCGCCGCAAATGTGCAATGCGTATAGGGAAAAATGGCACCGCCGCATTAAGCGGCGGAAGAGCGCCTGCGGCACCTTGCAAACTAGCCACTAGCCACAGGCGCCTGCCCCCTCACTCGGGGGCGGCAGCCACCCGTCCGTTGGATCTTCTGGGGTAGAGTTGTGTATTTGTTGTAACTTATTGATACTAAACAACTTGCGCAAAATCTCCGGGATTTTGCGGGAGCCTAGGAAAGCGCGGGTGTTTTGGGGGTAGGGTGTTTCCTAGGGGTTATAGTATCGTTCCGCCCGAAATTGTGGCCATTTTCCGCAGGTGAGTCTACGGTGGGCATTCGGGGGTGGTGATTTTCCTGTTTTATTGTCTTTTTCTTTTCAGAAACACATCCATGACACCCGTACGCGTTCGTTTTGCGCCGTCCCCGACGGGGCAGGTGCACATTGGCAATATTCGCGCCGCCATTTTCAACTGGCTGTATGCCCGTCATGAGGGCGGCACCTTCCTGCTCCGCGTGGAGGACACGGACCTGGAGCGTTCCACTCCGCAGGCGATCCAGGCGTTGTTGGACGTCATGCAGTGGCTGGGCTTGAACTACGACGAGGAGATCTTCTACCAGACCACGCAGTCCCAGAAGCACTGCCAGGCCGCGAAGGAGATGTTGTCGAAGGGCATGGCCTATGAGGACAACAAGGGCGGCGACGCCCCCGCGGTGCTCTTCCGTTTCCCCTACGACACCACGGGCGTCCCCGGCATTGAGGAAGCGGGCGTGCAGCGTGTGAGGCTGCATTCTGACGCGCCGTTGAAGGTAAGCAAGAAGGGCGTCTCTTTTGCCGCGGTTTCTCCCAAGGGCAAGGCGGCCCCCATGGACGCCACGCTGGCGGGTTTCCGGGACCTGGAGGCCCTCGATGCTGACGGAAAGTGCGTCTTCCGCCTGGCGGAGCATCTTCCTGAGATCGAGAATGGCGAGCTCTTCACCGTGGAGAATGCGGTGGAGATCACCTACATGCGCCGCACCATCTCCTACACCGACCTGGTGAAGGGCGTCATGACCAAGCCCCTGGACGCCATGAAGGACTTCGTCATCATCCGCTCCGATGGCTCCCCCGTCTTCCATCTGGCCAATGTCATGGACGACATCACCCAGGGCGTCACCCACATCATCCGCGGCGATGACCACGTGGAGAACACCTTCAAGCACATCTTCCTCTTCCACGCGCTGGGCGCGCCCGTGCCCCAGTATGCGCACCTTCCCATGATCATCAACGCACAGGGAAAGCCCTACAGCAAGCGGGATGGCGACGCCTTCGTGGGCGATTTCCGGGAGAAGGGCTTCCTTCCCGAGGCGCTCTTCAACTACTTGAGCCTCCTGGGATGGTCCCCCGGCGACGACCGCGAGAAGCTCTCCCGCCAGGAGCTGGTGGAGGCCTTCACGCTGGAGCGCTGCCTCCGTGCGCCCTCCCAGATGGACATCAACAAGCTCACTGCGCTGAATGGCCAGTACATCGCCGAGCTGCCGCGCGAGCGTTATCTGGAGTTGGTGGGCAAGGAGGCGTCGAAGGCCCCCTGGGGTGTTGCGGCGCAGGGTGCGCTCTTCGAGCAGGTCGCGCTTTTCCTGCAGAGCCGTGTGAAGCGTCTGGTGGATGTGTCGCAGTGGGGATACTTCTTCCTGGAGGTCCCCGAGTGGGATGCGAAGGTCTGCGAGAAGCTCCTGAAGAATCCCGACGCCGTCGCCGCGCTGGACGAGCTCTCCGGAAAGCTCTCCGCCTTGCCGGAGTTCACCGCCGCCGCCATCGAGGGCGCTGTGGAGGAGTGCGCCTCCGCCCATGGCTTCGCCCACGGAAAGCTGAACCAGCCCCTTCGCGCTGCGATTACCGGCACCAATGTGGGCGCCGGAATCTTCGAGACCGCCGAGCTCATCGGGAAGGACCGCTGCCTGAAGCGCCTCCGGGAGTTCCCCCGTCCCGCGGCACAGTAGCCCCGTAAGCCCGCCCGCCTGACACACACTCCGCCCGATGCCCTTTGGTTCGGGAGGGCGTGTGGGGGGTGTGCGGGCCTTTTGTGAATTTTTCTATCGCCTTTTGTTTGAGGAGGATCCGTAGAGTTATGTCTGAGGAAGTGAAAGAGCCCCTGTTGGAGGAGCCGCAGGAGCGGGGCGACTCCCTGCCCGTGGTCGCCATCGTGGGTCGTCCCAATGTGGGCAAGTCGGCCCTCTTCAATGCCATTTTGAAGCGCCGCGTCTCGATTGTCCACGAACAGAGCGGCGTCACGCGGGATTGCGTGGCCTCGCCCGCGGAATTCCGGGGCAAGGGCTTCCTGCTGGTGGATACCGGCGGCCTTGGCACCTGGAATGGCGACAAGAAGGTGGATCTCTTCGACGGCATGATCCGCGACCAGGTCACGGAGGTGGTGAAGGACGCCGCCTGCCTGTTGTGGGTGGTCAATTGCCAGGACGGCATCACCCCCCAGGACGAGGAGGTGGGAGCCTTCCTGCGCAAGGCGGGAAAGCCCCTGATCCTTTGCATGAACAAGGCGGACAACAAGGAGCTCTCCCAGAGCGCCATCGGGCATTTTGCGGCGTTGGGCGTGAAGGAGGCCTATCCCACCAGCTGCACGCATACCCACGGCATTGACGACCTCCTGAAGCACCTGTCGGCCGCGCTCCCCGAGACTCCCAAGAAGGCGGAGGAAGAGAAGCCGCTGCGGGTGGCTGTGGTGGGTCGCCCCAATGTCGGAAAGTCGTCCCTGGTGAATCGCCTGTTGGGCGAGAAGCGCATGATGGTCTCCGACATCGCGGGCACAACCCGGGATTCCGTGGATCTTCCCGTGGTCCTGGAGCGCAATGGCGAGCAGTTGCCGATTACGCTGGTGGACACCGCGGGCTTGCGTCGGAAGGGTCAGATTTCCACGGTGGTGGAGTTCTTCAGCGCCAACCGCACTGAGCTGGCCATCCGCAGCAGCGACGTGGTGCTCTTCGTGCTGGACTCCGAGGAGCCCTGCACCACCCAGGAACGGCATATCGGACGCATCATCGCCGATGCGCGGCGACCCTGCATCATGCTGGCCAACAAGTGGGACCTGATCACCAAGGCGGGCAACAACAAGCCGAAGCTCTTCGAGGACTTCGTGCGGAATCGGATGCCCTACATGGCACACGCCCCCATCGTGAACATCTCCGCCATGAATGGCTACAACCTGGGATGCATCTTCGACCGCCTGAAGCTCCTGAAGGAGCAGACGAAGGTCAGCGTCCCCACCGCCATCTTCAACCAGTTCCTCCAGGACACCCTCCAGCGGAATCCGCCGATCTCCGTCAGCTCCAAGCGCTTCAAGATCTTCTACGGCACCATGGTCCATAACCCGCCGCCGAAGTTCGTGCTCTTTGTCAACGACAGGAAGCTCTGCCCCAAGAACTACGAGAACTACCTGGAGAACCGCATCCGCGATGCCTTCTTCCCCCAGACCGGATTGCCCATCAATCTGGAATTGCGAAATCGACAGGATCCCGCGGGCAGCGAGGGCACTCGCGCCGCCGCCGCCGGCGACTACGGAAAACGCCGCGCCATGCGGAAGCCGCGGTATTCGCGGTAGGATAGCGCGCGTAACGCGGTAAGTGGTTGGCAATTAGTTGGTAGTGGCTAGTGGCTAGTGGCTAGTGGCTAGTGGCTAGTGGCTAGTGGCTAGTGG
>CAVDSU010000038.1:0-15899 GCA_963611685.1 bacterium
CGCCATGCGGAAGCCGCGGTATTCGCGGTAGGATAGCGCGCGTAACGCGGTAAGTAGTTGGCAATTAGTTGCTAGTGGCTAGTGGCTAGGCGCTAGTGGCTAGTGGCTAGTGGCTAGTGGCTAGTGGCTAGTGGCTAGTGGCTAGTGGCCAGTGGCTAGTGGCCAGTGGCTAGTCTGCAAGGTGCCTGCGGCGCTCTTCCGCCTGGCGGGGGGCACAGCATCGCCTCCGATAACGACACTAGCCTAAAAGCGCCCCCGCCTAGCGAAATACCCAAAGGACGGGAGGCTGCCGCCCCCGTCCCCCTGCCTATGCTCTTCCGCCTACCGGCGGTATTTGCGCGCCAATTTGGGCGCGCTCGGCGCACGCGCCGGTAGATTCCGGCGCGGGGTTTCGCCTG
Organism: bacterium; assembly: GCA_963611685.1. Taxonomy (GTDB): domain Bacteria; phylum Verrucomicrobiota; class Lentisphaeria; order Oligosphaerales; family Oligosphaeraceae; genus UBA1724. Next base: position 399 of record CAVDSU010000038.1, read on the forward strand.
CGAAACCCTGGCCTAACTTCCTCCTTCCTCCTTCCTCCTTCCTCCTTCCTCCTTCCTCCTTCCTCCTTCCTTCCTCCTTTTTCAAAAAGCAAAGATGTTGCCCTCTCAATTTGAAGAGCTCCTCACTCGTCTCATGTTTTTCTACGAGCGATCGGAGGAGGACCTGTATACTGAGTATGCGCCCTTGGAGCTCAGTGTGGCGACGACGGATGACCCGGTGCCCTGGGACCAGCGGTTGGGTCTGACGTACCGGACCTCGAGTGAGGGAGACGCTTGGGGGACGGACTGGCAGAGTGGCTGGTTCCACGTCACGGGGCGGATTCCGGAGTCCTGGGAGGGCAAGACGGGCGTCATGCGCTTGAATTTAGGGGGCGAGTGCCTGGTCTACGACGAGAGTGGCACGCCCCTGTGCGGCCTGACGAACACCTCGGTCTATCATCCGGGGACCACGAAGGAGGTCTTCTATTGGGGGCGTCCCTTCCGTGGCGGCGAGATGGTGGATCTCTGGGTAGAGGCGGCGGCCAACAACATCCTGGGTCCCGAGCACTTCAATTGGAATCCCCATGCCGAGCGCGAGACGCATCCCGCCGGCGCCTCCACGGGCGTGGTGCGCATTGCGCGGATGGCTCTCTGGAACGAGGACCTCTACCAGTTCCGCGTGCAGTTCTGGCAGTTGTGGTATTACGTGGAGTTCCTGGGGAAGGACGTGAACAGCAATGTGTGCCGCCGGATTGTCCACGCCATGAACAAGGCGTTGGATGTATATCGTGGCGATCCGAGCCGTGCGGGCGAGGCGATGAAGGAGCTCTCGCCGGTGTTGGGGTGGAAGGCGAAGGGCTCCGCGCCCCATTGCACCGCCATTGGCCATGCGCACATCGACGTGGGCTGGCTGTGGCCGGTCCGGGAGTCGGTCCGCAAGGCCGCGCGCACCTTCTCCAGCCAGCTGCGGCTCTTCCAGCGCCATCCGGAGTATCGCTTTGGCGCTTCGCAGCCGCAGCTCTATCAGTTCATGAAAGACCGCTACCCCGCGCTCTTTGCGAAGATCCGCCAGGCAATCCACGAGGGCCGTTGGGAGTGCCAGGGCGGCATGTGGGTCGAGGCCGACAACAACATGCCCTCCGGCGAATCCCTGGTGCGGCAGTTCCTCCACGGAAAGAACTTCTACCGTGACGAATTTGGCGTGGAGGTGCGCAACCTCTGGCTGCCCGACGTCTTTGGCTACAACGGCAACACCCCCCAGATCATGCAGATCTGCGGCTGCGACTTCTTCCTGACCCAGAAGCTCTCCTGGAACACCATCCACAAGCCCCCATACAGCACCTTCCGCTGGAAGGGCGTGGACGGCACCCTGGTGACCACGCACTTCCCGCCCGAGAACGACTACAACTCCTGCTGCTCCTTCTCGCTCTTGGCGCAGGCGCAGAATCGCCTCCAGGAATCCGCGATTCTCCCCGAATTCCTCTCGCTCTTCGGCTTGGGCGATGGCGGTGGCGGTCCCAACGAGGACTACGTGACCCGCGTCAAGCTCGCCCGGGATTGGGAGGGCGTTCCGAAGGTGGAGATGGGCTTCGCGCAGCCCTTCTTCGACCGCGTCCTGGACCACTCTGCGGAGTTGCCCCTCTGGGAGGGCGAGCTCTACTTCGAGAATCACCGCGGCACCCTCACCAGCCAGGCGCGCACCAAGCGCAACAACCGCAAGCTGGAGGAGAGGCTCTGGCAGACCGAGGCGCTCTGCAGCCTCCTTCCCGCCGACAAGTATCCCCGGAAGAAGCTGGAGAAGATCTGCAAGCTGCTCCTCATCAACCAATTCCACGACATCATCCCCGGCTCCTGCATCCGGCTGGTCTACGACCGCACCGAAAAGGAGCACGCGCAGTGCCTGAAGGAGCTCGCCGAAATCCTTTCGCAGGCAGCCAAGGAGCTCTTCGCTCCCGAAAAGGACGCCCTGGCGCTCTACAACTCCCTCTCCACTCCTTACGACCGGCCCCTGGTGCTTCCCGAGGAGCTCTCCGGCTGCGCGCTGGTGGACGAGGAGGGCAGGGCGATTGCCTGCCAGAGGGAGTCCACGGGTCATCTGGTTGTCGATGCGCGGGTGCCCGCCTGGGGGTTCCGGACGCTGCGTGCCCAGCGGGGGGCCGAGGCGGTGTCGGCGACGCAGGACCACGAGCTGACCCTGGAGAATGGTCGTGTCCGCTACGTCTTCGACAAGACGGGCCGCTTGCTCTCCGCGGTGGATCTCGTCACCGGACAGGAATTCCTGGAGGCTCCCGGAAACGCCTTCCATGTCTACCAGGACACCACCGCCATCTACGACGCCTGGAATATCGATCCCTGGTATCGTGGCGAGGAGGTCCCCTGGGCGCCCACGCTGTTGGAGGAGCCCCTCCGCGAGACGGGCCCCGTGCGACAGGTCCTGCGCTTCCGCCTCTCCTTCCTCCATTCCACCCTGGAGCAGGAGATCTCCCTGGACCGCAAGAGCGCAAGACTGGAATTCCGCACCACCGTGGAGTGGCATGAGAGCCACAAGATGCTGCGCGTCGCCTTCCCCACTAATGTCCACAGCGACGAGGCGTCCTTCCAGATCCAGTATGGCGTCATGAAGCGCGCCACCCACACCAACACCAGCCACCAGCAGGTGCAGTTCGAGGTGTGCGCTCACCGCTACGCCGATCTCTCCGACAAAGAGCGCGGCGCTGCGCTGCTCAACGACGGAAAGTATGGCCACAGCGTCCGCGGCGGCGTCATGGAGCTGAATCTCCTGCGCTCCCCCAAGTGGCCCGACTACAATGCCGACCAGGGCACGCAAGCCGTCACCTACGCCTTCCTGCCTCACCAGCTTACCCTGGCGGAGTCACCAGTCTCCTCCGAGGCCGCGAAGCTGAACCGGGAGCCCTGGCTCTTCCCCGGCTTCTCCGCGGGCGCCCTGGCATTCCCCGTCCGCGTGGAGGGCGAGGGCGTCTCCTGGGAGGTCCTCAAGCGCGCCGAGAAGAACAACGACTGGATTTTGCGCGTCGTGGAGACCCGCGGTCGACATGCCACCGGCAAGCTCTTCCTGGACAAGGCGTTGTTGGGTTATGCGCCCTTCCGCATGGACGCCATCGAGTGGGAGGACGGCGAGGCGCTGGAGGCCCTCCGTGAGGGCGGATACGCCTTCTCCCTGAAGCCCTACCAGATCCTCACCATTTGCCTCTCCGACGGCAGCCGCCCCATGCCCGGAATCGTCCTGGCGTCGCGCTCTCCCCGCCGAAAGGAGCTCCTTACCCGCTCCGGCGTAGTCTTCGAGGCGGATCCCGCGCAGGGCGCCGAGGAGCCCTGGGATGGCGTCATGCCCCCCGGCGAATACGCGCGGTGCCTCTCTTCCCAGAAGGCGCAGGAGGTCTCGCTGCGCCATCCCGGAAAGCTGACCCTGGGCGCCGATACCGTGGTGTCCGTGGACAACCAGATCTTCGGCAAGCCCGCCGACCTTTCGGAGGCGAAGGCGATGCTGCGGCGGCTCTCCGGACGCAGCCACTTGGTGATCACGGGCGTGACCCTGTCGAAGGACGGCGAGGTGCTGTCCAGCTGGCAGGCGAATACCCGCGTCCGCTTCCGGGAGCTCTCCGACGAGGCCATCGAGAAGTATCTGGCCTCCATCGACCCCCTGGACAAGGCGGGCGCCTATGCCATCCAGGAGCACGGCGACCAGATCGTGGAGGAGATCCATGGGCTCTTCTCCAACGTGGTCGGTCTCCCTGTGGAACAGGTTCTGCCGCTCTTGCGCGCCGCACGGGATGGCATGCTCGCCCCGCGGGAGTAAATTTACCCCGCGGACGCTCCGAATTCCCCCTAGAAATCGTCTTCTTTTCTCCCTTCCATGACTCAAGATCCCCTGAACTATCTCGACGATGTCAGCCGCCGCCTCCTGGACACCTTCCAGGATGGCCTGGCAGTCTCCTATAATGACGACCGGAGCCTCCCCCGCCGGGAGAGCGTCCTGCGCATCCTGGAGGAGCTCCTGGAGATCCTCTTCCCGGGCTACTCCGGCCGGGAACACTGCTACCGCTCCTTCCTGGGGGGATTCCTCTCCGGACAGCTCCCGCGCATCTGCCGCGAGCTCACGCGCGAGCTGGATCTGGCGCTGGAATACCTGGCGCGCACCTCCGAGGAGGGCTCTCCCGCCCAGGAGCAGACCGCCGAGAATGCCGCCCGGCGCCTCATGGAGAAGCTCCCCGAGATCCGCGAGACCCTGAAGCTGGATTGCCGCGCCGCCTTGGATGGCGATCCGGCCACCCGTTCCATGGACGAGATTATCCTGGCGTATCCCGGATTCAAGGCCATCGCGGTCCACCGCATCGCCCACGAGCTCTATGCCGCCGGCATCCCGCTGGTGCCCCGCATCATGAGCGAATACGCGCACTCCGTCACGGGCATCGACATCCATCCCGGCGCCACCATCGGAAAGAGCTTCTTCATCGACCACGGCACGGGTGTGGTCATTGGCGAGACCAGCGTGCTGGGCGACAACGTGAAGCTCTACCAGGGCGTCACCCTGGGCGCGCTTTCCTTCCCCAAGGACGGCTGCGGAAAGATCATCAAGGGCAGCAAGCGCCATCCCAATCTGGAGGACAACGTGACGGTCTACGCCGGCGCCACCATCCTGGGAGACGTGACCATCGCCCACCACTCCGTCATCGGCGGAAATGTCTGGCTCACCGAGTCCATCCCCGAGCCCTACAGCCGCGTGCTCTTCTCTCCCTCCGAGCTCACCATCAAGGTCCGCAAGCAGCAGACGCACTAGCCCGGCACTCCCGCCCTTTGCAAAAAAATCCGCACTTACTGCCATGCTCCCCAATCAGTTCAAGGAGATCCTCACTCGCTTCGAGTGCTTCTATAGCCGCTCCGAGGAGGACATGTTCAAGGAGTATTCGCCCCTCGCCGCCGAAATCGCCGTCACCAAGGACCCGGTGCCCTGGAAGGACCGCGAAAGCCTCGTCTACCGTCCGCTGCAGGAGGGCGAATGCTGGGGAAAGGACTGGGATAGCTGCTGGGTCCACGTGCGCGGCACGGTTCCCGCCTCCTGGGCGGGCCAGCAGCTGGTCATGCGGCTGAACCTGGGCGGCGAGGCGCTGGTCTTCGATGAAGCGGGCGTGCCTGTCTGCGGACTCACCGACCACTCTCTCTTCGACCGCTATTTCGTGAAGGAGATCTACTACTTCGCGCAGCCCGCCCAGCCCAACCAGGAGGTGGACTTGTGGATCGAGGGCGTCTCCAGCAACATCCAGGGAAAGACCGACTTCCCCTGGGCGCCCCACGTGAGCCGCGAGCCCCATCCCGAGGGACAGTCCCACCCCGTGGTCAAATCCCTGCGACTGGCCGTCTTCCGCGACGAACTCTACCACTACCGCATCGAGTTCGATTTCCTCTACAGCCTCCTGAAGGAATACTACAAGGCGGACTGCACGAAGCATCGTGCCCGGCAGCTGGCCTACGCCCTCTACAAGTCCCTGGATGCCTACTGCGGAAAGCCCGACAACGCCGCTGCCGCCCGCGCGGTCCTGGCGCCCGTGTTGCGCTTGCCCGCCTGCGGGTCTGCGTTGAAGTGCACCGCCACGGGCCATGCGCACATCGACGTGGGCTGGCTTTGGCCGGTGAAGGAGTCCATCCGGAAGGTGGCGCGCACCTTCTCCAGCCAGTTGCGGCTCATGGAGCAGTTCCCCGAATACCACTTCGGCGAATCCCAGCCGCAGCTCTATCTCTTCTGCAAGGAATACTACCCCGCCCTCTACGAGCAGATCAAGAAGCGCGTCCAGGAGGGGCGTTGGGAGTGCGAAGGCGGCATGTGGGTGGAGGCCGACAACAACCTCCCCTCCGGCGAATCCCTCATCCGGCAGTTCCTCCACGGAAAGAACTTCTTCATGGACGAATTTGGCGTGGAGGCGAAGGACCTCTGGATGCCCGACGTCTTTGGCTACAACGGCAATACCCCCCAGATCATGAAGATCTGCGGCTGCGACTACTTCCTCACCATGAAGCTGGCCTGGAATGCCATCAACAAGCCCGTCTACAGCACCTTCCGCTGGCAGGGCATCGACGGCACGCAGGTCTTCGCCCACATGCCCCCCGAGGACAACAACTACAACTCCTCCCTGGGCGGCGGCGCCATGGCGCAGAACCAGGACAAGCTCAAGGAATCCGCCATCTGCCCCGAATTCGTGATGCCCTATGGCATTGGCGACGGCGGCGGCGGACCCTGCCGCGACCACGTGGAGCGCGCCTTGCTCATGAAGGACCAGGAGGACTTCCCCCACCTCACCATGGGGAATGCCCAGGATACCCTGGAACACATGGCGGAGTGCTGGGACGAATTGCCCGTCTGGCAGGGCGAGCTCTACTTCGAGAAGCACCGCGGCACCCTCACCAGCCAGGCACGCACCAAGCGCGCCAACCGCCAGCTGGAGCAGAAGCTCCTCCAGACCGAGGCGCTCTGCAGCCTCCTGCCTCCCGAGGAATACCCCCGAAAGGAGCTGGACAAGATCGTCAAGACCATCTTGATCAACCAGTTCCACGACATCATCCCCGGCTCCTCCATCCGATTGGTCTACGAAAACACCGCCAAGGAGCACGCGCAATGCCTGGAGACCCTGGACGAGCTCCAGAAGAAGGCGGCCTCTCGCCTCATGGCGCGACAGGAGAATGCGCTGGTGCTCTTCAATAGCCTCTCGGTGCCCTACCGCCGCCCCGTGGAGCTCCCCAAGGAGTGGTCCACGGGCGCCATCGCCACCGCGCAGGGCGTCCCGGTGCCCGTACAGGTGGAGTCCGACGAGCGGGTCTTCGCTTCCGTGGAGATCCCCGCGGATGGCTTCCTGGTCCTGTGCCGGGATCCCAAGGGCGCCACTTCCGCAGTGCCCACCGTCCGCGACCGCGACGTGCTCGCCCTGGAGAACGATGCCCTCTTCTGCGCATTCGATGCGGATGGCCATCTGACGGAGTGCCGTGCCAAGCAGAGCGGCCGGCAGTGGCTGCGGGGCGCGGGAAATGTCCTCCGGATTTACCAGGACGAGGCCGCGGAATACGACGCCTGGGATGTGGATCCCTGGTATCGCAACCAGGTCGTGGACGAAGCGAAGGCGGTCCAGGGCGAGAGTGCGTTGCGGGAAGTGGGTCCCGTGCGCGGCGTCTTGAAGTTCTCGTTGGCCATTGGCGAGTCCTCCATCGAGCAGGAGGTCTCCTTGGCCGCCGGCGGCGATACCCTGGAATTCCGCAATGCGGTGGAGTGGCATGAGGGCCGGAAGCTCCTGCGGGTCGCCTTCCCCACTCCCGTGGAGAGCCCCTGGGCGACCTACGACATCCAATACGGACAGGTCCGCCGCCCCACTCACACCAACACCAGCTGGGACTCCGCACAATTCGAGGTCTGCGCACAGCGCTACGCCGATCTCTCCACCGAAGAGGGCGGCCTGGCCCTCCTCAATGACTGCAAATACGGCCATTGCATCCGCGACGGCGTGCTCTCTCTCAGCCTCCTGCGCGCCCCCAAGTGGCCCGACTACACCGCTGATCTGGGACACCAGGAATTCACCTACGCGATTTGCCCCCACGAGAAGGGCCTGGACGACAGCGACGTCATCGCGCAGGCCGCACAGCTCAACCGCGCACCCGCGCTCTTCGTGGACCGCGCGGCGCCCGCGGCGCAGCTGCCGTTCTCCCTGGAGGGGCAGGGCGTCTCCCTGGAGGTGGTCAAGCGTGGCGAGAAGTGCGACGAGCTCTTCCTGCGCATCGTGGAGACCCGTGGCCGCCATGCGGAGGCGCTCCTCCGGTTGCGGGAGGGCGCCCAGGCCACGCGGGTATTGGTCACCGACGCCATCGAATGGAATACCCTGGAGGAGCCCGCCCGCGATGCGTCCGGCGCATTCCGCCTGGCGTTGCATCCCTACCAGATCCTCACCCTGAAGCTCGCGCGGTAGACGCGCGGAGGCGAAATCTCTTCCATGGCCAACGACTTCAATCCCCAACGGCAGACCGGTTCCGATCGGCAGACCTCGGTCTCCAGCATTCTGACTCTGGACCGGGAGCAGCCGCACAACTCCCAGGCGGAGATGGCGGTGCTGGGAGCCATGCTCCTCTCTGCCGACGCCGCGTCCACGGCCATGGAGCGCCTGAATTTCCCGGGCGCATTCTACCACCAGGCGAACCAGACCATCTTCGACGCCATGGTGGCGTTGAATCCGAAGGGCAGCGCCGGAATGGACCCCGTGGTGCTGGCGGACTACCTCCGAAAGAACGACCAGCTGGATGCCGTGGGGGGTCCCAGCTATCTGGCGCTCCTCATGGAGAAGACGCCCACCACCGCCTTCATCGACAGCTACGTCGAGATCGTCAAGCAGACCGCCACCGTCCGGCGAATTATCTCCACGTGCTCCGAGACAATCCTCCAGTGCTATGAGAACGAAGGCGATGCGGTGCCCCTCATGGACCGCATCCAGCAGCAGATCCTGGAGATCAGCCAGCTGAACCAGCGACAGGACTACCAGCCCATCCAGCCGCTGGTGGACCAGGCCATGGAGCATATCCGGAAGCTCATGGAGCAGAGCGACACCGACTCCCTGGGCATCCCCACCGGATACGATATCCTTGACCGCTCCATGACCGGCGGCCTCCAGCCCGGCATGCTCTTCGTGCTGGCGGCACGCCCCTCCATCGGAAAGACCGCCCTGGCGTTGAACATGGCCTACAACGTGGCCATGAAGGGCATCCCCGTGGGAATCTTCTCCCTGGAAATGACCGCGGAGAGCCTGACCTTGCGAATGATCTCCTCCGGCGCGCGGGTGAACATCACCAAGCTCGCCTACCAGAAGGAACAGGTCATGGGCGAGCTCCAGAAGGTGGTGGAGACCAGCAAGGCGCTGGCACACTGCCAGATCTACATTGACGAAACCGGCGGCATCGATATCCTGGAGCTGCGCTCCAAGGCGCGACGGATGTACGAGCGCCACCATATTAAAGCACTCTTCATTGACTACCTGCAGCTCATCACCATCAATACCGGAAACCGAAACGCCAACCGCGAAAACGACGTGGCGCGGATCTCCGGATCGCTGAAGGCGCTGGCCAAGGAGCTCCAGATTCCCATCGTGGTGCTCTGCCAGGTCAACCGCGCAGCAGAGCAGGGCGATGGACAGCCAAAGCTGAGCAACCTGCGTGAATCCGGCGCCATTGAGCAGGACGCCGATGTGGTAGCCATCCTCCATCGTAACCGCGACGAGCAATACGCCCAGGACGCCGACCAATCCGCCGCAGGACTGGACGCCGTGCTGCTCATCGCCAAGAACCGCAACGGCCGCACCGGCAAGCAGAACCTCACTTTCTTCCCGCAATACACGCGCTTCGACGGCCGCGAGGAGACGGTGGAGGCCGAGGACATCCCCGCCGGAAAGTAGGGGCCATACCGCAAGACAGAGAGAACAAGATAGAATCCCGGATTCGGAGTTTTCCCCAATCCCCCCATATATCCCATCCACCGCACTCTCTTAAATGACCATGAAAAAATGCCTCCCGCTCTTCTTCCTGGTGTGTCTCTCCTTCCTCCTTGCGGCAACGGAGAATTTTGTCAAGAACGGCAATTTTGAGGACGGCGCGGTAGGCTGGCGCCTTCCGGCGGGCGCGGAGGTGGACCGTGGCTTTGGCTTCAATGGCAATGGCGGATTGAAGCTGACGCGCACGGCGGAGATGAAATACGAATATGTCAGCCAGCCCCTGGACTTGGTGCCCGGGAAGCTCTATACGCTGGCGGTCCAGCTCCGTTCCGAGGATGTGAAGCCCGGCCTGCCGAATGTGGGCGTGGAGTTCTATGACGCCTCCAACAAGTGGCTGGGCGGCATCTACAAGAGTGGCCCCCGGGATGCCGAGGAGTGGTCTTGGGTGGAGGTCAATGTCTCTGTGCCCAAGGAAGCGGCGAAGTGTTCCTTGGCGCTCTATATCCAGAAGGGCTCCACGGGAACCGTCTGGTTCGACAACGTCAGCGTCACCGCGGCCGAGAAGATCCCCGCAATCCAGTTCGTCTATCCCGTCCAGGGAATCCTGGATGCCAAGCGACCCCTGGTTCGCGTCAATGCAGGCATCATGGGGAACTCCATGGGGCTGGCCGCCTTCAGCGGAATGTCGGTGGAGCTCATGGTCATGGATGCCCAGGGCGAGGGATACTTCTTCCAGGAGCCCATCAAGGGGCATATGGCGGAATTCCGCCTGCCCGCACTGCCCGAGGGAAAGACCGACTTCCGCGCGACTCTGACCGGTCCCGATGGCGTGCCCATCGGCGAGAGCGCAGAGCGCATTGTGGTCGCACAGAATTTCGAGGAGACCGAGCGCCCACAGGGAAGCAGCATCATCGACGAATATGGACGCTTGATCGTGGACGGACAGCCCTTCCTGCCCATCGGACTGTATACCACCATCTTGGAGGACCTGGAGCTCATCGCGGACTCCGACTACAACTGCGTGCTGCCCTACGGGAGCTGGACGCTCAACATCGAAAAGAGCGTCACTGCCGGCGATGCCGACGCCATGATGCGCGCCATGAATGCCCTCCAGGATTGCAACATGAAGATCATCTTCTCCCTGAAGGACTTCTATGATCTTCCCCGCTATCAGGACCACGTGTGGGCCGTGCGCAACGCCATTGGCGTGAAGACCACGCGGGAGCTCTGGGAGACTCTGGTGAACCGCATCAAGGGCCATCCCGCCCTCTTGGCCTGGTACAACAACGACGAGATCCCCCTGAAGGACCAGGAGAAGGCGGAGGAGATGCGCCTCTTCCTCAACCAGGTGGATCCCAACCACCCCGTCCTCTCTGTCCTCTGCGATTTTCTGGAGACGCCCTTCTTCGGAAAGTCCTGCGATATCCTGGCGGTGGATCCCTATCCCATCACCAAGGAGAAGGTCTCCAATCAGCGCCGCACCGTGGAGGGCGTGGACGCCGCACAGGCCTCCGGACAGCCCTTCTGGGGAGTCCCCCAAATCTTCAATTGGGGCATGTACCACTCCCGCGACAACGCCAAGGACTTCCCCAATTGGATCCAGCCCCGTCCCTCGCAGATGCGGGGAATCACGTTGCTGGAGGCGCTGCGCGGCGCCCGCGGATTCATCATGTATTCCTACTTCGACCTGAAGCGCGGCTTCGTTGACCCCGACCGCTTTGGCGGCGAGGCGGTGCAGACCGAGGCGGACTACTGGTGGCACTGGCAGGAGGCCAAGGAGCTGGCCACCATGCTGAAGACGCTCTCGCCCTGGCTTCTCTCCAAGCAGGGCCCCATTGCGCTGCCTTTGGAAGTGAAGAGCGGCAAGATGGAGGCGGCGATCTTCCGCACCGACGACAATGGCCGTCCCGCCGTCGTGGCGGCCTCCATTGGCCCCGACAATGTGGACGCCACCCTCCGGCTGCCTCCCGGCATTCCGCCCCTGAAGGCCATCTATGGCAATGCCCACGAAGTGGAGGCCGGCGTCTGGCATTTCTCCGGCAACGACGTCTGGGGCGAAATCCTCGTTCCCAAGAACTAGCCGCCACCGATAAAACCGAAAACCGCGCCCACGCCCACCCGGGACCATCCCTACTCTTTCCTTCTCACGCGAATCATGAAAAGACGGCTCTTTCTCTTTTTCCTGGCATGCCTGCCGTTCCTCCTCTTTTCGGTGGAGAACCTGGTGAAGAATGGGAACTTTGAGGATGGCGCCGTGGGCTGGTATCTTCCCGTGGGCGCCGAGGTGGCGCGCGGCTACGGATTCAATGCGAATGTCGGCTTGAAGCTCACGCGCACCGCCGACATGAAATATGACTTTGTCAAGCAGCCGGTGGCGCTGGTCCCCGGAAGGGTCTACACTCTCCTGGTGCAGATGCGCAACGAGGACACGGCGCCTGGCACGCCGAAGATCGGCGTGGAGTATGAAGACGGGAAGGGCACCTGGCTTGGCGGCATCTACCGTGGCGGCCCCAAGGACTTCCGCGACTGGAGCTGGGTGGAGCTCAATGTCACGGTTCCCGAGAGCGCCAAGAAGTGCCTCGTGGTGCTCTACATTCCCAAGAACTCCTACGGAACCGTCTGCTTCGACAATGTCAGCCTCACCGAGGCCCAAAAAACTCCCGACCTGCAATTCGTCTATCCTGTCCAGGGAATCCTGGACGCCGAGAGCCCCGTGGTGCGCCTCAATGTGGCGCTCATGGGCAATGCCCAGGGCGACGCCGCCTTCGACGGGATGGGCGTGGAGCTGCTGGTGGGGGACTCCCAGGGCGGGGAGCGCCTCCTCCGGGAGTCCATCGAGGGGCATCTGGCGGAATTCCGTCTGCCGCCGCTCCCCGAGGGCGAGACACGCTTCCGCGCCACGCTGTTGGGCTCCGACGGGAAGGTCGTCGGCGAGCCCCGCGAGAAGTCTTTCAACGCCCGAAAGCACACCGGCGCAGTCTATCCGAAGGGCAGCTGTTTCATTGACGAATATGGCCGTGCCATCGTGGACGGCGAGCCCTTCCTGCCAATCGGACTCTATACCATCAAGCTGGAGGACCTGGACCGCATCGCCGATTCCGACTACAATTGCGTGCTCCCCTACGGCAGCTGGTCGCTCTCCCTGGAAAAGGGCACGCCCGGCGGAGACGCCGACGCCCTGCAGCGCGCCCTGGACGCCCTCCAAGAGAGAAATATGAAGATCGTCTTCTGCCTGAAGGACTTCTATGACCTGCCAAGATACCAGAAGCTCGTCGGAGGCGTGCGGGACGCCCTCGGCGTCCAGACCACGCGGGAGCTCTGGGAGACGTTGGTGAACCGGGTGAAGGACCACCCCGCGCTCCTGGCCTGGTACAACAACGACGAAATCCCCCTGGCCGACCAGGACAAGGCAACGGAGATGCGCGAATTCCTCAATGAGAAGGACCCCAACCACCCCGTGTTCTCCGTCCTCTGCGATTTCCTGGAGGTGCCCTTCTTCGGACCCTCCTGCGACATCATGGGCGTGGATCCCTATCCCATCGGTCAAGGGAAGGTCTCCCATCAGCAGCGCACCGTGGACGCAGTGGACGCCGCGCAGGCCTCCGGTCAGCCCTTCTGGGCCATTCCGCAACTCTTCAACTGGGGCGTCTTCTCTGCGAAAACCCTGGAGGAGTATCGCACCTGGAACCAGCCCCGCCCCTCCCAGATGCGGGGAGTCATCCTCCTGGAGGCGCTCCGCGGCGCACGGGGATTCATCGGATACTCCTACTATGACCTGAAGTTCGGCTATGAGAATCCGGACCGCTTCGGCGGCGTGGCGGTGCAGACCGAGGAGGACTACTGGTGGCACTGGGGCGAGGTCAAGGAGCTGGGCACCATGCTGAAGAATCTCTCTCCCTGGCTCCTCTCCAAGCAGGGCCCCACGCCGCTGCCCCTGGAGCTCAAGGCGGGCAGGGCGGAGGCGGCGATCTTCCGCACCGACGACACCGGAAAGCCCGCCGTGCTCGTGGCCTCCATTGGCCCCGACAATGTGGACGCCACCCTCCGGCTGTCCCCGGACCTCCCGCCCATGAAGTCATCGTATGGAAATGCCCATGAGGTCGAACCCGGCGTCTGGCACTTCTCGGGAAACGACATCTGGGGCGAAATCCTCGTCCCTCGGGACTAGCCGCCGTCCAATGACTGCACACGAGGATCCGAATCCCATGGCCGCTGTCTCCCATCCCGAATCCCAGGAGGCCTCCAGGAACGCCACGGCCGCTGTCGACCAACCGGCGGGGCAGGGCGCATCCGCAGGAAGAGCCGCCCAGGCCGACGCTTCCTCGGGCGGACGCTCCGGCATGGGACGCGGATTCTTGGGGTCCACGGGCGGAATCCTCCTCTCGCGGGTCTCCGGACTGCTCCGGGATATCTTCGCCGCCGCTTTCTGGGGCGCCACCGGCGTGGCGCAGGCCGCCTACAATACCGCTTTCGCCGTCCCCAATAGCCTCCGGATGATCCTGGGGGAGGGCGCCATCTCCAGCGCCTTCGTCCCGGCACTGGCGGGATACCTGGAGGAGGACAAGAAGCAGGAGGCCTGGACGCTTGCCTGCCGCGCGATCACGCTGCAGTTCCTGGTGCTGTTGATCCCCACGATATTGTTGGGGGCGGTGGCCGCCGTCTTTGGCTGGAGCCATTGGATCCAGGATGACGCCACGCGGGTCACCATGAGGCTCCTGCCGGTCCTCATGCCGTTCTCGCTGCTGATCTGCGCGGCCGCCGCCTTCGCCGCGATTCTCAATAGCCTGAATGTATTTTTCCAGGCGACCGCGGCACAGGCGGTCTTCAATATGACCATGGTGGTCTCCTTGGTCCTTTTGGGACTGGGCTGGACCAACCAGGACGAGACCGCTCTCTGGCTCTACTGCGGCGCCACGCTCCTGGGGGGATTTCTGCAATTGGCCACACTGGTGCTCTCCTGCCGAAAATACGGCTTCCGCTACCACTGGGACCTGAATGTGAGGGACGGCGAGGTCCGTGCGCTTTGCCGACGAATTGTCCCCGTGCTGGTGGGCAATGGCCTGGCGCAGTTGAATGGCCTGGTGGACAAGGGCTTGGGGCTCTGGCTGGGCGCCGCCGCCGTGGGCGCCCTGAACTACTCCCACCGGCTGGTTTATCTCCCCGTGGGGCTCTTCGGCGTGGCAATGGGGCAGGTGGCTCTCCCCGCATTGGCACGCGCGCAGGTCAAGGGCGATGCACAGGGCATCCGGGAGGGACTGGACTTCGCGCTGCGGACGGTCCTCTTCCTCGCTATCCCCTGCACCGCATTCCTGATGGTCTGCGGACAGGAGACCATCACGCTCCTCTTCGCACGCGGCGCCTTCGGCGACGAGGCCATCCGCGAAACGACCTACGCGCTCCTCTTCTATCTGGCGGGACTCCCCGCATTCTGCTGCGTGAAAGTGGCCACGAATCCCTTCCACGCCCGAAAGGACACCGTAACGCCCATGCGGATCTCCATGCTCCTCCTGCTGGCGAACCTGATCCTGAATCTGGTGTTGATGCAATTCCTCCGGCAGGGCGGACTCGCCTTGGCCACCAGCCTCTGCTCCTGGGCCAATGTGGTGACCCTCCTGCTCCTGAACCGCAAATACCTCCCGCAGTGGACCTTCGCACCCTTCCTGAAATCCCTGGGAGGATTCCTCCTGGCCTCCGCAGGCGCTTCCGCCGCCACCTGGGGACTCCTCCAGGGACTCCAGAGGCTCGCCACCCTGGAACGACTCCCCAGGACCGCCGCCACCGCAGCGGTCGTTCTGCTGGCACTCACGCTCTTCGGATGCGTCTACCTCGCACTCTGCACACTGCTGGGACGCCCCGAACCCCGAGAATTCCTTCAGGCCGTAAAGCGGATCGGAAAACGCTTCCATCGATGAAGGCGCTCTTCCGCGGCGGGAGCCGCGGTGCTTTTAGTACTTAGCAGATTAGTGGCTAGTGGCTAGTTTATAAGGTGCCGCAGGCGCTCTTCCGCGGCGGGAGCCGCGGGGCTTTTAGTACTTAGCAGATTAGTGGC
>CAVDSU010000039.1:0-15811 GCA_963611685.1 bacterium
AGCCGCGGAAGAGCGCCTGCGGCACCTTGCAGACTATCCACTAGCCACTAGTTGCTAGGCACTAAATAAGGCGGGGGCACGGGGGCGGCAGCCCTCCGTCCTTTGGTTGGTTTTCGGCTAGGCAGAAGCGCTCCGGTGGAAGGCGCCGTTTCGGAGGCGGAAGCTTCCCGTACCGCCCCAACCGGGGCGGAAGAGCGCCTGCGGCGCCTTGCAAACTAGCCACTAGCCACTTATAGCTAGGTACTAAACCGCCGGTAGGCGGAAGAGCGCCGTGCGGCGCCTTGCAGGCTAGCCACTAGCCGCGAATTGCCGGGTGCGAATTTAGCGCAACGGCGGCTCGCCTTGTTAGGGAGCCGCCGTGCGCAGGCGTTTACTTGGAGGCGCTATCGAGGTCCTGGTCGTTCTTCCAGAGCATGCGTTCGCGCAGCTCCTTTCCGATGATTTCCATGGGGTGCTTGGCCAGGTTGTGCCGCATGCTGTTGAAGAAGGTGCGGCCATTCTTGTTTTCGGCCATCCAGCGTCCGGCGAAGGTGCCGTTCTGGATGTCCTTGAGGACGGCGCGCATATTCGCCTTCACCACCTCGGGATCCAGCACGCGGGGTCCGGAGACATACTCGCCGTATTCGGCGGTATCGGAGATGGAGTAGTTCATGGCCGCGATGCCGCCCTTGTTGATGAGGTCGACGATCAACTTCATTTCGTGGATGCACTCGAAGTATGCGTTCTCGGGCTGGTATCCGGCCTCCACGAGGACCTCGAAGCCGCAGCGCATCAGGTCGGCCACGCCGCCGCAGATCACGCACTGCTCGCCGAAGAGGTCGGTCTCGGTTTCCTCGTACATGGTGGTCTCCATGACGCCGGCGCGGGCGCCGCCGATGCCGGCGATGTATGCCAGGGCGGTCTCCAGCGCCTTTCCGGTGGCATTCTGCTCCACGGCCACCAGGCAGGGCACGCCCTTGCCGGCCACGAACTGGCTGCGCACGGTATGACCGGGGCCCTTGGGAGCCGCCATGAAGACGTCGATGTCGGGGCGAGGCACGATCAGCTGGTAGCGGATATTGAAGCCGTGGGCGAAAGCGACGGCGTTTCCGGCCTCCAGATAAGGCGCCACGGACTTCTTGTAGACCTCAGCGGCCACCTCGTCGTTCACCAGGATCATCACGATGTCGGCCCACTTGGAGGCGTCCTCCACAGTCATCACCTTCAGGCCCGCGGCCTCGGCCTTGGGGATGGACTTGCTGCCGGGGCGCAGTCCCACGACCACGTCCTGTCCGGAGTCCTTCAGGTTCATGGCATGGGCATGGCCCTGGGAGCCGAAGCCGATGATGGCGATCTTCTTGCCCTGCAGATTGTTGATGTCACAATCCTTCTCGTAGTACATTTTGGCCATTGTTGGTCTTCTCCTTGTTTGGGGGTGCTTGGGTTTTCTGCTGACTGGGAGGGCGCGTTTTTGCTACAGGAGATTCTTTCCGTAGTCGAACTCGCCCTTCATCTTGGTATGATCGGAAATGGTTGCGGGGCCGCGTTCCAGGGAGACGATGCCGGTGCGCGCCATCTCCAGGATGCCGAATTCCTCCAGCATCTTCTGGAGCGCGCCGGCCTTCGCCTCCTGGCCAATGACCGCCAGAGTCAGGCATTCGGGGTGCATGTCCACCACCGAGGCGCGGAAGACGGAGGCCACCTCCAGGATCTTCGTCTGGCTTTCGCTGGAGGGCACCCGGACCTTGATGAGCATGAGCTCGCGCCGGACGCTGGGGCATTCGGTCAGGTCGGTGACGGAGTGCACGGTGATCTGCTTGCGCAGCTGGTTGCACAGCAGCCGTGCGCGTCCGTCGTCGGTGGTGGTCTCGATGGTGATGCGGGAGACGGAGGGGTCGTCGGTGGGTCCCACTGCCAGGGAGTCGATGTTGTATCCCTTTCGGGAGAAGAGCCGGGTGACCTGGCTGAGGACGCCGGCGGCGTTGTCCACCAGCACGGCCAGGGTATGTGTCTTCTGTTCTTCCGGAGTATTCATGGTGTCTTCTCCCTTGGGGCTAGTTGACCAGGAAATCGGTGATGCTGCGGCGGCCGGCGCAGACCATGGGCCGCACCATCTCGTCCTTCTGGATGGCGCATTCGATCACGAAGCCCCTCTTGGCCTCCAGGGCCTCGTGGAGCGCCTGCGAGAGCTGTTCCTCGGTGCAGACGCGCCGGCCCTCCAGGCCGTATGCCTCCGCCAGGCGGACGAAATCGGGCCCGCGGTGGTCCAGATTGGTCTGGCTGTAGCGCTTGTCGTAGCAGAGCGTCTGCCACTGGCGCACCATTCCGAGCGTCTGGTTATTGAAGAGGATGGTGATGATGGGGAGCTTATAGAACTCCTCGGTAGCCAGCTCGTTGCAGTTCATGCGGAAGCTCCCGTCGCCGGTGACATGGATCACGGTCTTGTCGGGGTGGGCGGCCTTTGCGCCGATGGCGGCGCCCAGTCCGAAGCCCATGGTCCCGAAGCCGCCGCTGGTGATGAGCTGTCCGGGGTAGTCGAAGAGGAAGTTCTGGATGCACCACATCTGGTGCTGTCCCACGTCGGTGGTCACGATGGTATCCTGGGGCATGATGCGTCGGACGGCGTCGCAGACCTGCCGGGGATTCAGGGTATCTCCGGAGACGGGGTACTGTGGCTGGCGAGGCAGCGAAAAGACCTTCTCCTTCCATTCGGAGTGGTGGCAGGGCTCGATGCGCTCCAGGAGCAGCGAGAGCACCCGCCGGGCGTCGCCCACGATATGGTGGTCGGTCTGCACATTCTTGTCGATCTCGGAGCGGTCGATGTCGATCTGCACCACCTTCGCCTGCTTCGCAAAAGACGCCGGATCCAATGCCACGCGGTCGGAGAAGCGGCATCCCACGGCGATGAGCAGGTCGCAGTTTTCCACGGCGGAGTTCGATGCCTGCGAGCCGTGCATTCCCACCATTCCGGTGGAGAGCGGGTGTTTTCCGGGGATTCCGCCGGCGCCCATGACGGTGAAAGCGGAGGGCGCGTCCAGTCGTTCGGCGAATTCGACGAACTCCTTCTGGGCGCGGGAGAGCACCACGCCGCCGCCGCAGATCAGGAAGGGGCGCCTTGCCTCCAGCGCCATCCGCGCCAGGATCTCCAGGTCCTCCTGGTCGGGTTCCGGCGGATGGAAATTCTGGCTGGCGCGGTGGATCAGCGAGGCCAGTCCGCCGTGGGTCACATGCTGTTCCTTGGGGAGGGGCTCGAATTCCGTGGAAGCCAGGGTCACGTCCTTCTGGATATCCACCAGCACGGGGCCGGGCCGTCCGCTGCAGGCGATGGCGAAGGCCTGTCGGAGGGTATCGGCCAGGTCCTCCACGCGCTTCACCAGGAAGGCGCTCTTGGTGATGGGCATGGCGATGCCGGTCATGTCCACTTCCTGGAAGGAGTCCTTTCCGATGAGGTTTCCGGAGACATTGCAGGTCAGGAAGACCACGGGGGAGGAATCCAGGTATGCGGTGGCGATGCCGGTGGTCAGATTTGCCGCGCCGGGTCCGCTGGTGGCCATGCAGACGCCCACCCGGCCCGTGCTGCGGGCATAGCCGTCCGCCGCATGGGCGGCGCCCTGCTCGTGGCTGGTCAGGATATGGCGGATGCGGTCCTTGTAGCTCAGCAGCTCGTCGTAGACATTCAAGATGGTGGCTCCGGGATAGCCGAAGACGGTGTCCACGCCCTGTTCGAGGAGACACTCCACCACAATTTTAGCGCCGGTGCATTTCATAAACTGTTGGGAAGGGGGGAGAGGGTCGTTTTTGGGAAAGGATTCGGAGTTGTGTGCGGGAAACGAAAAAAGCCCCGCAGTCTTATGATGGACCGAAGGGCTTCTTCTTTTTCCTGGCTCCCCGCTTGAGGAAACCGGATCTTCTCGGAATTTTAATGGCTGACTTCTTTTTCCTTCAGAGTCGGCGCTTCGTCCACAGCAAATTTTCTTCGCGTTGCCGGAGGGCCGTCTGGCGCCGTCCCGCAACGCTATCTAACCGCGACGTAAAGTCGGAAGAAAACCTGGTTGGCGAAGGAGAATCGCATGATTCAGAGAAAAAGTGGAGTCGCAAAGAGAGGGAAAACGGTTGTCTCCCTTTGGAAAACGCCGCATACTATAAGCGCCCTTCTGCGTTTTTCGTCCACGCGCAAAGAAAAACCGCAAAAAGGCGCGGCGGGTGCGAATGCGGGGGGATGGGAAAGTCCGGGAGTCCTTGGGAATCTCTGGGCGTCCTGGGGGAATTTCGGGGGTATGGGGAGGGTGGTCGGTATAGTATTTCCCCGCGTCACCCACCTTTTACGGAGGAAACCATGATCACTCGCACCATCAGCGGCACCATACAGGGCGTGGAGGTCCAGACAGTCGAGATCGAGGTCAATGCCTTTGACCAGAAGTCCCGGGATCCCACGGAACAGCCGCACTTCAACTTGATTGGCCTGCCGGACGCCGCCGTCCGCGAGAGCCGCGACCGCGTCCGGACGGCGCTGGCAATGAATGGCGTCGCCATGCCCACGGGAGTCACCACCGTGAATCTGGCGCCGGCGGCGTTGCGGAAGACCGGCGGGCTCTACGATTTGCCCATCGCGCTATGCCTGTGCGCCTACCGTCGGCAATTGCCGGCGGAGGTCTTGGCGGAGACCATGGTGGTGGGGGAGCTCTCCCTGAATGGCGAGCTGCGGGGGATTCGTGGCGCGCTGCCGCTTGCCATGCACGCCAAGGGCCTGGGGTTGAAGCAGATGGTCCTCCCCATGGAAAATGCCCGCGAGGCGGCGGTCTCCGGCATGAGGGTCTATGGCGCGCGCTCCCTCCCCGAGGCCCGCGACATCCTCTCGCGCCTGGCGGAGGCGCAGCCCGTGACGGTGGATGTGGGGGAGCTCTTCCGAAAATCCGTCCATGCGCGGCTGGACTTCCGGGACGTGAAGGGTCAGGCCACCGCCAAGCGCGCGCTCCTCATTGCGGCGGCCGGCAACCACAATGTGCTCATGGTGGGGCAGCCCGGCGTGGGAAAGAGCCTCATCGCGAACCGCATTCCCGGAATCCTCCCGCCCATGACCCTCCAGGAGTCCATGGAGGTCACGCGGATCTACAGCATCGCCGGGCTGCTCCAGGAGGCCAATGGCGGGCTGGTGGTGGACCGTCCCTTCCGGGCGCCCCACCACACCATCTCCGACGCGGGACTCCTGGGCGGCGGCATCGGGCTCCCCCGCCCCGGAGAGGTGACCCTGGCACACCGCGGAGTGCTCTTCCTGGACGAAATGCCGGAGTTCCGTCGCAATACCCTGGAGACCCTCCGGCAGCCCATGGAAAACGGGAGCGTGACCCTCGCGCGCTCCGGGGGATCCTTCACCTTCCCCGCACGATTCATGATGGTGGCCGCCATGAACCCCTGCCCCTGCGGATACTACGGCTCCCCAGACCACCAATGCCACTGCTCCCCACAACAGGTCCTCTCCTACCGCGGAAGAGTCTCCGGCCCCATGATGGACCGATTCGACCTCCACCTGGAAGTGCCGCCACTGCCCCAGGAGGTCCTCCTGAGCGCACACCAGGGACCCTCCTCACAGGCCTTCCGCGAAAAGGTCCTGGAGGCACGAAACCGACAGCTCTTCCGCTACAAGGAAACCACGATTCCCGACAACGCCGGCGTACAGGGAGTGGCACTCGATCAATTCTGCGCCCTCGACGACGCCGGAAAGAACTTCATGAAAATCGCCCTGGAAGCAAAACACCTCTCCGCACGATCCTACGACAGAATCCTCCGCGTGGCACGGACCTGCGCCGATCTCAATGGACACGAAAACATCTCCGCCGAAGAACTCGCCGAGGCCTGCCAATACCGCTCCCTGGACCAAACCCCACAGGATCTCTGGTAGACAAAACACCCCACCCAACCCCAACGCATCCCACGGACACAAAACACAGAACACCCCGAGACACACCCAGCAAAAACGCCACCGGATTTTTGCCGTTTTGCCCTGGAGAAGCAAACGCTAGGTTTTGCTTTTTTTTCCTCCTACTTTTCCCTAAAGTGCCCTGATGCCTCCTCTTCTACAGGAGAATATCCAAAGGACGGAGGGCTGCCGCCCCCGCACCCCTGCTTGAGTACTTAGCAGGTTAGCGGCTAGCGGCTACTCTGCGGGCGCTTGCCCGCAGGTAGTAGGGAGAAGGGAGTAGGGAGTAAGTTAAAGCGGTGCCGCAGGCGCTCTTCCGCCGCTGGTGCGGCGGCGAATGCGGGCGCCCCGTGCCCCCGCCTACTGGCGATACGCCGTACCGCCTTCGAAAGCGCTGTTAGCCCAAGACGGTTCTTCCCTAGATGGCTACCCAAAGGACGGGGACTGCCGCCCCCGTGCCCCCCGAATTAGTACTTAGCAGGTTAGCGGCTAGTGGCTAGTTTGCAAGGTGCCGCAGGCGCCAGCGGCGCAATAATGCGCCGCAAGTCCCTAGTAATTAGTGGCTAGTGGCTAGTCTGCAAGGCGCCGCAGGCGCTCTTCCGCCGCTGGTGCGGTGGTACGGCACCGCCTTCGAAAGCGCTGTTAGCCCAAGACGGTTCTTCCCTAGATGGCTACCCAAAGGACGGGGACTGCCGCCCCCGTGCCCCCCGAATTAGTACTTAGCAGGTTAGCGGCTAGTGGCTAGTTTGCAAGGTGCCGCCTACGCTCTTCCGCCTACCGGCGGTGCTTAGCGCGCCAATTGGGCGCGCAATCGGCGCACGCCCACTGCAAAGTGGCCACACTTCCTCCTTCCTCCTTCCTCCTTCCTCCTTTTTTTGCATCCATGCCTTCTCCCCGCAACAAGACCCTCGTTCTTACGGACGCCGAGCGTGCGCGCTTTTCGGCGGAGCTCCTTCGTCCCATGGGGAAAGCGGTGTCCTTTTCGGGGATAGAGGACCGCGTGCTATTGGGGGAGATCGAGTCCTGGCTGCCGCTGTTGCCCGACGCCTTCGTGGATTTGCTGATCCTGGATCCGCCCTACAACCTCGACATGGACTTCCGGGGGAACCGCTTCGTCCACCGATCCAGCGAGGAGTACCTGTCGTATTTGCGCTCCTGGCTATCCCCCATGATGCGGCTATTGAAGCCCACGGCGTCGGTCTACCTATGCAGTGACTGGCGGGGCAGCGCTGCCTGTCAGCGGATCATGGAGGAATTTTTCCAATTGCGGAACCGCATCACCTGGCAGCGCGAGAAGGGTCGCGGCGCCTCTGACAATTGGAAGAGTGGCTGCGAGGACATCTGGTATGGCACCTGCGGACGCCGCTTCGTCTTTCATCTAGACCAAGTGAAGATCCGTCGGAGAGTGCTGGCGCCCTATCGGGAAAAGGGGGTAGCCAAGGACTGGTCGCAGGACGCCACCGGCGAGAAGACCCGCATGACCTGTCCCTCGAATCTATGGGACGACATCACCGTGCCCTTCTGGTCCATGCCCGAAAACACCCCGCATCCCACGCAGAAGCCCGAGAAGCTCCTGGCGAAGCTCATCCTGGCCTCCTCCCATCCCTGCGACATGGTCTTCGATCCCTTCCTGGGAAGCGGCACCTCCGCCGTGGTTGCACGAAAGTTGGGACGGCACTTCGTCGGCGTGGAACAACAGGAAGAATATTGCCTCTGGGCCCTGAAACGCCTGGAGGACGCCCGCACAAACTCCCGCATCCAGGGCTATGAAGACGGCGTCTTCTACCAGAGGAACAGCTGATGCATCGGGATGAGGGAGTAGGGAGTAGGGAAGAGTCGTCGTGGGCTAACCGTGCGTTCGCAGGCGGCATCGGCGCCTAGTGCCCTTGCCGACGGCGGGAGGCATTTCGGCTACATTACTTTCCGTGCTAAGCGCACGGGGTGGGTGTGCGCATGGCAGAGTCTTTTTCTTCTCTCTCCGTGGGTGGGATTCCGTCAAATTTTCTGCAGGGTGACGCATGTCTAGTGACGACAAGAAAGTGAAGGGCGTAGTGGATCTGGTATTTCTCCTGGACGCCACGGGGAGCATGCAGAGTTGCATTGATGGTCTGAAGGCGAACATCAAGTATTTCTTCGACCGCCTGACCCATCCGGACGAAGCCAACCGCGTTCCCGTGCGGGAGTGGCGCGCGAAGGTGGTGGGCTTCCGGGATTTCGACGACAACGCCCTGGACTGGCTGGTGGACAACCCCTTCACCGACCGCGTGGACCAACTCCACCTGCAGCTGGACTCCCTGGTCGCCACCGGCGGCGGGGATATCCCCGAGTCCTTTTTGGACGCGCTCTTCGCCGTGGCCTCCCAGGAGGAGACCGGTCCCGGCGAGGAGCTCTCGCCCTACCGCTGGCGCTTCCGCCGGGAGGCCGCACGCGCCGTCATCGCCTTCACCGACGCGCCCTTCAAGCCCGTCATCCGCGCGCCGCAGGGGCGTGGCGGCACGGTAGACGACGTCATCAACCGCATCATGGAGAAGCGGATCCTCCTGACGGTCATCACGCCCTTCCAGTATTTGGACGAGCGCGACCGCGTGCGGGAGTTCGACGACATGCATGTCTTGGCGGAAGCGGACAAGGCGGAGTATCTGCCGTTGAAGGACGCCGATGGCGGGACCCTCTCCCTGGCCAGCTTCGCCCAGGACCAGGAGGTCATTCTGCGGCTCCTCACCAAGCTGGCCAAGACCCTCTCCAAGTCCGTGGAGACCGAGGCGCTCTAGCCACCCCCACACCCTTTCCGACTGGAAAACCGCCATGGGAACCTGCTTAAGCCCCGGTGACCTCGTCTCCCGCTACCGCGTGGAGGAGCTTCTGAACGACGGCGCCTACGCCATATGCTACCGTGCCGTAGACACCACGGATCCGCAGAAGCGGAGTGTCTTCTTGAAGCAGTACAAGAGTCCCTCCGTGCGCACGGGGTGGTATCGTGGCTATGTGGCCTACGAAGAGGAGATCCGCTTCCGCATCCAGCAGGGCGGACTCGTGGGAAAGACCTGCGCTTTCTTGGACTTCTTCGAGAGCCGGGATGCCGGCCAGCGCGGATACTACCAGGTCTTCGAATTCCTCGACCGAGGCAAGGACCTCCAGGCGGAGCTGGAGGACGAGGACTTCCGGTGGCAGCAGCGCTGGACCTTCGCCAAGCTCATGCTCTCCACACTGTGCCAGCTCCACCGCACCGGCATCGTCCACTGCGACCTGAAGCCCGAGAACCTCTTTTTGGTGGAGTCCCCCGAGCTCTCCACGGGATACCGCCTGAAGGTCATCGACTTCGACCACTCCATCCTGGCGGACCGCGAGGCCCCCTGGAAGGGCTACGAGAGCTACGCCGGCACTCCCGGATACCTCTCCCCCGAACACCTCCGCGGCGAATGCCCCGTCTTCGCCTCCGACGTCTTCACCGCCTCCCTCATCCTCCAGGAACTCCTCTGCCAGGAAGGACACCCCTATGACCAGCAGAACCCCCAGGAATACCGCCGACAGGCCCTGGAACACGCGGCGCCCCTCCCGCACCTCCGGGAATCCACCGGCGACCCCTCCGACGACTTGGTGATCTGCCGACTCCTCCAACTGGCACTCTCCCCACGCCCCGAAGGCCGCCCCGCCATGCAGGACCTCCATTTGGCACTCCTCCAGGCAGGAAAGGGACTCCTCACCCTGGAAGAGGCCCCCGAAAAAGCCACTGTCCCACCTGCCCCGCCTGCCCCCGTGGGAGCCCCCCGCACGCCGATGCCGGCTCTTCCGGACTCCGCGGCGGCGCAGTGGCCTCCGAAGCCCGCCTGGGAACGTGAGACGCCGCAAGCAGCCGAGGGCGAGGCCACCGGACGAGTCCCCCTGCGAAAGAATCTCCGCCCACTCCCTACGGTGCCTGGGTTGCCCAAAGAACCGCCGATGCCCCCCAAGGCCGCACCCGTCACAATGCCGCCGCCGGAGCCTGCTTCCGAGCCCGCGCCGCCGCCGGAGCCTGCTTCCGAGCCCGCGCCGCCGCCGCCGGAGCCGAGCCTTCCCCGGGGGATTGTGCTTTCGGGTCCTGGGGGTCAGCAGGTGGTTCTGAACATTGAGACGCACGTGGGGAAGCGGTTGCTGTCCCGTTTTGGCGAGGACTGCCGATACTATTCCGAGCTGCAATACACCCTCTATCCCGAGGAAGGAAGCTGGTATGTGTCGCCCAATGGCGGCGCGCAGAACAAGACGCTGCTCAACGGCGAAGTGCTTTCGGGTCGGACGCGCCTGAAGGACGGCGACGTCCTGTGCGTAGGCAACCCCCTGCGGGGCATCACCAAGCTGCCCCTGTCCGTCTCTTTCCCTGGCTGACTCCATGTCCCTCCCCTCCCCCAGCATCCACCCCCTGCCCTTCCCCCGGGAAGCCATGGATCCGCCCTCGCCGAAGGATCCCGATACCCTCCAGCGCGAATTCGAGTCGCTCCTGCCCCTGGAGGACGACGGTGCGGGTCCCATCCAGGAGCTCCCGGAGAATGCGGGCGAACTCTTTCTTGTGGGGGACCTCCATGGCGACCTCCTGGCGCTGGAGGGAATCCTCCTGACCATCCGTCGCCTCGCCAAAAGGGGCACCGCCACCCTGGTGTGCCTAGGGGACTTGATTGACCGCGGAAACGCCTCGCTGCCCTGCCTGCTGAGATTCCTCCAGGAGCGCCGCGACCCCTTCTGGAAGACCCCGCCCATACTGCTGTGCGGCGACCACGAAAATGGCATCTTCTGGAACGAGGGGCACCAGCACTTCGGCTCCTGCGTCACCCACGCCACCCTGGCGCGACAGCTCAACGCCCTGCCCGACTTCCACGCCATCGGAAAGGCCCTCACGCACTGGCTCCACCTGCGCCCCTGCGCGCTCTTCGACCACAGGCACGGCGTGATCCTCGCCCACGGCGGCGTGCCCCAGCAGGACCTGCTGGAGACGCTAGTGTCGCCCGAGGACCTCGAGTCCCCGGAGTGCCTCAGGGACTTCCTGTGGAACCGCCTGACGGACGCCCGCCGAAAGCGTCCCAGCCGCACCGTCTTCGGCACCGAATTCGGCAAGGAGAACCTCTCGGAATTCTGCAAGAAGGCCTCGGAATTCCTGCCGGCGGAGCCGCGACTGCTCTTCTGCGGACACCAGCATCCCTTCCGCGGCTGGCAGTGGATCAGCGACGACGACAAACACGGCGCCCTCTGCCTCCACTCCACCTTCCAGCGCCCCTTCGTCCCCGACGAAGAACTCATTGGGGCGCCCTGCTTCGCGCGCTATTCCCCCGCCTCCGAGGACTCCCCGCTGCAAATCTATTCCTGCCAGGCAGAGACCCTGGAGGTCCTGACGGCGGAGGAGCGTCTCGTCCGACGGGGAATCCCCTGGTCTGCCGTGGCGGAGGAGTGGCGTCCATGAGCGGGAATGCCCTGCCAGCCGGGGGACTCCTTGTGACCCAGCGGGGGAAGCCGCTGCCGCCCCTCACCCTGGAACAGCTCGTCTGGCTCAATCAGCGGGGATACCTCCACGACCAGGACGCCGTCCGCAGCGCCGACGGCCAGAGCCTTGGCGATGTCTACGAGGTAAGCACTCGCGCCATCCTGGAGGGCGTCCCCCTGGAACCCGCAAAGCGCACGGTCGTCTGCCAGACCTGCGGGACGCCCTTCCCCGTCCAGGAAATCGACACGCCCGCCTGGTGCCCCGACTGCGGCGAGGAACTCCCCGTCGAGGAGCTGCGCCGACAGGCCGCAAGGCGCCCGCGACGGGGACTCGTGCTGGGCGGCCGGCGCATCACCACCATGGATGGCCACGAATGGCAGAGGCTCCTCGTCGAGCGCCCCGAATTCGCCTTCTTGGCAAACTGGGAGCGTCTGCGGGGCGAGGACTGGATGCGGCTGCTATTGGCGCGTCCTGAGCTGCGGGGGCATTGCCGTTGGGAGCGCCTGGCGCCCGATCAATGGGAGCTGCTCGCCGAGCGCGGCGTGGTGGAGCCCTCCTGGGCGCAATTCGCCCGAAAGGGCGCCGCCGAACAGGCCGCTTCGCTGCACGAACACCCCGAGATGGCGCCCTTCGTCGCGTATTCCCGACTGACTCTGGAAGACTGGAAGGCGCTCTTCCGCAGCGCTCCCGAAATCGCCGTGGAACACCGTCAGTGGCTCCCGCTGTGCACCCCCGCAGTCACCGTCAGGCTCTATCTGGACAACGCCCTCCCCGACGCCGTCAAGCGACTCCTGCCCGCGCGGGAGCTCTCCGGGCGGCAGTGGCTGGATCTCCTGGCGCAGTCCCCCGCACTGGGTGCCTTCTGCCCCTGGGAACTCGTCCTCCAGGCCATCCGGACCCTCCCCGCCCCCACCTATGCGCGCAATCCCCTCGGCCGCGACAAGGCGATGCTCCTCCATGAAGACCAGCACGACTGCCGGAAGCGCTTTCCGGAGCTCTGGGAGAAGCGCCAGGAGCTCTGGGAGCAGTCGAAGGGCACCCTGGGGGGGCTATTGCCGAAGGACCTGTGGCTCTTGGGGGACTTCCTAGGCTGGGAGCCCTGGATGGACCTGCAGGCGCTCTCCCGAGCGGCGCTCTGCGGTCTCCTGGCACGCCATCCCGACTACGGCGACGCGCAAGGGCTCTGGCGCACGCTCGCGCCGGAAGAGGTCTCCACCCTGCTCTTGGACTCCCCCTCCCTGGCGCCCAAAGTCACGCTCCCCGTGAAGCACTTGACCAAGGAACACTGGGAGCGCCTCTTCCCCATCCACTGCGACAACCCGGAATTCCTCCAGCGGCTGGGGAAACTCTATCCCCTTCCCTGGAAGGAGACCCTGACTCTCCAGGACCGGGGAATCCCCGCCTTGCGCCGCCGAATCGTCATCCGGTGGGCATTTCTTTCCGGCGCGGCGGTGGTGCTCTTGGTGCTCCTCATGGCGGTGCTTTAAAGCCCCGGGGAAAGGGTGTGTGGGCACGGGAAGCCCCCCTGCCCGGGAATATATTAGGACCATGAGCTATCCAGTGAATCACATTGTGGACTACTATGGCAACGGGGAGTTGTGCCTGGGGGTGGTAGTCAAGGACCAGACGGAGCGAGTGCAGGTGCAGGGCCCCACCAAGCAGGTGACCCGCGTCACCCTGAAGCAGGTGATCTGCAACTACGGTCGCTGCCCCACCAACAACCCCCTGCCCTCCCTCACCGCCCTCCAGACACAAATCGACGAACTGCGCGCCACCATCGACACGCTCTTCCTCTGGGAGACCCTCCGGGAGACCGATCCCGCCCCACACACCATCGCCGAACACGCCGCGGAATACTTCGGCGGCGAGCCCACCTGCGTCCAGAAGTCCGCCCTGGCACGCGCCCTCATGGGCGACGCACTGCATTTCCATTTCGACGGAACCACCTTCGCCCCCAATCCGCAGGAGGAGGTGGACCGCTTGCTGGAGCTGAAGCGCCAGCGTGCGGAGAAGGCGGCCCAGCGGGAGCGCGCGAAGGAGTGGATTGGCAAGGCGATCTCCGCGGATGCGGAGGCCTGCAAGGCGTCCCCCCTGGAGGTCCCCCCCGAGATCGAGCCCTTCCTCCAGCAATGCACCGACTACCTGATGCGGGGCATCAACGGCGCGGCAGTCAATCTCCTCTCCCTGGCAGGCAGCAAGCTCTCTCCCCGGGAACTCGCACTCTCCCTCCTCCGAAAAACCCACCGGCTCCCCAAGGACGCCGACGAATTCCTGCTGGCGAATGGCATCCACGCCGGCTTCGCCACCGATGTCCTGGAGGCCGCCGCACTCCTGCGGCCCTATGCCGGCGAGACGGACAACCGCGAGCTCTTCCAGGGCCCCGAGATCTTCTCCATTGACGACCAGTGGACCCGCGAAATCGACGACGCGCTCTCCCTCCAGGAACTCCCCGACGGCAATGCGCTGGTGGGAATCCACCTGGCGAATCCCTCCTCTTTCGTGCAAAAGGGCGACTTGCTGGACCAGGCCGCCGTGGACCGCCCGCTCTCCCTCTATCTGCCCACCACCACCGTCACCATGTTCCCGGAACGGCTGAGCTGCGACCTGGCCAGCCTCAACCAGGACCAGCTGCGCCCCGCATTCAGCGTGCTGGCCACCCTGGACCAGGAGGGCGAACTGGTGGACTGGCGCATCGCCCCCACGCGACTGTCCATCACGCGGCGCCTCACCTACGTGGAGGCAGACCGACTCCTCCAGAATCCCGAAGAGACCCCGCTGAACCACGCGCTGAAACGCCTCCGCGCGCTGGCGGAGCAGCGCCGGCGCATCCGCGAGGAATGCGGCGCCATCCAGCTCAACAAGCCGGAGCTCAAGCTCCATGTGCGCGACGGCGAAATCACCGCCGAGTGGGACGACCAGAATACTCCCAGCCATGACCTCGTCAGCGAATTCATGATCCTGGCCAACCACCTGGCCGCCCGATACGCCCTGCGCAACGAAGTGCCCATCCTCTACCGCTGCCAGGAACTCCCCGGCGAGGGCGCACACTCCGTGCGCATCTACGATCCCGTGGAATTCGACCTGCAGGTGCGCAAGATGAAGCGCACAAGGCTCTCCACCTACCCGGAACCCCACGGCGGACTGGGGCTGGATCTCTACACGCAGATCTCCTCACCCCTCCGACGCTACGCCGACATGGTCATCCAGCGGCAGCTCTGCGCACACCTGGCCGGCGAGACCATCCCCTACACCCAGACCGAGCTCTTCAGCGTCCTGGACAATGTGGACCGCACCGCCTCCGCCAACCGCGCGCTGGAACGGGAGGCGCGCTCCTTCTGGACCCTGGAGCTCCTACGCCGAAAGGACCTCGACAAGACCCTGGAGGCCACCGTGGTCCGCGTGGAAGACCGGCTGGTACTGGCCGAGCTCAAGGACTACCTGGTCCGCGGAATCCTCCTCACGCGGGACCGCCCCTACGTGGGCGACACCCTCATGGTCCATGTGCAAGACGTGAAGCCGAAGCTCAACCGGCTGGTCTTGGAGCCCGCGTAGCCGTCACGCAGGCGGGCACACCCCTTCTCCCCCATACACTCTCCTCCCTCCCCCATGCGAGTCCTTTTCATCGGCGACATCGTGGGCCACGGCGGCCGAAAGGCAGTCCAGGCACTCTCTCCCCTCCTCCAACAGGAGTTCTCCTGCGACTTCTGCATCGCCAACGGCGAGAACATGGCGGGCGGCAATGGCATGACGAAGCCCCTGCTGGCGGAGTTCACCCCCGAACAGGTGGATGTCTTCACCTCCGGCGACCATACGTGGGACCAGCGGGACTTTCCGGGACAGATCGACGGACTCGACAATGTCCTGCGGCCCGCGAACTTCCCCGCTTGCCAGCCCGGACGCGGATGGGGGCTGTTCACCGCGCGCAACGGCGCGAAGATCGGCGTGATCAATCTCCTGGGGCGCGTCTTCATGAAGCTCAATGCCTCCTCGCCCTTCGACGCCGCCGACCAGGCCATCCAGGAACTCTCCCAGGAAACCAAGGCGATCTTCGTGGACTTCCACGGCGAGGCCACCAGCGAAAAGCTCTCGCTGGCATACTACCTGGACGGACGGGTCACCGCCGTCCTGGGAACCCATACCCATGTCGCCACCGCCGACGACCAGGTCCTCCCC
This sequence comes from bacterium, assembly GCA_963611685.1. Taxonomy (GTDB): domain Bacteria; phylum Verrucomicrobiota; class Lentisphaeria; order Oligosphaerales; family Oligosphaeraceae; genus UBA1724. The sequence continues at coordinate 15,519 of CAVDSU010000039.1, forward strand.
GGAGGCACCGCCGCACAGTGCGACGTGGGAATGGTGGGCGTGAGGGGCTCGGTCTTGGGACGCGACGCAGGACCCGTCATCGCGAACTTCCGCACCGGAATGCCCCAGCGCTTCCCCGTCAGCGAAGGCGAGGTCCTTCTCCACGGAACCATCGTCACCTTCGAGGAGTCCACCGGAAAAGCCACCGAAATCCAACGCGTGGAACGCGCCTACTGCGGAAACTAGTAACGCCAACCAAAGGACGAAGGGGGCATTCTAAAAAAAGGAGGAAGGAGGAAGGAGGAAGGAGGAAG
>CAVDSU010000040.1:0-15361 GCA_963611685.1 bacterium
GTGCATAGCGGCGCCCCGCAATCAAGGAGCCACACCGCATTTCCCATATGCTAGTGCATAGCGGCGCCCCGCAATCAAGGAGCCACACCGCATTTCCCATATGCTAGTGCATAGCGGCGCCCCGCAATCAAGGAGCCACACCGCATTTCCCATATGCTAGTGCATAGCGGCGCCCCGCAATCAAGGAGCCACACCGCATTTCCCATATGCTAGTGCATAGCGGCGCCCCGCAATCAAGGAGCCGCCCCCCCCTTTTCCCATACGCTTGTGCATAGCGGCGCCCCGCAATGGAAAGGATAAGGTTTGTGCCACTGCGCATTCCCAAAAGCACCGCCAACAAGAGAAAGTATTCCGCAGGAGAACAGTCCCAGGGCGGCTGTTCCAACCCAAAAGTCTTCCCTGCGTACAAAAAGAGAAATTTTGCCGCTGGCGGCAGAATTTCATAAAATGCACGGTGAAAACGATTGCGGGATTTTTTCTAAAGGATATTTTACGATGGAGCATCGATTTGGATTTCGCCATAGAGAACAAAGGAGTAAGGGATGGAAATTGCCAGAGACCTCTATCTTTCGCGGTTGCGTCGACGTGAGGGCAACCACCTCGTCAAGGTAGTTACTGGAATACGTCGATGTGGAAAGTCCTATCTTCTCTTCCATCTCTTCCGAGACTACCTTCGGAAGAAGGGGATCCCTGACGACCACGTCATAGAAATCTCCTTCGACCGTCTGCGAAACGCCCCGTTACGGCAACCCGATGCCGTAGTCAAGCATATCGACTCCCTCCTGAAAGACGGCGAAATGTACTACCTCCTGCTGGATGAAGTGCAATATCTAGAAGACTTCGAGGGCGTACTCAACGACTTCCTCCATGTAGACAATGTCGACATCTACGTTACCGGGAGCAATTCGCGCTTTCTCAGCACAGATATCCTGACGGAGTTTCGTGGACGAGGAGACGAAGTGCATGTCTTTCCGCTCTCCTTCGCGGAGTTCTGCCAGGATCGCTCTGGAGAGATTGAGCAGGCCTGGCAGGAATACCTGCTATACGGCGGTCTTCCCCTCGTGCGCTCCATGTCGTCAGACGAAGACAAATCCACTTACCTGAAGTCCCTCTTTGAGAAGACTTACCTAGCCGACATCCTGCAACGGCACCGCGTGAAGAAGTTCCAGGGAGAATTGCAGGAGCTACTGCAGGTAATGGCGTCGTCCATTGGATCGCTTACCAATGCGCGAAAGTTATCAGATACCTTCCATTCCGAAAAACACGTCGAAATCACGCAAACCACCCTAGAGCGCTACTGTGCCTATTTCAGCGAGGCATACCTCCTCAGCAAAGCAAAACGCTACGACTTAAAGGGGCGAAAATACATCAACGGGCTCAGCAAGTTCTACTTCGAAGACGTGGGCCTACGCAATGCCATGATGAACTTCCGACAGATTGAGGAGACCCATCTACAAGAAAATATCCTCTACAACGAACTCAGAATGCGCGGCTACAACGTGGATGTAGGCATCGTGGAGCTCAGAAATTCCGATGGTGACGACCGCAAGAAGGTAGAAGTCGACTTCGTTGCCAACCTAGGAAACAAGCGCTACTACATACAATCCGCCTACGCCATCCCCGACAAAGAGAAGCGTGCAAAAGAGATCCGCCCACTCCTGCATATCGACGACTCCTTCAAAAAGATTGTCGTGACCGGCATGAACTCCCCCACTTGGCGAGACGAGCAAGGAATCCTGACCATGAATATCCGGGACTTCCTACTGAATCCGAACAGCCTGGATCTATAGAAAGGGAGCCCGCCTTCGCCAAGGCTACGGCGGTTCTGCGAGAAGTTAAGCCAGGGTTTTGCATGGCGCCCCCCGCGCCCGAATTACCCGGCGCGTGCGACAAGAGCACCCGGATTGCCGCGCAAAATACGAAACGGAAAAAGTCTTCCCTGCGTGCAAAAAGAGAAATTTTGCCGCTGACGGCAGAATTTCATAAAATGCACGGTGGAAACGGTTGCGGGATTTTGTTACGGATATTTTTCGAAGGCGCATCTCCCTTGGCGCGCAAAAAAAGGGAAACGGCCGCTCCGCACCGCCGTGTGGCGGCGAAAGAGCGCAGTCGGCACCGCATGAGCTATCTCCTACCCACTGGCGGCTAGCCACCCATTGGGCGGGGGGCACGGGCGGCACCACATGAGCTATCCGATACCCACTTTGGCGGCTAGCCACCCATTGGGCGGGGGGGGCACGGGAGCACCGCACAAACTATCCGCTACCCACTGGCGGCTAGCCACCCATTGGGCGGGGGGGCACGGGGGGCGCAAGCCCCTCCGTCCTTTGGTTGGTTTTCCCTAGCTGCGAAAAGCGCGGAATACGCCTTAGAAAAGGGGGGGAAGAGTATCCAAAGGACTGGGGGCCCAGCCCCCCGCACCCCCCATTATGGGGAAACGGCCCCCGTACCGCCGTGTGGCGGCGAAAGAGCGCCGCGGCACCGCACAAACTACCCGATACCCACTGGCGGCTAGCCACCCATTCAGGGGGCACGGGCGCACCGCATGAGCTATCTCCTACCCACTGGCGGCTAGCCACTACCTCGTTTACTCCGCCTCAAGCGGCGGAGGATATATTTAGCGGAGCGCCTTTTCTTATTCGTAGCGTGCCTGTTATTTCCCGTTTTTGCGCAGTCATTTTCACACCATGGACACCACCGTCTCCGCAGCCGGCTCCTCCCTTTCCCCGGAACTCATCGAGCTCATCTTCAGCGCCTCGTGCATCCGCCGTTGGAACGACCAGATCAACCCAATGGAGTTCACGGAGCTGGACAAGCAGGCGCACAAGATGATCATCGCCTGGATGCTGGCGAAGTGCGAGGAGGAGCGTGGGGAGGAGGAGCGTCTGGCGGGGATTCGTCCGCAGCCGGTGAATTGGTCGTTGTTGATTGAGGGTGGTCTTTTCGAGCTCTTGCAGCGGATCATCCTGACGGACATCAAGCCGCCGGTTTTCCATCGAATGATGGCGGAGAAGGGCCCGCAGCTGAATGAGTGGGTCCTCCGGAAGCTGGGTCCTTTGACGAGCTGTGTGCGTGGCGGCTTTCAGGAGCGGATGGCGAAGTATTTGCAGGAGCCCTCGTTTGCGTTGCGGGAGAAGCGGATCTTGAAGGCGGCGCACTACTTGGCGACCCAGTGGGAATTCAACATCCTCTACCAGCTGTGCCCCTTCATCCGCGGCATCGAGAACATCAAGGGCGAAATCGAGGACCAGCTGGAGGACCACCTGGACCTCATCGGCGTCCAGAAGATCGCGCGCAAGCGCAAGACCTACGGCTTTTTGGACTTGTGCGGACAGCTCCGCTTCCAGAAGCGCTGGAGCCAGAGCCCCCGCATCCCCGCCACCAGCGTGCTGGGGCACATGCTCATGGTGGCCATCATCACCTACCTGGCGCTCTGCGACACCAAGGCGTGCCCCGAACGCAAGGTCAACAGCTTCCTGGGCGCGCTCTTCCACGACCTGCCCGAGGCGCTGACCCGCGACATCACCTCCCCCGTCAAGAACGCCGTGGACGGCCTGCCCGACCTCATCAAGGAGTACGAGACCCTCCAGATGGAAGAGAAGGTCCAGCCGCTGGTCCATCCCAAGTGGTACCGGCTCCTCTCCTACTACACCAAGGACGAATTCGACAACCGGATCTTCCGCCAAAGCGACCTCCATCCCACCCTGGGAATCTCCTTCGAGGACTTGGAAAACACCTACAACAGCGCCGAATTCCTGCCCGTGGACGGACGGTTCATCGACTGCTCCGACAAGCTGGCGGCCTTCCTGGAGGCCGCGGAGTCCATCCACAACGGCGTGACCAGCCAGCATCTGCAGGACGGCGTCCGCCGCCTCTGGAAAGAATACCAGGGTCGCAAGGAAGGGAATGTGGACTTCGGCGCGGTCTTTGCGTCGTATCTGCGGCTGGTTCCCGAGGACCTCATCCATGGTTGAGCGTCGGGGGAAGTCGTCCTCTCCGCGTCCGGAGACCTGGAGTGCGGAGGAGATTGGCGCGGGGCTGTCGTTTCCTGCGCGCTATGCCGCGCACCTGGTGGTGGTGGTGATGGCGGTCATGTTGACGGAGGGCGTCTGCATGATCTCCTCCGCCACAATTTCCGGGTCGGGGACCCGTTATTTTCTGACGCAGCTGGTATGGATTGGGCTGGGGATGGCGTGTTGCCTTGCGGGCGCATTCTTTCCGCTGGACCGCCTCTACCGAAAGAGCCACTGGCTGTTGCTGGCCACCATCCTCCCGCTGGCGTATCTGACCTGCGCCGCGCTGTCGGTGAAGCTCTGGGGGAGTGACACCCTCCGCTTCTTCCCCTTTGCCGCCGCCGTGAAGGGCGCCGTGCGATGGCTGCGCGTGGGCGGCTTCCAGATCCAGCCCTCGGAGTTCGCGAAGGTCTCGCTGGTGCTCTTCCTGGCGGCATACTACGGGACCCTCCCGCGGCAGAAGACCAAGAGCCTGATGGCGGGAGTGGTGGTGCCGGTCTTCTCCTGCGGAATGCTCCTGGCCTTCATCTTCCTAGGGAAGGACCTCTCCACCACCGTTGTGACGGGCACCACGCTGCTGCTGCTCATGTTCCTGACGGGCGTGCGCTTCCGATGGCTGGCGGTGCTCCTGGCGCTCGGGCTCATCGTGGGAACCATCGGCATTGCCGGCAGTCCCATGCGCCGCAACCGGATTGTGGCGTGGCTCCATCCGGAGGAGGGCCGCAGCAACGAGTCCTTCCAGCTCTTCCGCTCCCAGGTATGCCTGGGCATCGGCGGCGCCACGGGCCTGGGATACTCCAAGGGATACATGAAGACCTACCTCCCGGAACCCCACACCGACTTCATCGTGGCGGTGATCGGCGAGGAATTCGGCTTTTGGGGACTGCTGGCCGTGCTGGTGGAATACCTGCTGCTGTGCAGCGGCATCGCGGAGGTCGGCACACAGTGTCGACGGCGCGAAGACCTCCTCCTCTGCCACGGCGTGGCCATCCTGATTGCCGTGCAGGCCATGGTGAACATCGGCGTGGTGAGTGGATGGCTCCCCCCTACCGGCGTCACGGCGCCCTTCCTCTCCTACGGCGGCTCCAGCGTCATCTCCCTCATGTTCCTGGTGGGACTGGTGCTGAATGTGCACCGCCGCAACCAGGCGGCCCTCTGGCGCGAGCTCGGAAGCCAGCGCTGCCCCTCCCTTTCCCCTGAACGAACCGGACGAACTCCGAACAAACTTGGAGACTCCTACCATGAAAACTAACCGCAGCATCCTCACCCTCCTCGTAGCGTCCCTGCTCTTTCTAGGACTCCTGGCGCCCCTTTCCCTGGAGGCGAAGATCGTCAAAGCCGGCGGCGGCAGCCAGGTGCTGGTGCTTCCCCGGGGGAACATCAGCCAGAAGCAGGCGCAGCAGCTGCAAGAAAAGCTCCACCAGATGGTCAAGTCCCACAACCTCAACCCCAGAGGCGCCAGCACCAAATACAATGGCGTGAACCGGAAGCAGGAGATGATCGACCTCTCTGGATACGGCGTGATCTCCAAGAGCAAGCGCGAGGACCTGGGCAAAGAGCTGCAGCGGATGATCCAGCAGCACAACAAGGCCTTCCAGCTCGAGCAACAGAAGCTCCAGCAGCAACAGCAGATGCAGATGAATCCCCAGCAGATGCAACAGCAGCAGATGCAGCAACAGCAAATGCAGCAGCAGATGATGCAGCAACAGCAGCTCATCCGCCAGCAGCAGGAGCAGCTCATGCGGCAACAGTGGGAGGCACAGCAGCGCATGCAAGACGAACAGCGCCGCCAGCAGGAACAGGCCAGGCAGGCGGAGATCGACCGCGCCCGCGCCGCCGAACAGCAGCGCATCGAGGAACAGGAGCGCATCCGCCGGCAGCAGCTGGAAGAGGAGTATCGCCGGACCCGCAAGCCCCGCTAAAAGACGACGACAGCAAAGCGGCATACCCCCCCCACCCCTTTCTCGCAACCCAGAGGACTTTCGCACGCGAGCCACTCGGGTTGCACGGAAATCCGTGCACGACATGACAGGAATTGTCATCTTTGCGCATTTCCGCCACCGACTAGTTGCAAACCCTTGAAAGGGGGTTAAGGTATTCCCAAAAATCGCCGGGGTCCCTCGCCGTATTGATTTAGGCGGAGGGGCCCCTTCTATCCCCGGAGGCACTTGATTCGGAGAGAGCGCGTCTCTCCGCCGCCCGCCGGTCACCGCCCGCCTTCCCCTCTTCGCCGCACACCGCGGCGAAATTTTCCCGTCCCCCCTTCCTCCTCCCCTCCTCCGGAGGCGCACCTCACCGGCGCCGCCGTCCATTTCCGGGGGGATATTCGCCTTTTTCCGCGAAAGCGCCACCACGGGTCCGCGTCTTGGGCGGGGCCCTCCCTCCTCTCCGCGTCCCGCATCCTTTTTTCTATGGAGAACGAAGTCGACTCCCAATTATTTGATGGCCTGTTGCGAGAGCGTTCCGCGCTATTGCTCTCGCACTGTGTCCATTTTGTGGAGAAGGGAGCGGAGAATTTCGAATTGACGCGGCCCTTGCTGAGCTTTTTGCTGGCGGAATCCAGCCAATTGGAGGAATTGCTGGACGCCTATGGCGCCAGGAGCAACGAGACCTGGCACCGGCTGCGCATGCACGTGGCCATGATCAAGAACTTCAGCAATGCGGGCTACGACCTATTGCACCTGCAGCACACCATCCACTCCTACGACTTCCACGGAAACTACCCGAAGATGGAGCAGGACACGGCGGGCGCAGTCACCTTCGTCTCGAACTTTCTCTTCTGCTCCCTGCGGCAGGTCATGGATGACGCCATGCGCCTGGGCTGGCCGCCGCCCGAGGAGCTCATTGGCTACGACTACTCGGAGATCCTCCCCCGCGGAATGCTCCCCAAGAACCGCGTCATGGGCATCCGCGAGGACGCCAAGCACCTGGTGATCCACCTGGCCACCAGCTTCCTGAACAACACCGAAGACGCCAAATTCCTGGACAACGCGGCGAAATGCCGTGCGCCCCAGTGGCGGGGTCTGAACTTCGACCAGCTCTCGGAGGCCTCCATCCGCTCCATGGAAGAGCGCTTCCACACCCTGCAGTCCCTCTACGACACCTACATCTCCTACAGCAACATCGAGGGCAGCGACTCCTCGCTGCGGCGGCTGCGGGGGCACATCAGCGTGGTGCTGCACCTGCTGCGGGTGGCGACGGTCTTCATCCATTTCTACGAACGGCACATCAAAATCCAGGGCGACTCCCTCTTCTGCCACAAGGAATGCGTGCTGAAGAGCAACTGGTATCTGGAGCTATTGACCCACTACCTGTGCCGATACAGCTATGAATTCCTGGCAGGCGCCCGCGGGCTGTGCCAGAGCATGCTGCAGCAATACGCCGTGGTGGAGAGCCGCCAAATCCCCATCCCGCCATACTTCGGCTTCCATGTGCGGCCGGCCACCCTCATCTCCTCCATCGTCCGACACTACGGCAGCCCCGTGACCCTCATCCTGGACAAGGAATACGACGCCAGCCTCCCCATGAACCTCTTCCTGGCCAACGAATGGATCAACCAGCTGAAGCGGCAGTTCGTGGACGAGCGCCTGGAGAAGCGCAGCGACCTGCTGGCGGACATGCAGAAGAAGATCGACGCCGGGGAGCTCTCGCGGACCAGTGCGGCGCGGGAGCTGATCCGCCTGATGGCAAGCGCGAATCTCCTCCGCGTGCTGGCGTATCCCCTTGACGTGGAGCCCCTCATCAAGAGCTCCACCGCACCCACGCTCCAGGAACTCATGCTCAGCGTCATCGCCACCCTCCACGCCCAGCGGAAAATCAATATCCTCTTCGACTGCAAGGTCACCTTCCGCGGCGACGTCCGCGTGCTGGACGACATCCAGATCCTGGCGGAGAATGGCTACGGCGAGAACGAGACCGGCGCCAATATCCCCCTGCCCCGGGAACTCACGTATCTCTCTCACTACCACCCCATGAACTAGCCACGTATCCGACGTCGCCCGGAGGGCGGGCGGCGCGGTCCGGGGGGCTCCCAGGGTTGAAAACAGCGGCGGCGTCATTATATTAACGCACTCACCGCAAAAGACCTTTTTTAATCACCATAAAACAAGAGACAACCCCAACACACGGGAGTTTTTCCGACTATGTACGCCATCATCAAGACCTCCGGCAAGCAGTATAAGGTGGAGCCCGGCCAGGATTTCGAAATCGACCGGATTCCCGGCAACGCCGGCGACGCCGTGGACTTCGGCGAAGTCCTGCTCATCTCCAACGACAACGACACCGTCTTTGGCGCGCCCACCGTGGCTGGCGCCGTTGTGAAGGCGGAGATCAAGGACCAGTTCCGTGGTCCCAAGCTGATCGTCTTCAAGATGAAGCGCCGCAAGCGCAGCCGTTGCAAGAACGGCCATCGCCAGGACATGACCCGGCTCACCGTGAAGGAGATTGTCCAGGGCTAGGGAGAGGACTTTCCCCCCTCCCTCCCCCATCGGGACGCGTCCCCTCGCGGACGACGCAATTCTCCGGATTTCCGCATCTCTCCCCCGCCGACGGCTTTTTCCTGGCGGGGCGTGCAGGAATCCCCTAACGGAAGGCACCGGACCTCCTGGGTCCAGTGCCTTCTTTGTGTTTTATCCCATTCCCCCCTATCCCTCCACCCCACCCTCTTCCGTTCCTGCCATGACTAACGCCTGGGACATTCTCGCCGAGCGCGGCTTCATCTACCAATCCACCGACGCGGACGCCATGCGCCGCATGTTGGGCGAAGGCCCCCAGACCTTCTATGTAGGATTCGACCCCACCGGGAGCTCCCTGCACATCGGGCACCTGCTGCCCATCATGGCCATGCGGTGGCTGCAGAAGTGCGGACACACCCCGCTGGCGCTGGTGGGCGGAGGCACGGCCATGATTGGCGATCCCTCCGGCAAGATGGAGGCGCGTCCCATCATGACGGTGGAGACCATCGACCATAACGTGAGCTGCCTGCAGGGGCAGCTGGCGCGCTTCCTGGACTTCGGCGAAGGCGTCGGCAAGGCGAAGATGGTGAACAATGGCGACTGGCTGCGGGACCTGAAGTTCCTGGATTTCCTGCGTGACATCGGCTCCCTCTTCAGCGTGAACCGGATGCTCACCGCCGAGAGCGTGAAGCTGCGTCTGCAGACCTCCCTCTCCTTCCTGGAATTCAGCTACCCCCTCCTGCAGTCCTTCGACTTCAACCACCTGAACCAGGTCCACGGCTGCCGCTTCGAATTCGGCGGACAGGACCAGTGGGGGAACATCGTGGCCGGCGTGGAGCTGGTGCGCCGCCTCCAGCAGAAGGAGGTCTTCGGCGCCACCTTCCCCCTGCTCCTGAAGTCCGACGGCACAAAGTTCGGCAAGACCGCCGGCGGCGCAGTCTGGCTCGACGCCAACCGCACCGCGCCCTTCGAATACTACCAGTTCTGGCGGAATGTGGATGACGGCGACGTGCAGAAGCTCCTGGCGTATTTCACCGCGCTGCCCATGGACGAGGTGCGCCGCCTGGGCGCCCTGCCCTCCCCGCAGATCAACCGCGCCAAGGAGATCCTGGCCTACGAGGCCACCGCGCTGGCGCACGGCCCCGAGCAGGCCGCCAAGGCATACCTGGCCGCCTGCACCCAATTCGGCTTCGCGGATCCCGAGGGCGCCATCGAGACCAGCTCCGAGGTGGCGAAGATCACCCCGCAGCAGGCCAACGACGCCATTCCCTCCCTGGAGATCCCCCGCAGCGAGATGGCGGCGGGCATGGGCCTGCTGACCCTCCTGGTGAAGGCGGGCTTCTGCTCCTCCAACGGCGACGCCCGCCGGCTGGTCCAGGGCGGCGGATGCTACCTGGGCGACGAGCGCCTCCAGGATCCCCGCGCCACCCTCACCGACAAGGACTTCCCCGAAAGCGGCGAAATCCTCCTGCGCGCCGGCAAGAAGAACCGCAAGCGAATCGTGCTCAAGTAGCGCCTGCGACCCGCGAAGCACACCCCCCTCTCCGTAGAAAAATCCCCCCAGAACCCCCACCATGAGCGGAAACATCGATCCCCGCGCGGCCATCCAGGAAGGAGCCGTCATCGGCAAGAACGTCACCATCGGCCCCTTCGCCGTCATCGGACCCGAGGTCACCATCCAGGACGACTGCGTCATCGGACCCCATGTGGTGCTCTCGGGAAACACCAGCATCGGCCGGGGAACCCGGATCCACTGCGGCGCCAACATCGGCGACGAGCCCCAGGATGTCCACTACAAGGGACAGCACTCCTACACCATCGTGGGCGAAAACTGCGTGATCCGGGAATATGTGACCATCCACCGCGGCGTGGAGGAGGAGAGCACCACGAAGGTGGGCAACAACGTGATGCTCATGGCCTTCACCCACCTGGGACACAACTGCCAGATCGCCGACGACGTGATCATCGCCAACGCGACGCTGCTGGCGGGGCGCGTGGAGGTCGGCAAGAAGGCCTTCATCTCCGGCTCCTCCCTGGTGCACCAATTCTGCCGCATCGGCACCATGGCAATGGTGGGCGGCGGCTCCCGAATCGTCCAGGACGTGGTGCCCTACGGCATCATCCAGGAAGACCACATCCAGGGCATCAATGCCGTGGGACTGCGCCGCGCCGGAATGCCGGCGGAGACCGTGGGCGCCATCAAGGAGGCGGTGAAGATCGCCTGCCTGGAGGGCCTCTCCCGCCCCAACGCCCTCGAAAAGATCCGCCAGGAGCTCCCGCAACTCCCCGAAATCCAGGGCTTCCTGGAATTCCTGGAGACCACCAAGCGGGGATTGATCACCGGTGGAGTGCCGGCAGGTAAGGACGCATAACTGTGCTATATTGACAGGCTTACCGAAATTTCTTCGGGAGACCCCTTTTGCCGTTGAAGCACAGTCCCATCCGACCCAAGCATGTCCAGAAGCGCCGCCATTGACAGACAGACTAAGGAGACACAGATCCGCGTGGTCCTCTCCCTGGACGACGGTCCCCGCGACAACCGGATCGAGACCGGCGTGCCCTTCTTCGACCACATGCTGGACGCAGCCTTCCGCCACGGACACCTCGCCCTCACGCTGTCCGCCAAAGGCGACTTGGAAATCGATGCGCACCACACCCTGGAGGACACGGGTCTGGCCCTGGGCCAGGCCCTGAAAACCGCCCTGGGCGACAAGCGCGGGATCTTCCGCTTTGGCGAAGCGACGATTCCGTTGGACGAAGCGCTGGCGCGGGTGGTGCTGGACTTTTCCGGCCGGCCGCATCTCTCCTGGCGCTGCGCCTTCCCCGAGGCCACCGCCGGCGGCGTCAGCCACAGGCTCTTCCACGAATTCTTCCAGGCGCTGGCCAATGCCGCGGGATGCACCATCCACGTGGATCTGCTGGCCGGCGAAGAGAACCACCACTGCCTGGAGGCCATCTTCAAGGCCTTCGGACGCGCCTTGCGCACGGCAGTGTCGATGGATCCCGCCTCCCAAGGCGAGACGCCCTCCACAAAAGGCGTCCTGGAATAGCGACTAGCTCTGAATCCCCTTTCCTTTCTACCAAAAACTGGATGCCACCGGGAAGCCCTCCCGGCGACTCCCCAAAACTGATATGTCCGACAACTCCACCCCCCTCAGCACCCTCCGGCACTCCGCCGCGCACATCATGGCCGCCGTGGTGGCCAAGCTCTGGCCTGATGCAAAATTCGACATCGGCCCCGCCACCGCCGACGGATTCTACTACGACTTCGACATGGAGCACCACCTGGGCCCCGAGGATCTGAAGGAGATCGAGACCCGCATGCGCAAGATGATCGGCCAGAAGGTGACCTTCGTCCGCAGCGAGGTCTCCCGCGAGGAGGCACGGAAGCTCTTCGAGGAGAAGGGCCAGACCTACAAGCTCTCCCGACTGGACGACATCCCCGAAGGCGAGACCGTCTCCCTGTACACCTGCGGCGATTTCGTGGACCTGTGCCGCGGCCCCCACGTGGAGAACTCCTCCCAGATCGGCGCCGTGAAGCTCACCGGCATCGCGGGATCCTACTTCCGCGGCGACGAAAAGAACAAGATGCTCCAGCGCGTCTACGGCACCGCCTTCCCCTCCAAGCAGGAGCTGGACCAGTATCTGCAGCAGGTCGAGGAGGCCAAGAAGCGCGACCACCGCAAGATCGGCGTGGAGATGGAGCTCTTCAGCACCCACGAGGAGATCGGCCCCGGACTGGTCTCCTGGCACCCCATGGGCGCCCGCATCCGCAACGTCATCGAGACCTTCTGGCGCGATGCACACTACCGCAACGGCTACGAGCTGGTCTATACCCCCCACGTGGGACGCGCAAATCTCTGGGAGACCTCCGGTCACCTGGGCTTCTACAAGGAGAACATGTACTCCAGCATGGACATTGACGGCGATCCCTACTACGTCAAGCCCATGAACTGCCCCTTCCACATCATGATCTACAAGACCAAGCCCCGCTCCTACAGGGAACTGCCCTGCCGCTGGGCCGAGTTCGGAACCGTCTACCGCTACGAAAAGGCCGGCGTGCTCCATGGACTCATGCGCGTGAGGGGCTTTACCCAGGACGACGCACACATCATCTGCACCCAGGAACAGATGATGGACGAAATCCGCGAGGTCATCCGCTTCTCCATGTACATCTGGAAGTGCTTCGGCTTCAAGGACATCAAGGCATACCTCTCCACCCGCCCCGCAAAGGCCGTCGGCGATCCCGCCAAGTGGGAGGCCGCCACCGAGGCGCTGTTGCAGGCCATCAAGGCCGAGGGCATGAGCTACGAGGTGGACGAGGGCGGCGGCGCCTTCTACGGTCCCAAGATCGACCTCAAGATCAAGGACGCCATCGGCCGCGAGTGGCAGACCTCCACCATCCAGTTCGACTTCAACCTGCCCGAGCGCTTCAACCTGGAGTACGTGGGACAGGATGGCCTGCGCCACCAGCCCTACATGGTGCACCGCGCACTGCTGGGCTCCCTGGAACGCTTCTTCGGCATCCTGATCGAGCACTACGCGGGCGCCTTCCCCACCTGGCTGGCACCCGAACAGGTGCGCGTGCTCTCCATCTCCGAAAAGTTCGCCGACTACGCGGCGAAGATCGAGAAGCAGCTGCGCGAGCGCGGCATCCGGGTCTCCTCCGACCTCTCCGCCAGCCCCATCGGCGCAAAGATCAAGACCGCCGGCCTCATGCGCGTCCCCTACCTGCTGGTGGTGGGCGAGAAGGAGCAGGCCGACGGCACTGTGGCAGTCTCCGTTCGCGACCGCTCCAAGGCCGGCGGAAAGTACTACGTGAAGGGCGATGTCCTCGCTCCCGAGGAATTCCTCGCCCGCATCGAGAAGGAGATCGCGGACAAGGCCTAAAAAAGGACCCGGTCCTCATCCCTCCCCTCCTAGAAGCAACACCATTCCCCCGACGCCGCCACCCACCATAAAATGCGGCGGCGCCGGACGGGAGAACCGGCGGCGGGAAGACTGTTTCCCGTTCGTCGTAGCCCCCAAACAAGAAGACACCCCCTAACACGGAGTTCAAACCGAGTGAAGCAGCTCAGACCAGGAGACCGGTTTCTGCGCGGTCGGGAAGTACGCCTGATCGACCAGAACAACCAGCAAGTCGGCATTGTCACCTTCGAGACCGCCATCGCCCGCGCACAGCAGGCGGGACTGGATCTCGTGCAGATCCCCAGCAAGACCGACCCGCCCGTCACCCGCATCATGGACTTCGGAAAGTACCAGTTCGAGGAGTCCAAGCGTGCCCGTGAGGCCAGGAAAAACCTGGTCCAGCCCAAGCTGAAGGAGATCAAGCTGCGTCCGGTCATTGACGACAACGACCTGAACACCAAGCTGAAGCACGCGCGGGAGTTCCTGTTGCACGGGGACAAGGTGCGACTGCTTCTGCAGTTCCGCGGCCGTGAGATGAGCCATCAGGAAATCGGCATGCAGATCATGAACCGATTCATGAAGGAGCTCGAGGACATCGCCAAACAGGACAGCCCCGTCCGCCAGGAGCGAAAGACCTTCTCCACCACGCTCTCCCTGAAGCCCGAGGTCCGCGCCGCCGCCAAGAAGGCGGAGGCCGCCAAGAAGGCACAGGAGGCCGCCGCCAAGGAGCCCCAGGAACCCGCTCCCCAGGAATAGGCCACAACATCCGTCTTCACAACAGACTTTCGCATCCGCAGGCAGAATCAGCGTCCCTCGCCGCACGGATGCATCCATGTGCCATCGCCGTCTTTTTGGACCTGTCGTCGCACAGGGCAAAGGGTTCGTTTTCTCTACCCCAGCCCGGGCGCCAGGCCGACGATGGCCTTTCCCAACAAGGAGAACAAAACCATGCCGAAAATGAAAACGAGAAAAGCCGCCGCGAAGCGCTTCAAGCAGACCGGTACTGGCAAATTCATGCACAATTGCGCCGGTGGACGGCACATTCTGACCAAGAAGTCCGCCACCCGCAAGCGTCGTCTCGGACAGCCCAAGGAAGTGAAGAGCACCGAGAATTCCCGCATGAAGGCCTGCTTCCCCTACGGTCTTTAATTGGATGCACTAACACATCTTATAGCTTGGAGTACTGAACAATGAGAGCAACGAACGCACCCGCATCCAGAGCCCGTCGCAAGCGCGTCCTGGAAATGGCAAAAGGCTTCAGCGGCAGCCGGAGCAAACTGATCCGCATGGCGTACACCGCCACAGACCGCGCAATGGCATACGCCTTCGTGGGACGAAAAGACAAGAAGATTGCCTATCGTCAGCTGTGGACCCAGCGAATCAACGCCGCCTGCCGTGCCCTCGACTTCAAATACAGCTGGATGATCGACGGCCTCAACAAGGCCAACATCGAGATCAACCGCAAGATGCTCGCCGACCTCGCCGTCAACGACCCCGCCGCCTTCGCGCAGCTGGTCGAAAAGGCTAAGGCCGCCCGCGCCTAAAACGGCATTCCGGCTTTCGCGTCAGCGCAAAGTCCCACGCCCCCTCCGGCATTCTCCGCCGAAGGGGGCTTTTTTTGTGGGTGGCGTTTGCCATCGCAAACGCCACCCACAAAAAAAAGGAGGAAGGAGGAAGGAGGAAGTCAGGCCAGGGTTTCGCAGGCGAAACCCCGCGCCGGAATCTACCGGCGCGTGCGTACAAGCGCGCCCCAATTGGCGCGCAAAGGAGAAGTTGCCAAATGGCACCGCCGGGAGGCGGAAGAAGCTAGGGGGGCGCGCGGGGGGCGCGGACGGACAGTATGATGACGGAGCTCCAGAAGCAAAGAAGCTAGGGGCGCGCGGGGGGCCATGGCTTGGACGGATACCTTGAGGGGAAAGCGGAAGAAGCTAGGGGCGCGCGGGGGGCGCGGACGGACAGTATGATGACGGAGCTCCAGAAGCAAAG
>CAVDSU010000041.1:0-15339 GCA_963611685.1 bacterium
ACGGGGGGCGGCGGCCCCCAGTCCTTTGGATATTCCCCCGCCTTCCGAATGGCGCGCTTTGCGGCGCTCTTCCGCTGCTCATGCGGCGGTACGGTGGCGGCTTTCGGGCCGCTACGCGGCGTATGCCTAGCCCAGGCACGGTTTGCCTAGCGCCGGGTTTGCAGGAAGATCTCCAAAGGACGGAGGGGCTTGCGCCCCCCGCACCCCCCGGCTAATTAGGCAGTGGGGAGCAGGTAGTGGGGTGCTTGGCTGTTGCGGTGCCAGTACCGCCCCAAGCGGGCGGAAGAGCGCCTGCGGCACCTTACTAACCTACTACCTACTCCCTACAATCTGCGGGCACCGCCCGCATTCGCCGCTGCTCATGCGGCGGTACGGTGGCGGCTTTCGGGCCGCTACGCGGCGTATGCCTAGCCCAGGCACGGTTTGCCTAGCGCCGGGTTTGCAGGAAGATCTCCAAAGGACGGAGGGGCTTGCGCCCCCCGCACCCCCCGGCTAATTAGGCAGTGGGGAGCAGGTAGTGGGGTGCTTGGCTGTTGCGGTGCCAGTACCGCCCCAAGTGTGCGGAAGAGCGCGGCAGGCACCATATAGACTAGCCACTAGCCCCTGATGGCTAGATACTAACTTTTTTTCCTTGTAATTCCCTGGGCTTGTCTTACATTACGCATTCTGCCCGCCCGTCGTAGGATAGGGGGCATTCGCAATACACTCGGACGCACGGACCCTTGTCTGGGGAGCAAATTTTTCTTTTTCCCTGGATTTAGAAAGGGCCCAGCCAACGAAAAGGAGTCAGAAAACCATGGCGAAAATCACCATCACCGACCTGCTGGAAGCAGGTGTTCACTTCGGCCATCAGACCCGCCGCTGGAACCCCAAGATGAAGAAGTACATCTATGGCACCCGTAGCGGAATCACCATCTTCGACCTGGGCAAGACCATGAAGCAGCTGGCAGCCGCCTGCGACTTCCTGACCCAGACCGCCGCCAATGGCGGACAGATCCTCTTCGTCGGCGCCAAGCGCCAGGCGCAGGAGATCGTCCGCGCTGCCGCCGAGAGCGTCCAGATGCCCTACATGTGCGACCGCTGGCTGGGCGGCACCCTGACCAACTCCAAGGTGGTGCAGACCCGCGTGGCCGCCATGAAGAAGCTCCGTACCCAGAGCCAGGACGGCACCTTCGACAAGATGCCCAAGAAGCAGGTCGCCAGCCTCAAGCGCGAGCTGACCAAGCTGGAAACCGCCCTGGGCGGCATCGCCGAGATGCCCAAGCTGCCCGCCGCCGTCGTCATCATCGACGTGGACCGCGAGCACATCGCTGTCCAGGAGGCCATCAAGCTGAACATCCCCGTGGTGGCGCTGGTTGACTCCAACTGCAACCCCGACGGCATTGACTACGTGGTGCCCGGCAACGATGATGCCCTGCGCGCCATCAAGGTCATCGTCTCCGCCCTCCAGGACGCCGTCCAGGAAGGCAAGTCCCTGTCCAGCAAGAAGAAGGCTGCTGCCAAGGCCGCCGAGGCCGAGGCCGCTGCCGCCAAGGATGACAAGGCCGAGGCTCCTGTTGCCGAGGCTCCCGCCGCCGAGGCCCAGGCATAGTCCTGGAAGAGAAGAGTCTCCTCCCCGAAAGGATTCCCGCTTGAGGGAACCGGGGAGGAGCCACCGTTCAACCCACCTTTTCAAGGAGAATTCGCATCATGGCTGACATCAGCGCGAAGGAAGTGATGGAGCTGCGCCGGAAGACCGGTTGCGGCATGATGGAGTGCAAGAAGGCCCTCGTCGAGAGCAATGGCGACGTCGAGGGCGCCGTCGAGTATCTTCGCAAGCAGGGCATGGCGAAGGCGCAGAAGCGCGCCGGCCGTGCCGTGAACCAGGGCAAGTGGGGCGTGGCCGCCCAGGGCGACAGCGTCGCTCTGGTCGAGGCGCTCTGCGAGACCGACTTCGTGGCCAGCACCAAGGAGTTCAAGGAATTCGTCCAGAAGGCCGCCGAGAAGGCGCTCTCCTACGATGCCGAGGGCGATGTCTCCGCCAAGCTGGTTGAGGACACCAAGGACGAGCTGACCGCGCTCATCGGCAAGATCGGCGAGAACATGTCCGTGCGCCGTGCCATCAAGTGGACTGCCAAGGATGGCGGCAAGCTGTGCTACTACCTGCACACCGCCCAGCCCTACGCCACTCTGGCGGAGGTCGCCGGCACCCAGGACGCCGCGCTGCTCAACAACATCGCTCTGCACATCACCGCCAGCAACCCCACCTACATCTCCAGCAAGGATGTCCCCGCCGAATTCATTGCCAAGGAGCGTGAGATCGCCGCTGCGGATCCCAAGCTGGCTGGCAAGCCCGAGAAGGTGCTGGCCGGCATCCTGCAGGGCAAGCTGAACAAGCGTTTCAGCGAGATCTGCCTGATGGACATGCCCTGGATCGACGACGAGCACACCACCCTGGCCAAGGCCTATCCCGGCGTGACCGTGAAGCGCTTCGTGCGTTGGCTCGTGGGCGAGGAAGTGAACGCATAGTCCGAGCTTCGCATTCATAGCGAGCATGAGGCCGTCCAGCCGAAAGGAGCGAATCCCTGCGGCGGGCGGCCTTTTCCGTTTTTGAGACCCTTGAGAATTCCACCCCTGTCGCAGAGAGAATGAGCATGGATATCCTTCTGGTTGGCGCCGGCGGCCGCGAGCACGCGATCGCCTGGAAGATGATGCAGAGCCCCCTGGCCGGGAAGCTCTATTGGGCGCCCGGCAATCCCGGCATTCCCTCGGCAATCCCCGTGAAGGCCGATACCCCCGAGGCGCTCGCGGAATTTGCCGAGAGCCACCACATCGGCCTCACCATGGTGGGGCCCGAGGCCATGCTCTGCAAGGGCATCGTGGATCTCTTCCGCGCGCGCGGGCTGGCCATCGTGGGTCCCGACCGCGAGGCCGCGCAGTTGGAGGGCAGCAAGGCCTACGCGAAGGATTTCATGGCGCGCCATGGCCTTCCTACCGCGAAGGCCGCCGTCTTCACGGACCGCGAGAGTGCCCTGGCGTATCTGGAGAAGGAGGGCGCTCCCATTGTGGTGAAGGCCGATGGCCTGGCCGCGGGAAAGGGCGTGGTAGTCGCCATGGATCTCCAGAGTGCCCGCGACGCCATCAACTCCTGCTTCGAGGGCGCCTTTGGCGACGCCGGCAGCCGCGTGCTTTTGGAGGAGTGCCTCGTGGGCGAAGAGGCCTCCATTCTGGCGCTTTGCGACGGCAAGACCATCATTCCCCTGGTTTCCAGCCAGGATCACAAGCGCGCCTACGATGGCGACAAGGGCCCCAATACCGGCGGAATGGGCGCATATTCCCCCGCGCCCGTGGTGACTCCCGAGCTCATGGAGCGCATTGACCGCGAGGTGCTGAAGCCCTTCCTGAAGGGCGTCCAGGAGGACGGCCTCTACTTCCGCGGCATCATCTACGCCGGCATCATGGTGACGGCCGAGGGTCCCAAGCTGCTGGAGTTCAATGTCCGCTTTGGCGATCCCGAGACCCAGGCGGTCTTGGCGCGTCTGGATTCCGACTTGGTGGAGGCGCTGTTGGCCACCGCCGAGGGCCGTCTGGACCAGATTCAGCTGAAGTGGTCCGACGAGCCCGCAGTCTGCGTGGTGATGGCCTCACAAGGCTATCCCGGCAGCTATCCCAAGGGGCTCGCCATCCACGGAATCCCCCAGGCTGAGGAGGCCGGATGCGTGGTCTTCCATGCGGGCACCAAGGCCGCTGCCGATGGGACCATCCTCACCAATGGCGGACGCGTCCTGGGCGTCACGGCCCGCGCGGCGACTCTTCGCCAGGCGGTGGAGAAGGCCTACCGCGGCGTGAAGTGCATCTCTTGGGATGGCGTGGAATACCGCACCGACATTGCCCACCGCGCTTTGGAGCGCAAGGGCTTCTAGCTGTCGCGATGCCATGGAGAGGGCTCTTTCCCAGAGGAAGGACAAGATGAGTGCGGTGGAGGACTACACCCTTTTGCAGGCGCAAAGCGATCTTCCTTCCTATGGACAGGAGAGCCACAAGTATACCCATGGCACCCTCCTGGTGACTGGCGGGAGCCGGCAGTATCCCGGCGCGCCCATGCTTTCCGCGATTGCCGGACTCTATGCCGGCGCCGGCGTGGTGGTGGCGTGCCTCCCGGAATCCGCCCAGCATCCCGGTCCTTGCCCCTTCGCTCTCATCGTCCATCGGGTCCCCGAGGATCCCTCGCGGGGCGTCTTCTGCGGCGCCTCCCTGGAGGCCTGGCAGCGGGAGCTCCCGAAAGCCACGGCGTTGGTGCTGGGGCCCGGCATGGGGAATCATCCGGAGGTGGATGTCTTTCTTGCGGAGGCCCTGGCGGTCCCGCGTCCGAAGGTGGTGGATGCCGATGCGCTCAACCGCATCTCTTGCACGCCCGCCCTCCTGCCCGGAGACGCCGCCCTTCGCCGAAAGATGGTTCTTACTCCCCATGACGGCGAGGCACGGCGCCTCTGCCGTGCCTTCGGAGTCCCCGAGGAGCTCGGGCGGCAGGAGCGCACGCTGGCGCTGTCCTCTGCCACGGGCTGCGTGGTGGTAGGCAAGGGCGCCGGCACTCTGGTGGCGACCCCGGAGGGCACCCTGACTCGGAATGCCTCCGGAAATCCCCGCCTGGCCACTGCCGGAAGCGGCGATGTCCTCTCCGGCGTCATCGGCGCGCTCCTAGCGCAGGGACTCGTCCCCGAGGCCGCCGCACGGCTGGGCGCCTTCCTCCATGGCGCGGCCGCCGACAACGCGAAGGGGTCCTTCCTCGCCGACGATCTCTGCCGGATGGTAGGCGACGCCGTAGCCGCCCTCAAAAGCGACAGCCTTCCTTGGAAATCCTAGCTTTTTTGTAGGCAGTCCGGGGACCCTGTTCACGGCTTGAGGAATTATATTTGGCGCATATACGAGACGAGGGGATGTGTGGCTGTGCCGAGGGGAAATTTTTTCGCCCGGATTCCACCCACCCGGTTCTCTTCGCGCCTTTCTCTGACAACTCAACCGAATCATCTCGAGAATCTACCATGAAAAAGAATAGCCTCTTCTTGGCGACTTTCGCCATTGTCGCCACCGTGATGATCACCATCTCCTGCGTGCAGGTCCAGCCCGCTCCGGCTTCCGGCAGCGGCGTGGTCACCAATGAGCGCTATGGCCGCCTCAGCGGAGTCTACTCCGCGAGCCTGGGATGCGGACTCCTGGAGGCCGACAAGGCCGTCCGCGCTGCCGCCGAGGTCCTCATGCTCCACCAGCTCTCCCGCAACAACCAGACCAGCAGCGTGGTGTATGAATACAAGGATGTCTATGAGGCACGCATCTCCGTGAAGCTCACTTTCGACGCCAATGGACAGGCCGTCATCGCCGTGAAGTTCGCCAAGACCGGCGACCGCGAGTTCTCCCGGAAGTTCGTCGCCGCTGTGGAAGAACAGCTCCGCGCTCTGGAATAAAAGAGACTCCCGGATCCATAAAAAAGACATTCGTTTCTCCGAAGGAGGATCGACTCCCTGGGGCATGAAAGCATGCCGCGAGGGGAGGGCGATCCTCCTTTTTCGTAGGCGGGAGATGCCGTTTTCTCCGCAGGGCAGGGCGCAAGCGATCCGCATCGGCGAAAATCCTTCGCAAAAAGCCCCGCGGCCTTCTTGCAATCTCAAAATAACGGATAAATTTATTTGCGCGACGGATTCTGCGCTATCTTGTTGAAGAGCATACGAATCCAGAAAATCATCCTGTGGTTTTCTTTCCCATCCACCAGCCAGGGCGGAAGCCCTGGCGCAACCTGTAGGAGCTCACTGACTTATGGAATTGAAAGGAAGTAAGACTGCTGCCAATCTGGCATTTGCCTTTGCCGGCGAGTCCCAGGCACGCAACAAGTACGACTACTTTGCCTCCGCCGCGAAGAAGGAGGGATTCGAGCAGATCGCCTCCCTCTTCCAGGAGACCGCCGCCAACGAGAAGGAGCACGCGAAGCTCTGGTTCAAGCACTTGGGCGGCATTGGTGACACCAAGGCCAATTTGCTGGCGGCCGCAGCGGGCGAGCACGAGGAGTGGACCGAGATGTATCGCCAGTTCGCCGAGGAGGCGCGGCAGGAGGGCTTCGAGGCGATCGCCCGGCAGTTCGAGGGCGTTGCCGCCATCGAAAAGCACCACGAGGAACGCTACCGCAAGCTGCTGGCCAATCTGGAGAGCGGCGAGGTCTGGGAGCGCGTCGGCGAGAACCGCTGGCAGTGCCGCAATTGCGGACACATCTACATCGGCGAAAAGGCCCCCGAGGTCTGCCCCGTCTGCTTCCACCCCAAGGCATACTTCCAGGTAGAAGCCGAAAACTACTAAGCTCCAAAGGGGCCCGCCGGGATTGCCTGGCGGGCCCCCTTTGGGTTTAAAAAAGGAGGAAGGAGGAAGGAGGAAGGAGGAAGTTAGGCCAGGGTTTCGGCGAGCCGAAACCCATCGCCGGGAAGACCCGGCGATTGCGCCAAGCGGCGCCAAAGTGCGCCGCAAATAGCGTAGCCTGAGCTGCGGAAGAAATTAGGCAGGGTGGGCTTATATGGGGGAATCGAGAGCTTTTTGATGGGGGGAGAACCAACCAAAGGACGGAGGGGCTTGCGCCCCCCGTGCCCCCTGCCTCATTAGGTGGCAGGTAGTAGGTGGCAGGTAGTAGGTGGCAGGTAGTAGGTGGCAGGTGGCAGGTGGCAGGTAGTAGGTGGCAGGTAGTAGGTGGCAGGTAGTAGGTAGTAGGGGAAAGCGGCGCCTGCGGCATCAAAGTGTTGGGTCCATTGGGGATTTTTGTGGGGATCGTAGGGAGAAAGGGTGTAATTTTCGTGCAGGTGGCTTGCAAACTGTGCATGGAGGAATATCTTAACCCCGCTTTACGAGCGAAGAGCTGGAGTTGTAGCGCAATTGGTTAGAGCATCGCCCTGTCACGGCGAAGGTCGTGGGTTCGAGCCCCATCAACTCCGCCAGTCTCTTCTCTTGGAAGGCAGACAATTTTGTAGTGGAGTTGTAGCGCAATTGGTTAGAGCATCGCCCTGTCACGGCGAAGGTCGTGGGTTCGAGCCCCATCAACTCCGCCACTACACTTTCCGCCGTGGATTTTCAAATCCACGGCTTTTTTTGTGTCTGGAAGGCTTACGGTTTTTATTGCGTGCGTTTTGTTTTATGGACTTGCACTTTCAGGATGGTGTTGCGCCCACTGCGAATGAGTGGTGGGACTGGCGCTGGCAGTTGGAGCATGCCGCGCGGAGTGTGGAGGAGGTGGCGTCGTATTTGGGGGTAGGGGCGTCGTCGCTGGGGGAGTTTCGTCAGGCGCAGTCTGCCTATCCCCTCTTTGTGACGCCGTATTATCTCTCTTTGGTGGAAGAGCCGATTCTGGGGGACCCGATTTTCCGGCAGTGTTTTCCGGACGACCGTGAGGTGACGCGGCAGGCGGGCGGCGATCCCGATGCGCTCTCGGAGGAGCCCTGTTCTCCGGTGCCCCGGCTGGTGCATCGCTATCCCGACCGCGCGTTGTTGGTGACGGGGAATTGTTGCGCCATGCACTGCCGCCATTGCATGCGGAAGCGCGATTGGGCGAAGCCGCTGGCGCCTTTGACGGAGGAGGAATTGGGTCGTGTGGTGGACTACCTGACGGCGCATTCCGAGGTGCGGGAGGTCCTGGTTTCCGGGGGCGATCCCCTGATGCTCCCGGAGGCGAATCTGCGCCTGGTGGTGCAGGCGCTCTCTTCCGTGAACAGCGTGGAGATGCTCCGTTTTGGAAGCCGTGTGCCTTGTACCCTGCCGCAGAAGGTCTCTCCGCGCCTGGCGTCCATCTTGGCCTCCGGCAAGACCGCCTGGCTGGCATGCCACTTCAACCATCCCCGGGAATTGACGAAGGAGGTCTCCGCCGCCACCGACATTCTGAACCGCGCCGGCGTCTGCATGGTGAACCAGAGCGTGCTGCTCAAGGGCGTCAACGACAATGCGCAGGTCCTGGGAACGCTCTTCACCTCCCTCCTGAAATACCATGTCAAGCCATACTACCTCTTCCACGGCGATCCCATCGAGGGCGCCATGCACTTCCGCACCGGCGTGAAGGAGGGGCTCGCCATCATGGACCAGCTGCGCGGACGCATCTCCGGCATGGCGCTGCCCGCCTTCGCCTTCGATCTGCCCGGCGGAAAGGGAAAGATCCGCCTGCAGCCCGAGAGCCCCCTCGGCTGCGACCCGGAGGGAAATGCGCTCTATCGCTCCTGGCAGGGCGAGGTCGTCGCCTATCCCGACCAGGACGGCGGCGAACGCTGATTGCGTCACAGAGGACCGGGAAGGAGGGGGGATTTTGCCTTGCGGATTCGTGGGGGTGACATCTCCGGACAATTCCCGCCTCCGTGTTGCAAATCGTGGTGATTGGAATACATTACGCGGATTACCCGCCGCTGCTGAGGTAACTACTGGGCCACGACCGCATCGTTGAGATTTTGGGAAAGGTATTCCCTAGTCTGGCTTGGGGCAGAGTCGTCGGGAATCAACACAGGTGAAATAACACCCTTATGACCAAAGAAGAAAGACTGGCTATCATTGAGCAGTTCAAGCGTTCCGAGAATGACTGTGGTTCCGTGGAGGTCCAGGTCGCGCTGTTGACTGGCCGCATCAAGGAGCTCACCGAGCACCTGAAGATTCACAAGAAGGACTTCAGCACCCGCCGTGGTCTGCTGGCCATGGTGAATCAGCGTCGCAACCTGCTCAAGTACCTCTCCCGCGAGGACTACGGCCGCTACACCGCCCTGATCAGCAAGCTCGGCCTCCGTCGGTAGTCCCAGGAGGTAGCATCGAATGAGCATCCATCAGGTTTCCATCGACCTCGGCAACGGCCGCTCCCTGTCCATTGAGACAGGCAAGCTGGCGTTGCTTGCCAACGGGTCTGTGGTGGTCCGCCAGGGTGGCACGACCGTGCTGGTCTGCGCCTGCGCTGCCGCTCCCCGGGAAGGCATTGACTTCTTCCCCCTCTCTGTGGAGTACCGCGAGCGCTTTGCTGCGGCCGGAAAGATCCCCGGCGGCTACTTCAAGCGCGAGGGCCGTCCCACGGAGAAGGAGATCCTCACTGCCCGCATGACCGACCGTCCTCTGCGTCCCCTCTTCCCCGAGGGCTTCAACAACGAGGTCCAGATCGTCTCCACGCTCTTTTCCGCCGACGGCAAGCACGAGGCGGATGTCCTTTCCATCCTGGGCGCCTCCGCGGCGCTGATGGTCTCCGACATCCCCTGGAATGGCCCCGTGGGCGCGTTGCGCGTGGGCCGCATTGACGGCAAGTTCATTGCCAACCCCACCAACGACGAGATCACCCGCAGCGACATCGACCTGGTGTATGCCGGCGTCGAGGGCAAGGCGATCATGATCGAGGGCTGCTCCAAGGAGATCTCCGAGGAGGAGTTGCGCGACGCCATGCTCTTCGCCGACGGCATCATCGCCAAGCAGATCGCCGCCCAGAAGGAGCTGGCTTCCCAGGTGCAGAAGCAGAAGTTCGAGTATGTGCCGAACCTGCCCGCCCCCGACTTCCTGGAGGCCGCCGACAAGTTCCTGGGTGACCGCCTGCAGCAGGCCGTTCAGGCCGCCGACAAGCTGACTCGCCAGAACCAGGAGAATGCGCTGAAGGCCGAGTTCATGGCGACCCTGGTGCCCCAGTTCACCGATCCCGAGACGGGCGCCGCCCCCAAGGCGGAGCAGGCCTGGGAGATCCTGAAGGAGAAGGCGATCCGGGGCCTGGTCTTGGACCACCAGAAGCGCCAGGATGGCCGTGCGCTGGACCAGCTGCGCGAGATCACCTGCGAGGTCGGCGTGTTGCCCGTGGTGCATGGCTCCGCGCTCTTCAAGCGTGGTGACACCCAGGCGCTGGTCACCGCCACCCTCTCCGGCACTGGCGACGCCCAGGAATACGACGTCATCGCTGGCGGCGTTGCCGAGAAGCACTTCATCCTCCACTACAACTTCCCGAACTTCTGCACCGGCGAGGTTGGTCGCTATGGCTCCACGGGCCGTCGCGAGATCGGTCACGGCGCCCTGGCCGAGCGGTCCATCCGCCAGGCCATGCCCTCCGTGGACGACTTCCCCTACACCGTCCGCGTCACCAGCGAGATCCTGGGCTCCAATGGCTCCAGCTCCATGGCCACCGTCTGCGGCGGCTCCCTGGCGCTGATGGATGCCGGCGTGCCCGTCAGCGACGCGGTGGTCGGCATCTCCGTGGGTCTGGTGACCGGCGAGGACCATCGGGAATTCCTGACCGACATCATCGGCAGCGAGGACCACTACGGCGACATGGACTTCAAGGTGGCCGGCACCCAGAAGGGCATCACCGGCTTCCAGCTGGACCTGAAGATCGCCGGACTGGACATCCAGGGAATGTACGAGGCCATGCTGCGCAACAAGGCGGCCCGCGCGAAGATCCGCGCGATCATGAGCGCCTGCCTGGCGAAGCCCCGCACGGAGCTCTCTCCCAACGCGCCCCAGGTGTGCACGGTGAAGATCAACCCCGAGAAGATCGGCGCGCTGATCGGCCCTGGCGGCAAGAACATCCGCGGCATCCAGGAGCGCACGGGCGCCCAGATCAACGTGGAGGAGGACGGCACTGTCCGCATCTTCGTGAGCAACAAGGAGGCGATGGACCAGGCCCGCTACGAGGTCGAGTCCCTGACTGGCGAAGTGGAGATCGGCAAGATCTACCAGGGCACTGTGAAGACCGTCAAGGACTTCGGCGCCTTCGTGGAGATTCTCCCCGGCCAGGAGGGAATGGTCCACATCTCCGAGTTGGCTGACTACCGCGTCAAGAGCGTGGAGGACATCTGCAAGGTCGGCGACGCCATGACCGTGAAGGTCATTGACATTGACGACCGCGGCCGTGTCCGCCTCTCCCGCAAGGCCGCGCTGGCCGAGATGTAGTCCGCCGTTCGCCGGAGTCCCCCGGCGTCTCTGCCGGATGCCTGTCGTTTTTGCGTGTGGCATCCGGTGGGGCGTGGGTTTCGGCAAGAGTCTTTTTCTTAAGAGTTTTCCATTTCAAAAGGAGTTCATTCTACAATGAAGAGCGACATCCATCCCAAATACGTGAAGTGCAAGGTGACCTGCGCCTGCGGAAACGTCTTCGAGTGCGAGTCCACCA
This sequence comes from bacterium, assembly GCA_963611685.1. Classification (GTDB taxonomy): domain Bacteria; phylum Verrucomicrobiota; class Lentisphaeria; order Oligosphaerales; family Oligosphaeraceae; genus UBA1724. Next base: position 11,114 of record CAVDSU010000041.1, read on the forward strand.
GCCCCGCGGTGAACATCGGTATCTGCTCCAAGTGCCACCCCTTCTTCACCGGCAAGCAGAAGCTGGTGGATACTGAGGGCCGCGTGGACGCCTTCCGCCGCCGCTACGCCAATCTGAAGAAGTAGCCTTCCGGCATTTCGGGGGAGCTCCTTCCGCCAGGAGGGGCTCCCCTTTTCCATTTTCCGCAAAGGCAGGGTGGAGATCGATATCGCGTCCGATTGGACGACCCGCCTTTTCCGTTCGCGTTAGGGGAGCAGCTATTTTTACCCCCTTCTCTCCGCACGCATATTTTTTCCCCTTCTTCCGTTTTTCTTCTCCGAATATCCATGGATTTTGCCAGCTACATCCAGACGAGCACCGACCGCCTTTCCGAATTGGAGGCGGAGATCAGCCATTTCGACTTCGCTGGCCCCCACGCCGACCGCTTTCAGTCGCTGAACCGCGAGTATACCAAGCTGAAGAAGCTCTTGGAGTCCTGGAAGAAGCTCCAGGATGCCAAGGACCAGATTGTGGAGAACAAGGAGATGCTTGCTTCTGGCGAGATGGACCAGGAGATGAGCGAGCTGGTCTCTGCGGACTTGAAGAGCCTGGAGGAGGGCCTCCCGGAGTTGGAGAAGAACGTGAAGATGCTGATTCTTCCCACGCATCCCAACGAGGGCCGTGACGTGATTGTGGAGATCCGACCGGCTGCGGGTGGCGACGAAGCCAGCCTCTTTGCGGGCGAGCTCTACCGGATGTATGCCCATTATTGCGAGCTGAAGGGCTGGCACGTGGAGGTGCTTGACCTAAGCGAGACCGAGGTGGGCGGTCTGAAGAATGTCTCTTTCATGGTCCGCGGCGATGACGCCTGGAGCCTCTTGCACTTCGAGAGCGGCGTGCACCGGGTCCAGCGGGTGCCGGTCACCGAGACCCAGGGGCGCATCCATACCTCCACCGCCACCGTGGCGGTCATGGCGGAGGCGCAGGAGGTGGATATCGAGCTGAGGCCCGAGGATCTGCGCATCGATGTCTTCCGTTCCTCCGGCGCCGGTGGACAGGGCGTGAACCGAACCGACTCCGCTGTCCGCGTCACCTACCTGCCGACCGGCGATTTCGTGGCCAGCCAGCAGGAGCGCTCCCAGCACAAGAACAAGGATATCGCCATGCGAATCCTTCGCTCGCGGCTGCTGGAACGCAAGCAGCAGGAGGAGGACGCCAAGAACGCCGCCGAACGGAAGAGCCAGATCGGCACCGGCGACCGCTCGGAAAAGGTCCGTACCTACAATTTTCCGCAGAGCCGCTGCACCGACCACCGCTTCAACATCACGCGCTACGATCTGACGAAGATCATGGACGGCGAGCTGGATGGTCTCCTCGGCGAGATCCGCGCCGCGGACGCCGAACGTCGGCTGGCGCAGGAGCTGCATTTGGAAGAATAGGCGGCAACCGCTGTTTGGCGGAATCTTTTTGGCGGGGGCACGGTGTCGGCGGCCTCCCGTCCTTCGGATGCCCTGCGGGGCAAGCGCGGCGTTGTAGCGCAGAGGTCATTTTTTCTCCGTCGTCAAGGCGGGGTGTTTTTTTGAAAACGCATCAGTAGTTTGTTCCATAATTTTCTAAGGAGAGAGAGTCATGCCTGTCAACGATCGCATTGGAGCCAAGATTCGTGATCTTCGGGAGCTTCGCAGCGTGAGCCTGGAGGAATTGGGTGCGCGCACGGGGTTGTCGGTGGAGTTGTTGGGTCAGATTGAGAAGGGCGAGATTGCGCTTTCCCTGGCGCCGTTGCAGGCCATTGCGCGGGGACTCGGATGCCGTCTGGGCACCTTCTTGGACGACTCTTCCTTGTCTGGTCCCGTGATCAGCGACGCCAACATCAAGGAGGACGACGGGGAGCTGCGGTTCTCTGGTGGTCACCAGGGCGGATTGGTCTTCCATGCGTTGTCCGTGAACAAGGCGGACCGCAGCATGGAGCCCTTTGTGGTTGAGGTGAAGCCGGCTTCTGCGCAGGAGTACGAGTTGTCGAGTCACGAGGGCGAGGAGTTTGTCTTTGTGTTGGAGGGCGCCATTGAGGTGGTCTACGGCAAAGAGCGCTACCGTGTGGAGAAGGGCCAGAGCATCTACTACGATTCCATCGTGCCGCACCACCTGCATGCCGCCGGCGAGCAGGGCGCGCGGATTCTGGCGGTGATCTACTCTCCCAAATGAGGGGTGGCGTTGAGAAGGAGACACTGCCATGAGTAGCATCTACGACGCGAAGCTGTTTACCGAAAAGACCATCGGGGAGTTCATGAAGGACCTGGTGGCCAAGCAGCCCGACCATCCCTTCATCATGTATCCCGACCGGAACCTCTGCTGGTCCTACAAGGAGTTCGACCAGCGCTGCGAGGATCTGGCGAAGGGCCTGTTGGCCATCGGCATCAAGCGTGGCGACCACGTGGGCGTCTGGGCCAGAAATGTCCCCGAATGGCTCACGTTCATGTTCGCCACCGCGAAGATCGGTTGCGTGCTGGTGACCATCAACACCAACTACAAGATCAGCGAAGTCGAGTACGTCCTGAAGCAGTCTGACATGAAGATGGTGGCCATTGTGGATGGCCAGCGGGATGTGAGCTACGTGGACGTGATGTACGAGCTGTTGCCCGAGTTGCGCACCAACCCGCGCGGCTATCTGAACAGCAAGCGTCTGCCGTGCCTGAAGACCGTGTGCTATCTGGGACAGGAGAAGTTCCGCGGGATGTATTCCAGCGAGGAGCTCTTCGCCTTGGGGCGCAGCGTGGATGACGAAGTCCTGCAGGAGGCCATGAGCGGCATCTCCAATCAGGATGTGGTGAACATGCAGTATACCAGCGGCACCACGGGCTTCCCCAAGGGCGTCATGCTGACCCACCGGAATATCCTGAACAACGGATACTACATCGGCGAGCGGCAGATCCTGACGAAAGAGGACCGCGTCTGCGTGCCGGTGCCCCTCTTCCATTGCTTTGGCTGCGTGCTGGGCGTCATGGCGGTCTTCACCCACGGCGGAACCCTGGTCATGTGCGAGCAGTTCGATCCGCTGCTGGTGCTGGCGTCGGTCCAGAAGGCGAAGGCGACGGCGCTCTATGGCGTGCCCACCATGTACTACGCCGAGCTGAACCACCCGATGTTCAAGATGTTCGACATGAGCAGCCTGCGCACCGGCATCATGAGCGGCTCGCTCTGTCCCACCGAGCTCATGCAGCGCGTCATCCACGAGATGCACATGCCCGAAATCACCATCCCCTACGGCCTCACGGAGTCCTCTCCCGTGATCACCATGTCCAGCGCCCACGAGACTCTCGAGCGCCGCGTGCAGACGGTGGGGACCATCCAGCCGAATATCGAGATCAAGATCGCGGATCCCGATACCGGCGAGACGCTCCCTCCCAACACCACCGGCGAGATCATGGTGCGTGGCTACACGGTCATGAAGGGCTACTACAAGATGCCCGAGGAGACGAAGAAGGCCATCGAGCCCGATGGATGGCTCCACTCCGGCGACTTGGGACAGGTGGACGAGGACGGATACTACCGCATCACCGGACGCCTCAAGGACATGATCATCCGCGGCGGCGAGAATATCTATCCCCGCGAAATCGAGGAGTTCCTCATGACCAACAAGCGCGTGGAGCAGTGCGAGGTCGTGGGCGCCCCCGACAAGAAGTACGGCGAGATCGTCTGCGCGTTCATCATCGCGGCGAAGGGCGTCACCGATCTGACGGAGGAGGAGATGCGGGACTACTGCCGCAATAAGATCGCCTTCTACAAGACCCCGGCACACTTCTTCATCGTGGACGCCTTCCCCCAGACCGCTTCCGGAAAGATCCAGAAGTTCAAGCTCCGCGATTGGGCGCAGAAGCTCCTGAACGTGGAGGCCACCCCCGACTTCCAACAGAAGTAGCGCCCCGAAAAGCCATCACCCCTCCACCCCAAAATGGAAAACCGGGGCGGAGGGACTATGGTAATCCCGGTGACGCCGCAAATGGCACTCTGGACAATTCTTGCATCGGAGTCTCTAGACTCTATCTTTTTTGCACACAGCAGAGCATTCCCACGCGGCGCCACCACTATTTACAAAAAAGCCCTCGCGGATGAATCCGCGGGGGCTTTTTTGTGTTGAAAAAGGAGGAAGGAGGAAGGAGGAAGGAGGAAGTTCGGCCAGGGTTCCCTTGGAACCCATCGCCGGGAAGACCCGGCGATTGCGCCAAGCGCGCCCAATTGGCGCGCAGGGA
>CAVDSU010000042.1:0-15337 GCA_963611685.1 bacterium
GAACCCTGGCCTAACTTCCTCCTTCCTCCTTCCTCCTTCCTCCTTTTTTTGATATCACAGGTCTCCGACGTCCAGCTGGCAGACGCGCATGACCTCGGCCTCGGTGGTATAGCCTTTTTCGACCTTCAGCATGCCGTCTTCGCGGAGGGAGCGCATGCCGTGTTTCTTGGCGATTTGGTTCAATACGGAGGTATCCTGGTGGGTATTGATGGCCTCGCGGAGTTCGTCATTGATGCGCATAAGTTCGAAGATGGCGATTCGTCCGCGGTATCCGGAGCCCATGCAGGTGCGGCAGCGTTTGCCGCGGGGTTCCTGTTCGGTGGGCTCGCCGGTGTAGCCCTTTCCGTGGCAATCGGGGCAGAGTCGTCGGACCAGTCGCTGGGAGGCCACGGCCAGGAGTGCGGAGGAGATCAGGAAGCCCTCCACGCCCATTTCCATGAGTCGGGAGACGGCGCCGGCGGCGTCGTTGGTATGGAGGGTAGAGAGGACCAGGTGTCCTGTCAGGGAGGCATGGATGGCGATTTCGGCGGTCTCGCGGTCGCGGATTTCGCCCACCAGGACCACATCGGGGTCTTGTCGCACGATGGCGCGCAGTCCGCTGGCGAAGGTGAGTCCGATGGAGGACTTCACTTGGATTTGCTGGAGGCCCTCCAGCTGGTATTCCACGGGGTCCTCGATGGTGATGATCTTCCGGAAATCCGCATTGAGCTGCTTCATGATGCAGTACAGCGTGGTGGTCTTTCCGGAGCCGGTGGGTCCCACGATGAGGATCATTCCGTGGGGCATGTTGTAGATCTGCTGGAGCTGCTCCATGGTATCCGGAAGCAGTCCCACCTTCTCCAGCTCAAAGACCGAGGAGTCCTTCTGCAGCAGTCGCAGCACGATGGACTCGCCGTGCATGGTGGGGATGGTGGAGACACGGACATCGATGGCGTTCTTGCCGCCGCCGGCCAGCTCGATGCGGCCGTCCTGGGGGAGTCGGCGCTCGGCGATATTCATGCCGCTGAGCAGCTTGATTCGGGAGGAGATGGCGGGGAATTGGGAGATGGGCGGGCGCAGGACGGTCTGGAGCATTCCGTCGATGCGGAAGCGGATCTGGACGTCCTTTTCGTTGGGCTCCACGTGGATATCGCTGGCGCCGGTCTCCTGTGCGCGGGTGAAGACATCATTGACCAGGCGGACGATGGGCGCCTCCTTTGCCAGATCCCGCAACGCCTGCTCGGAGTCGCCGTCGAGTCCCGGGATGCCCTCCTCGGGGCGGTCGTAGACGGAGGCCAGATAGCGGTCCACGTAGGAGCGCCGCGCCAGCACCAACTCCACATCCACCTCGTAGAGCTTCCGCCAGAGCTGCGTCAGGCGTCCGGCGTGGTAGGGGCTGCTGATGGCCAGGAGGACCTTGTCGGCGCTCCAGACCAGCGGCAGGCACATTTCGCCGTTGAGGAAGTCGTAGGTGACCTCTTCGCAGAAGGGGATGTCGCGGTTTTCCTCTTCGTCCAGGACGGGGAGTCCGCTGGCCTCGGCGTAGATCTTCAGGAGTGCCTGGTCATCCAGGCGTCCGTCGTCCACGAGCGCCTGGTCCAGCTGCGGGGAGCCGGCCTGCAGGAGTGCGGGATCGGAGACCTTCAGCTTTTGCGCCAGGAGTCGTCGGACGGCCTCGGCCAGGGCGGCGGGGGTTGTGGTTTGAGGGAGCGCCATGTTCGTCCGTCCGGGGGCTAGTAGTGTTCTTCCTGCTGGCGCTTGGCGATCTCCTCCAGGGAGTCCTTGTAGCGCCGGATCAGCTCATCCTGGAAGTTGTTGTTGTCGATGACATTGACGGTGATGAGCACCAGCACCTCGGTGCGCACGTTCTGCCGGCTGTCGTAGCCGAAGAGCGCCCCCAGGTAGGGGATGTCGCGGAGGAAGGGGATTCCGCGCTTGGTGACCGTCTCCCGGTTCTGGACCATTCCGCCCATGAGGATGGTGGAGTTGTCCTGGACGGTCATGACGGTGGAGATGTCCTTCTTGGTGAAATTGGGTGCGTTGGTGTTGTTGGTGTTGGTGCTGGAGCTCTGCTGGGCAGTGACCTCCTGCTCGATCTCCAGGCGCACGCGGTTTCCCGCGGTGATGCTGGGGGTGACCGTCATGATGACGCCGATGTCCTTGTATTCGTAGTTTGTGGAGGTATTTCCGCTGGAGCTGGTGTAGCTGGTGGACTGCGTGGGCACGGCGATCTCCTCGCCCGCCTGGAATTTTGCCTCCTGTCCGGAGACGACGACCAGCTGCGGCTCGGAGAGGATCTTCGTGCGGCCCTCGCCCGCCACGGCGGTGATCAAGGCCAGCGGGTCCTTCGCCCGCTGCACAACCAGCCCCAGTCCTGCGGAATCCCAGGCGCCCACAGCGGTCTTGATGGCGTCGTCGGTGCCATTGAAGAGGGTCCCCAGGGCGCCGGCGCCGGCATAGCCGCCGGAACCCGTCCAGCTGCCATCCTTGAAGAGCTTGGAGGCCGCGTAGCTGACGCCGAATTCGGTGGACTTGTCGAGGGTGACCTCGCCGATGATGGCGCGGATGGAGACCTGTCGGGAGGGCACGTCGTGTCGTTTCAGGAACGCCTGGATGAGTCCCCAGGTGCGTGGGGTGGTCTTGATGGTGAGGCGGTTGCTTTCTTCGTCGGCGAAGACGGTGACGGGGGTTTCGAAGAGGGAGAGATTCGCCTTCGGCTCGTCGTTGTCGTTCCGGTTCCGGCTGCTGCTGTTCCGGTTGTTGTTTCGGGTGCTGGAGGTATTTCGGGAGGAGGAAGAGGAGCTGGAGGAGCTGGAGGAGTTCAGGTTGCTGGAGGAGCTGGAGGAGCTGGAGCTTTTCCGGCTAGAGGAGGAGGAGCTGGAGTCGGCGGAGCTGACGGTGATTTCGGTGTTGAAGAAGGTCTCCATGGCGTCTGCCAGTCGGGTGACCGTGGTTTCGCTGACGTTGTAGAAGTAGATCTCCTCCTGGTCCAGGCGGTCGCTGCGATCCAGCGCGCGGATCCATTTGCCGACCTCGTCCACCACCTCGGGGAGTGCGGCGGAGACCACCAGGCATCCGATGCGGGAGAGTGCGGTGATCTTGATGGCGCCGCCGGAGGTGCCTGCCGTGGTGGACACGGGGTAACCCAGGACGGGCAGCAGGGAGTTCAGTTCGGTGACCATGGTATCCGCATCCACCTCGGTGACGGCGAAGGCGGCGCAGGGCCATTCCCGCTCGCCCTTGTCGTCGAAGCGGGAGATCAGCTCGCGGATCTTGTCCATATTGGCGGGCGCCTCGACGATGACCAGGGTATTGGTGTCGGCGATGTCGGTGGCGGAGGCGCCTTCGGTCATGAAGGGCTTGATGAGATTGGCGATGTCGCCGCTCTTCTTGTGGAGGACGGGGATGAACTCCACGGAGACATTGGGCTGTTTTTCGGTGGAGAAGAGCTTGCGTTCCTGGGGCATCTTCTCGAAGGGGAGGATGTGGAGGAAGCCGTTGTTCATGGAGGCGTATGCGCCGGAGAGCCAGAGGATGTGCTCGAAGGTATCCCAGGCTTCGGAGGCCGTCATTTCCGTCTCCACGGAGAGGGTCACCGCGCCCTTCACCGAGGGATCCACCAGGTAGCTGAAGTTCAGCAGATCGGGGCTGGCGAAGGCCGCCACCACCTCGGAGATGTCCGCTGCATTGAAGGCCAAGACCACATTCACCTTCGCGTCACGATTCGGCAGGCTCTTCAGCAGATTGTCGGGGTAGGGCGTGATGGACTGCGTGGCCTTGTCGTTGTTGCGGCCGGGCATGGCGCCCTCCCGCTCCAGGATGAGGCTCTCCTGGCTAGTCTGCTGGGTGTCTGCCACCTGTATGGCGGAGGTGTCCAGGGTTGCCGCAACGTGTGTCAGGGAGGCGTCGGCGAAGGGCAGGGGGCGCTTTTCGCCGGTGGCCAGCCGGGTGCCTTTCTGGTGGCTGGTGGCGCAGGATGCCAGGAGGACCAGGGAGCCCAGAAGCAGGCTTCTGAGGCAGTGTTTCGCGGTGTCTTTCATCGTAGGGGGGTGCTGCTGCTGAAGAGGGAAGGAAAGGGGTATTCTCGGCAAGGAGGAAAATGCTACTTCTGGGGGGCGTCCGGTCGGCCGGGTCCGCGGCGGCGGTGTCCGTTGTTGTCGTCGTCGCCGTCTTGCTGGCGCTGTCGCGCGCGCTGCTCTACGCTTCGCTGGAGATCGCTGTTAGCATTGGAATCGTCGGCGTTGTTGTTTCGCAGGGCGCGTGTGCCGGCGTCGTTGTTCTTGGCGGTCGTCGAGGTGTTGTTTGAGGCAGGGGAGTCATTTCCCATTCCGGGCGGGGGTGGTGGCTGACCGGGATTCGCCTGTTTTTTGGCGGCCTCCTGTTCTTTTGCCTGCTGTGCCTGCTGTGCCTGTCGCTGTCGGATGGAGGCCTGCTGCTGTTCCTGCGCCTGCTGCTCCTTCTTGGTCTGGATGGCCTCCGCCATCTCCTGTCGGCGCTTGGTGGCCTCTTCGCCGGCGTAGTTGATGCGCAGCTGGAGGGTCTCGGTGCCCCGCACGATCTCCACCATCTTCTGGTCGGGGTGGATGGCCTTGAGCAGGTATCCGGTGTCGTTCAGGGGATCGCCTTCATGGAAGATGAGCTTCAGGGGAGCGGCGGCCTTCTTGGTCTCCGGCTCCTTCTGGGAGTCCTTGTTGCGCCCGCGGCGGTTTCTTCCGGCATTGCGGCTGGAGGCCTGCTGCTTGCTGCGCAGGATCGCAACCGGGGCGGGCGCCTGGTTTGCGGGGCTGATTTGCGCGATGCCGATGAGTTCGAACTCGAAATTCTTTGCCGCCGCGGCAGCCGCCTCCGCGGAGAGCTCCGCCGCGGTCTGGTCGGGCTCCTTTTCCTGTCGGGTGGGCAGGAAGAGCGTCTTTTTCCAGAGGTCGTCCAGGGAGGCATTGGCGGGCAGCGCATCCGGATTGACGGCGCCCTCCTTTGCGGCGGCGTCCTTTGTGGCGCGCATCTCGGCGCCGGGCTTTTCCGCATTCTTGGGGGCCTTCGGCTCCAGGCGCTCGGCGGGCAGTGGCGCGGGGGGCGGGGTGGCGATCACTTTCACGGTGCCGCCCACGGCGGCCAGCGCCAGCAGGCAGTCTAGGATGATCCAGGCGATTCCGGACATGGCTTGGTCAGAGGCGTGTTAGGGGGAGGAAGGGGGTGTCTGCTAGGGCTTCTCGCGTCGCGTGGAGGTCGTGGAGACGCCCTTTTTGGGGGAGGAGCCCTTCTGCGCCTGCGCGGCGGGCTTCTCGGAAGAAGAGGCGGCGGTGGCGGGAGCGAGCCCCAGGAAAGCGCGGGCGTCCTGGTTGAGCACCAGGACCTTCAGGCGCGCGGAGAAATTGACGGCGGAGGGCGTGCGCGGGTTGTCCGGCTGGATCTTCGCGTATTCCCAGCGGAACTTTTTGCCGGAGGGCGTGGTGCGCATGAGGGAGAAGAAGCGCGTGAGTTCCCGCATGGAGACGGCCTTCGCCTCGATGGAGATCACGACCTCCTGCAGGCAGGAGCCATTCTTCTCCTTGTTCACATCCACCTTCTGGCTGCCCGCCGCCGAAGAGAGCATGGCGAGGCGCATGATGCGGCTGAATTCCGTGGAGATCTCCTGCTCTACCTTCACGGCCGGATTCGTGGGAATCCAGAAGGGCGCGGCCAATTCGCGCATTTTCAACAGGTCCGCCTGGCGGTCCTGCTCGGTCTTTCGCGCGACCATCAGGTCGCTCTGCAGGGATTTCAGGGTGCGTTCCCGCTCCGCCACGCGGGAGGCGGTGGGCAGCTGGAACATGGGGAGATACTGTTTGGCCACCAGGAGGCATACCACCACCATGATGACCAGCAGGAGGGTCTGGCGAGTCTTCGGCTTCATGTGCTATTCCTCCTCCTCGATGAATTCCAGGTCCAGGTCGTCGTCCAGGTCTTCCTCCACCTCGGAGGCCTTCTGGGACAGCCGGAGGAGGCTCTTCTTCTCCTGCTGCGCCTTCTCCTGCGCCTGCGCCTTCTCCTGCTCGAGCTTCGCTTCCTCTTTCGCCTGGCGGATCTGCGCTTCCAGTGGGGTGTCGTAGCGTGCGGTGACCTCGAAGCGCTGGGTGATGGAGCCCTCCTTGGCGGTGGTGGTCAGGCGCTCGGCGGCGTCTCCCAAGTAGGGTGACTCCTCCAGCTTCAGGCTCAATTCGGCGTCCTTCTGGGGACCCTGCACGCGGAAGGTCAGCTTGCCGTCGCGCCATTCCAGGGGATCGGCCAGCCAGTGTGTGGAGGGCACCGTGCGGGTGACCGCCAGCAGCGCCGTGGGGAAATCGGGGGCATTCGGCGTGTTGTCCTGGAGTTCCTGTCGGATAAGGGTGACGCGCTCCTTGTCCTTGGGATCGGAGGCCTTCTTCAGGGCGTCCAGCTCGGCGGTGGTCTTCTTGATGGCCTGGTCCACCTGCCGCAACTGCCGTGCGTAACCGGAGAAGGAACCCGCCAGGGAGTAAACCGCCAGCAGGACCAGGTAGAACGCCAGCACCGCCACGCCGATCTTCGCGGAGAGGAAGCGGCGGGCATGGAAGCGTTCGGGGAGAGGCACCAGGGTGGACTGGTCGTCATTCAGGCTCGCTGTCAGGCCATAGAGTGCCAGGAGTGCGGGCGACACGTAGAAGGACTGTTCCTGGGGAGAGAGCTTCTCCAGGTCGCCGGGCTCGCAGAGGTCCCGTGGGAGCAGTTCCGCGAAGGGCTTGGCGCACTCTTCGGCGACGGGGGAGACCATTCGTCCCTCGGGGGAGGGCTCGTAGCGGTATAGTCCGGTGGTGGGGGGCTCTTCGGGGAGAGCCAGGGTCTTGGCGTCCAGGAGGGGATCCAGCGCCACGGGCGCGGGAATCAGTGCGTCCACGTGGTGGAGGCCATCCATGGCCTTCAGCCAGCTGTTCCAGTTTTCGGAGCGCACATAGAAGAGTCGGACCTTCTGGGTGGCGTCGCCCTTTTTGCGGGGGAGCAGCCGGTATCCCCAGCGGAGTCGGTCTGCGGGGAGGGGCGTCTGCTTGCGCAGCTGGAAGGCGAGGGCGTTCTGCATCTCCTCGCGCTTCAAGGGCGGCATGACCAGGTCCGCCATGCCCCATCCCTGACCATTGCCACCGGCGACGATGTAGCTTTGGTCGTCACCGCCGACCTCCTTCACGGCGCGCATCAGCAGCTCCGCCAGGGAGGCGCATTCGGCGCCCACTTGGCCATGCCAGTGCGCCGCCACGCGGGCGCCACGCCCCTGCACCGTCACGCGGATGGCGTGGCAGGCATCGGTGGTCCAGGTGAGGGCGATGGCTTGGGTTCGGGTGAAGAGGGAGCTCATGGGGGAGTTCGGGGGAGAGGGGAGGCGTCGTAGAGGGGTGCGGTGTCACAGAAAACGGCGTCTTTTTCCGCTTATTGTGGCTTGTCGCCAAAAGTGTGGATTTCCGCGGGCGGGATGGGTTAGACCAATCCCTGTAGGTCGTGGTCTTGGGCGAAGAGATCCAGGTTTTTCTGGAGGTCTTGGGGAGGCGGGGCGGTGAAGACCATCCGTTCGCCGGTGACGGGGTGTGGCAGCGCCAGCTTCCAGGCGTGGAGCATCTGTCGGTTGGTCAGGAAGGGCGGCATCTTTGCGGGTCCGCCGTAGAGGGCGTCTCCCAGCACGGGGTGTCCGATGTGGGAGAGATGCACGCGGATCTGGTGGGTGCGGCCGGTATAGAGCCGCACCTGCAGGAGGCTCGCGCCCGACTTTTCGGCGATGACGCGGTATTTGGTCAGCGCCTCCCGGCCTCCCTTGGGGAGCACCGCCATCCGCTGGCGGTTCCGGGGATCCCGTCCAATGGGCGCCTCAATGGCCGCGAAGTCCTCCTGGAAATGCCCCCTCGCGATGCAAAGATAGAGCTTCTCCGTCCGACGGGCCAGGAAGCTCTCCTTTAGGGATTCGTATGCCTCCTGGGTGCGCGCCACCGCCAAGACGCCGGAGGTGTCCTGATCCAGGCGGTGGACGATTCCGGGGCGTGCGGCGTCCTCTCCGACACGGGCGAAGGTGGGGGGTTCCCTGTAGAGCAGCGCGGACACCAGGGTGCCCGTGCCGGCGGGATTCCCCGCGCCCGGATGAACCACCATCCCCGCCGGCTTGTTGATCACCAGCAGCGCGTCGTCTTCGTAGAGCACATCCAGCGGGATCTCCTGGGGAGACACCGCGATCGGCGCCGAAACACACTCGCCCTCTTCGGGGAGCTCGTAGCGAAGGACATCCCCCGCCTCCAGGCGACGGCCCGCCTTGCCGGGCTCGTCATTCACCGTGGCGCAGCCGCTGGCGATGGCCTTCTGGATGGCGGTGCGGGAGAGATAGGGGTGCCGTTGCACGAGCAGCAAGTCCAGCCGGCTGCCGTCCAGGGTTTCGTCGATGTCCAGGAGGTGTTTCATGGTTTCGGGCTCCCGGGGTGGTCTTTGGCGCCTTTCCAGGTGCACCAGAGGAAGGCGGCGAGGGTAGCGGGGAGGATGAGGAGTGCGGTGGTCCACTGTGCGGGGGTCAGTCCCCCGTTCTGGTGGTAGTCGCCCCGCAGGAACTCCAGGAGGAATCGTCCGATGGAGTATCCGACGAGATAGAGGAAGAACCGTCGGCCCTTCAGCCAGCCGCGCTTTTCGGCAAAGAAGATCCCGGCGGCCACCGCCAGGCACCAGAGGGCCTCCAGCGCCTGGACGGGCAGCACGGGCAGCGGCGCCGCGGCGCTTTCGGGGAGCAATCCCAGGAGCTTCTGGGTGTGCAGGACATCGTTGCCGTGGGCGGGGTAGAGCACCGCGCCCCAGTGGCTCCAGGGAATGCCGAAGCAGCATCCATTGAAGAGGCACCCCAGGCGCGCGACGGCGTGTGCCACCGGCAATGCCGGCGCCAGGAAGTCCGCGATCTCGCCCTCGCGCCAATGGCGGCGTCGGCAGAGTGCCCATACCGCCAAGAGCGCCACCACGAATCCGCCCTGGAAGACGAGGCCGCCCTCCCAGATGCGGAAGATCGCCAGCGGGTCATCGGAGAAGTATTCGCCCCAGAAGCGCCGCACGTATTCCAGGCGGGCGCCCACCAGCCCCGCGATCACGCAGGTCAGCAGCAGGGTGTTCAGGTCATCGGCGTGAAGATGGGTGTTCTTCCGCCGGAAGGACATCAAGGCATAGCCCGTCAGCATGGCCAACGCCGCGAAAAGGCCATACCAGCGCAGCTGGAAGGCGCCTTGGGATAGAATGACGGCGTCGGGCAGAGAGAACATGCGAATGTCGGGAAAGAAGGGAAGGGAAAAATAGCAAGAAATAGCGTTTTGCCGCGTCGGGAGCCCCTTTTGGACGGCGGTTGCGGAAAATGGGTACGCCTCCCTGCCGGCGCGGGATTGGCCGGGGGCGGGGAGGCGCGGGGTGTCGCCAAGGACGGCTTTCCCGGGCGGGGGAAAGGGGTTGCCCAGCGGACGTTGGAATGTCCGCCGGGGTGCCCGGAGAGGCCGTCTGGCGACGTCGGGTGGACTACATGTACAGCGGTCCCAGGAACTGGCAGGCGCGGAAGTCGTCGCCGCCGAAGCGGGTCCACATGGTAGGACGGAAGATGTCCTCCTTGGGGACGTTGCACATGTCGACGGGGATGCGGAGCATGGCGCACAGGGTGACCATGTCGGCGCCGATGTGTCCCAGGGAGCTGCCGTCGTGGTTGGGGCCGATGTTGTTCATGTACTCGAAGGAGCTCATGCCGCGGGGAGTCCAGAAGGTCTGGGGCCAGGTGGGATCGGTGACCTTCTTGATGTGCTCCTCGACCTTCTTGGGCAGCTGCACGGACTCGCCTTCCACAACGGAGAAGGTCAGCATGTTGTCGATGCAGTTCATGCGGTAGGAGGTCATGGGCAGTCCGCCGGGGGTGGTGAACTGGCTGGAGAGTCCGTCGCCGGGGAAGTAGGTCAGGGCGGCGTTCATGTAGTTGGTGCTCTTCAGCAGGGCGGCCATCAGGGCGTCCTGGAGCTTCTTGCTGCCGTTGAACATCTTCCAGAGGGTCTGGATGGAGACGTCCTTCTTCACGCCCGCGATCTTCCACAGGTCCACGCCGAACTCCAACGCGGCGGCGCCGGAGTTGCGCTTGTCAATGATGCCGTTGGGGCAGACCTTCGACACGTCCACGCCAGTGGCCTTCTTGATGGAGTTGGGAGTCCAGTTGGTGCGGATGTCGGCGAAGAGCTGGGGCGCGCCGCCAGTCAGCAGGTTGCCGATCAGCATGCCCATGCCGTTCTTGGAGTCGTTCTCGGTGGCCCAGGGGGTGGGGGCGTGGAAGCCGTTCCAGTCCCAGGAGGAGTTCATCAGGCTCTCGGTGACGTCGAAGTTCGGGTTGAAGTCGGTCCACTGGCGCTGTCCCTGGGAGCCGCCGACGATGGCGTTGACGCCCTGGGCGTATTCGACATTGGGATCGAAGCCGAACTTCTTGCCGGCCTTGGGATCGCAGAGGGTGGCGTTGCCGTGGAGCAGGTCCCGGCAGATCAGGGTCATCTTCAGGCACTTCTCGATGAGCTCCTTGTCCTTCAGGGCGAAGCGGCGGGTCTCGGGCTTGTTCAGCCAGGTCTTCTGGAACTGGTCGAACCACTTGATCGCCTTCTTCAGCTCGTCGTGGTCGTAGTAGTTGGCCTGGATGCGGCCGTTCAGGATGCACTGGTCAACGGAGACCACGCCCATGCCCAGATACTGGGAGAAGAGATTGCGGCGCACATCGCTGCCGATGATGCCCATGGCGACGCCGCCCACGGACAGGTAGTTCTTGCCGCGCATGTAGCCCACCGCGGCGGCGGCGCGGGCGAAGCGGAGGATGCGGGTGGACACGTAGTCGTTCAGCGGGCCTTCCTCGTCTTCCAGATCGGGGGAGTACACGCAGAAGATGGGGCGCTTCTTCTCGTCCATGCAGGCGCAGAAGGCCTTCAGCCACACGGCGCCGGGGCGGTCGGTCTGGTTCAGGCCGTAGGCGCACTGCTGCCACTCGGAGGAGCCGATGCCCATGCCGGCGCCGACCAGCTCGTCGATGTAGCTCCAGGAGCGGCCGACCCAGATGTTTGCGGAGACGCCCTGGGTGGCGTAGTATTCCTGGGCGCGGGCGGCGGTGCGGGCGCCGTAGACGATCTCGGGGGCGACCACGACGCGGACGGGGGTGCCGTCGGGCAGCGCCACATTCTGGGTGATCAGGTCATAGACCTTCTCGACCATGCGCCAGGTGCGCTCCACATTGTCTTCGTGGGCGCCAACGCGGCCGTCAGCGACGGGGGTGATGGCGATGGTGGTGGTGGGGCCCAGCACCTTCTTGTCGGCTTCCTGGAAGGAACGCGCGGTCTTTGCCAGCTTGTTGAAATCGGGACGATTCTTGTCGGCCATGGTGATTTCTCCTAGTGTTTTTTCTTGTGTGGTTTCGCGGGGGTCGTCTCGCGAACTACGTGTGAGGAACGGAACGGAACAAAAGAGCGGTGGGCATTGGGGGATGCCGGCAGGTTTCGCCAGCATTGGAAGAGGAGTGCGCCGGTTTGGGGCTCATAGAGGGCGACCTCGCCGCGGTCTTTCCAGGCGGGGAGGGCGGCGGCGAGCTTGCCGTTGGCGAGGGGCGTCCGGTAGGCGTGGTGGAAGTGTCCCACCAGTGCGGTGCGCTGGGGGGTGGAGGCGAGGAGCGCCTTTGCCCAGGCGGTGAAGGCCGCCGCGGGAAAGAAGGGCTTGCGCCTTTTTCCGTGGCGCTCCAGGCACCGTTTCAGGAGGGTTACGACGCAGCCGGCGAAGGGCATCCACTTCAGGAGGACATGCGCCAGGGCGCTCTTGCTCCACCAGCGGAAGATCCGGTGCCCCCGGGGCACTGCGGCCATATCGCCGTGTGCCAAGAGGCAATCCCCCAGCGCGAGGCCGTCCTCTGCGCAGGCAGTGAAGGCGTCCCTCTGGTGCGCCGCAACGAAGAATTCGTGGTTCCCCTCCAAAAAGAGGATCCGCCTCCGCGGCTTCTCGCGCCGGCACCACTCCAGGAATTCCCGGTGGTGCGGTTCCTGCAGGCGGGGGACGCCCACCCACAGGTCCATGACGTCGCCGAGGAAGACGACGTCGTATTCGGTCCCCTCAATCCACCGGAGCATCTCCCGGAAGCGCTCCAGGGAGACGCCCGAGGACTGTACGTGTGCATCGGCGATCAGCAGCCAGGCGCGCCGGGGCGTGTCCTCCGCCGGAGGCGCGAAATCGAGGGGCTGGAAGCGGAAGGACACGGAGTGCGGGGAGGGTCGCTAGTTTACTTCTTCTTGGAGCGGGCGCCCTTCTTGGCGGGCTTTGCCTCGGCGACGACGGCCTCCTCGGCCTCCTCTTCGTGGTCGTGGTGGTGCTCGTGGCAGCCGCACTCGCACTCGCACTCGTCACCGTCCTCGAGGTCGTCTTCGCAGCCGCAGCCGCAGCCGCACTCGTCTTGCTCTTCGAGCATTTCGGGGATGAGGTGTGGCAGCAGTGCGTCCTTGAAGTCCTTTTCGGACTTGAGGTTCTTGGGGAGTCCATCCACGGCCTGCCAGTATTCCACGAATTCGGTGGATTCGCCGGGTTCCAGGGTCTCCAGGGGTCCCAGCAGTTCCATTTCGGTGAAGGTCTTGCAGGTGTAGCACTCGGAGATGCAGCCGTTGTCGGGGTATTCGGCGTCGTAGACGTCGAAGTATTTGATGATTGCCTGTCCGTTGTTGACGTATGCGACCCAGCGGCAGGTGTTGTTGACGCCCAGCTTCAGGGCGCCCTCCACCTTCGCGTCGTGGGCGACGGTGATGAGGTCCTTGCCGATCTTCAGGCGCTTGTCCTGCAGGTTGGTGTAGGGCCAGAAGTTCAGGGTGCGGTCGGGCGCGTAGGGATCCGCCTCGCTTTCGTCAGCGGGGGAGCCCATGGGCACCACGCAGGTGCCGCCGGTGGCCATCTGCGCCAGGGTCCAGGGAGCCAGCTTGATGGTCCACATTCCGGTGTTGGTGATGGTGTGGGTCACGCAGAAGAGTCCGGCGTCGCCCAGGGGCTCGATGAGCATCTCCTTCTGGATGCCGGTGGCCTTGCAGGGCTCGGTGGAGAAGAGCACGCCGTATTCGGTGGCGGTCACCTGCACGGGGTCGTTATCGGGCTCGTAGGTGCGGGGGCATTGTTCGGGGGAGTGCCAGAGGCGGTGTCCGCCGTAGAGAGTGAAGCCGTTGGCGGAGCACTCCATGGGTTCGGGGGGGAGCACGGCGAAGTGGTTGAAGGTGCTTTTCTTGCCGATGAACGCGCCGATGACGCGGGGTCCCACCTGGGTGGTGATGGCGAGACGGAAGTCTCCGGAACGCAGTTCCACGCACTTCTTGTGGATGCCGACGGTGCAGGTTTTCAGAGCCATGGAGGTCTTGGGAATGGAGGAGGTTTTTTCAGGTGCGCCCGGGCGTTTTTCTCCCTCGGGTCGCGGATTGCAATAAAGGTAATCTGTTATTCAAGTTGCGCAGGGAAAAGAGGGCGAATTTTCCGCCTTTTCCGCCTCTGTGGGCGCTACTTGTCCCACAGCGCGTCAGCCAGGGCGTGGATCTCCGACTTCATGGGCTGCACCACCCGGGAAGAAAGGCGGTTCTTCACGATGGCGAAGACCGCGCCCGTCTGCTGGTCCAGGGTCAGCTCGCTGCCGCCCCATCCATGATGGCCGAAGAGACGGCCCCGCCAGGGCGGCGGCGACAGCAGCAGGTAGCCCAGTCCAAAGACCATCCAGTAGATATCC
Source organism: bacterium (assembly GCA_963611685.1). Lineage (GTDB taxonomy): Bacteria > Verrucomicrobiota > Lentisphaeria > Oligosphaerales > Oligosphaeraceae > UBA1724. The sequence continues at coordinate 13,727 of CAVDSU010000042.1, forward strand.
TGGTCTTCCGAGGGAATCGCCTCGCCGGCGGGGCGCTGCAGGGTCGTCGCTTCCTTCAGCAGCTCCGGGGAGAGGATCTTTCCCGACAATAGGGCGCTGCCGAAGCGCGCCAGGGAGCGGGCATTCGCGATGCAGTTGAAGGAGGGCAGGCAGGCGCGCCGCACGCAGGGGATCCTCATGGCGTTGTAGAGGGGATCCAGGAAGCTCTCGCGGCTCTTCGGCGGGAGGAATTTCCGCATGTCGTCCGCCACCGTGATCTCTCCGATGCGCGGATCCTGGCTCTCGGGGACGCCAAAAAAGACGTCGTGGGAGAGCCCCAGGGGCTCCAGGAGCTCCTTTCGCATGAGCTCCCCGAGCTCCACGCCCGTGACGCGGTGGAGGAATTCCCCCAGGATCCAGGCGTAGCTCAGCGCCTGGTATTGCGTCCGGGTGCCGGGCTCCCACACGGGCTCCCGCGCGGACAGCCTCCCGCACATTCCCGGCCAGTCCACCAGCGCCTCCGCGGATTCCACGGCGGGCATGACGTGCATTCCGGTGGTATGGCGCATGGCGTCCCGGAGGGTGATGCGGGATTTTCGGGAGCCCTCCGCCGCAAAGGCGGGCCAGTAGTCCCCCAGCTTCGTGTCCAGGGAGAGGCCGTATTTTTCCGCGATGCGCAGTCCCAGGGTGCTGAAGAGGGTCTTTCCTGTGGAAAAGACGGGGAAGAGCGCCTCGTCGTCTACGGGACGCGTCCGCGCTTCGTCGCAATAGCCTGCGCAGGCGGATGCCTGCAATTCGCCATGGCGCCAGATGGCGCACTGCACTCCCAGCTCTTCGCCGGACGCAGTATGGCTCTCCAGGATCCTCTCGAGATCCCGCTGCAATTCGGAATTCATAGGTATGGGAAGGCGTCGGGGCGCAGTATCCTAGAAGAATCCCAGGTCCTTGCCGGTCCAATAGAGGAGTCCGCCCATGATCACGAAGAAGAGGACTCCGAAGACGGCATACCAGAAGGTCTTGCTGCGCGCCAACTGCCCGAAGAGGCTCTCCTGACCCTCCTCCTCCAGACGCTCAATGAGCTCCTGCTTCCGGAGCTCCGCCGTCAGCTGCTTCTCCTCCTCTGGAGTGATCGAAGGCGACGACTCTCCTTCCGAAGACGGCTTCGCAAGGCGCAGGGGCGTCGGACGATTCTCGGTGTCTGCTGCTGCGGGATGCTGCTCTTCCATGGAAACTGACCTCCGTGAAATGACAAAAAAAGAGGGTGGCGGATGGAAAATCCACCAACGGGCAAAAAAACGACGCGGCAAAACAATCAAGCGCCACCCTGCGGGAAAAAAATCTCCCCGCCAGGAACGGCGTGCCCCGAAAATATATTCGGAAAGCGCCCTTCCGCCTCCCGACGGTACGGTTTCGGCTAGGTAGTAGGGAGAAGGTAGTAGGGAGAAGGTTTATGCGGTGCCTGCGGAGCTCTTCCGCCGGGTTCGGCGGTACTGATGCTGGCCTTTGGGCCGCTCCGCAGCGCGTGCCTAGCCTAGGCGCAGTTTCGCGCAGGAAGATCTCCTATACGATTCTGTGCATTCCGGGGTTGGTTTTTACCACGGAATACGCAGAAGCCGCTTGCGCGGACACGGA
>CAVDSU010000043.1:0-15252 GCA_963611685.1 bacterium
CGTACCGCCGGTAGGCGGAAGAAGCTAGCAGGGGGTACGGGGGGCGGCAGCCCCTCCGTCCTTTGGGTATCCCGCAGGGCAGAAAACGCTCTAGGCGCTAGGCACGCGCCGCGCCCCAAAGCCGATACCGTACCGCCGGTAGGCGGAAGGGCGCCTGCGGCACCTTATAAACTAGCCACTAGCCACTAATTGCTAAGTACTTACGGCGTTTGGAAAACGCCGTACCGCCGGTAGGCGGAAGGGCGCCCGCGGCACCTTATAGACTAGCCACTAGCCACTAATTGCTAAGTACTTACGGCGTTTGGAAAACGCCGTACCGCCGGTAGGCGGAAGAAGCTAGCAGGGGGTACGGGGGGCGGCAGCCCCTCCGTCCTTTGGGTATCCCGCAGGGCAGAAAACGCTCTAGGCGCTAGGCACGCGCCGCGCCCCAAAGCCGATACCGTACCGCCGGTAGGCGGAAGGGCGCCTGCGGCACCTTATAAACTAGCCACTAGCCACTAATTGCTAAGTACTTACGGCGTTTGGAAAACGCCGTACCGCCGGTAGGCGGAAGGGCGCCCGCGGCACCTTATAGACTAGCCACTAGCCACTAATTGCTAAGTACTTACGGCGTTTGGAAAACGCCGTACCGCCGGTAGGCGGAAGGGCGCCTGCGGCACCTTATAAACTAGCCACTACCCACTAATTGCTAAGTACTTACCTTATGGGCATTCGGCTAGGGAAGAGCCGCTCCGGTGCCAGCAACCGTTGCGAAGGCGGTATTTTGCCGCAGCTCATCGGAGGCGATTTTGCCGTCTTGGATGGAGAGGATTCGTTGTGCGTGTTCGGCGATGGCGCGTTCGTGGGTAACGAGGATGATGGAGCGTCCCTGTGCGGCCAGGTCATCCAGGACCCTCATGATTTCCAGTCCGGTGGCGTGGTCCAGGTTTCCGGTGGGCTCGTCGGCGAAGAGCATTGCGGGGTCGTTGGCGAGGGCGCGTGCGATGGCGACGCGCTGGCACTGTCCGCCGGAGAGCTCGGTGGGCTTGTGTCCGGTGCGGTGGGAGAGCCCCACCATCTTCGCGAGCTCCAGGGAGCGACGGCGGCAGTCGGATTCCCGCCAACCCTGGTAGAAGAGCGGCACCTCGATGTTCTCCAGGACCGTGAGCTGCGGAATCAGGTTGAAGGACTGGAAGACGTATCCGAATTTTCGCCCGCGCACGGCGGAGAGCTGCCGGTCGTTCATGCGGGAGACGCTGACGCCCTCCAGGTAGTATTCTCCGGCGGTGGGGGTATCCAGGCATCCCAGGATCGAGAGCAGCGTGGACTTTCCGGAACCGGAGGTCCCCATGATGGAGAGGTAGTCGCCCTTCCGCATGGAGAAGGAGACGCCGCAGAGCGCCTTCACCACCGTGTCGCCCATGGGGAACTCCTTCCGGAGATCCTCCACGCGCAACACCGCCTCCTCGGGCGCAAGGCGCACCGCGGCACTGTCGGCGGGCACGAAGACCCCGCCCATGGCGCTTGCCCCGCCCATGGCGCTTGCGCCGCTCATGGCGCTTGCACTGCTCATGGCGCGGCGCCCTCCGCGGCCGCATCGGCATTGTCGCCTGCGGTCTGCTGTGCGGCGTCCTGTGCCGCTTGTGGCGGCGCCATCAGGACCTGGTCGCCCTCGCGGAGTCCCTCGCGGACCTCCACGAACGAGCGGTTCCGCTGTCCCAGGGTCACGGTGCGGGTCTCTCCGGATTCCAGGAGGCAGCGGTGTCGTCCATCGGCATCGGTGAGGACTGCCTGGATGGGCACGAAGAGCACCTGTTCCAGCCGTCGGATGAGGATTTCCACGGTGGCGGTCATTCCGGGGCGAAGCTGGTTTCCGGATTCATCGAAGGCCACCTTCACGTTGTAGACCTTCAGGTCGGGATTGAGCCATTCGTCCTCGGCGCTGGGGAGCAGTCCCTTGTGGCAGACCTTTCCGGGGAAGGTCTTTCCGGGGATGGCGTCCAGGGCGATGCTGGCGGTCTGCTGGAGTGCCAGCAGGTCGATCTGCGATTCGGGAATGGTGACCTTCACCTGCATGCGGGAGAGATCGGGGAGGGTGAAGACCTCCTGCTCGTTGCGGATCTCCTTGCCGGGCTGGATGGGGCCGCTGGTGTCCCAGCGGGGCAGCTTCGGGTAGACCACCATCCCGGGACGGGTGGCAACGATGGTGCAATTCGCCAGCGACTGCTTCGCCTCCTCCAGCCGCTTGGTGGCCTGCGCCAGCGTCTGGCGTGCGGTGCGCAACTTGGATTCCGCGGTGGTCAGACGGATCTTCGCGTTCGCCTGCGCGCGTTCCAGGGAGCGCCGGGACTCCTGCCAGGTGGCCCACGCCTTCTGGAAGTCCTTCTCGAAATCGAAGCGCCGGAAGATCTCGTATTTTCCGCGGGTGGCCTCCAGGGACTTCGTCTGCGACTGCACATCCAGCTGGTCGTTCTCCAGGTCGTTCTTGCTGACGAACTGCCGGTCGTAGAGCTTCTGGGTGTATTCCAGCGTGCGTTCCGAGCGGTTCAGCTTGGTCTGCGCCAGCTCGATGTCCCCCAGGTAGGTCGTCAGATTCAGCTTCGCGGTGCCATCCAGGGCGGGGTCGTCCAGCAGGGCATTGATGTCGGGGGGCTCGTGTTCGGTGAAGGTGTCGGCCAGAGTGTCGCCCACCAGCTTCCGAAGATCGCTTTGCGCGTAGAGGACCTCCAATTCCGCCTTCTGGACGGAGCTCTCGTTGTCGGAGCGCTGGATGGCGAGGGTCTCTTCGGCGGTGACCAGCGACGCCTCCGCGTTCTCGAAGGCGGTCTGCCGCTCGTAGAGCTGGTCCTCCAGGTCCTTGGAGTCGAACTGCACCAGCACCTTCTTGGCGGCGACGTCCTCTTCGGTGACGATGGTGCCCTCCGGCACGATGGTCACGATCTTCACGGACTTTCCCACCTTCTGGAGGATGTTGGTGGACTCGGCGGTCTCCACGCTGCCGCTGGCCAGCACCGTGATGTCCAGAGTCCCGCGGGCTACGCGGAAGAGCTCCTGGCTTTGGGGGTCGCCGGCCTTTCCGCATCCGCAGAGGAGGCAGAGGAGCGTCGTTGCCGCCAGGAGGAGTGCCGGGGCGGCGTCGTGGGGGTTCTTTCGGGTGCGTGTCATGGTATCGTGTCGTGGGGTCAGGGTGCCTCGGGGATTTCCAGTCGATCGCACCAGAGGGTATGGGGATCCGCGGGGAGCTCCTCCATCTGGTGGAGGAAGCGCAGCCAGCACATTCGGTGGCTGACCAGCTGCTGCGTCAGGGAATTCCGGGCATTGGAGAGGTCGTCTTGCGCATCCAGGTATTCGCGGATGGCGATGCGCCCGTCCTCGAAGAGCATCCGCGTGTTCTCCACGCGCTTTTCGGCGAGGGTGACGGAGAGCTTCTGGATGGCGATGCGCTGCTGGTAGGAATGCAGCTGGTTCCAGGTGCGGCGGAGGGACTGCATGAGCTCCTCCTGGGTCTCCTCCAGGTCCCGCTCCTGGCGGTTCTCCTGGAGGATGGCGCGCCGCAGCGCGATGGCCTCGTCGGTGCGGTCCAGGGGCAGGTCCGCATCCAGTCCGGCGGAGTAGGTCGCCTTGCCGAGACGGGGGGAGTGCGCGCGGTTCCCGTCGCGTCCGGAAGCGGAGGCGGAGAGGGTCAGGTCCAGCTTGGCGCGCATGCCGTCGCGGGCGATGCGCACCGCCCGCCGGGCGTCCTCCAGGGCGTCCCTGGCATTTGCGAAATCCAGCCGCTGCCGTAGGGCGGTCTGGAGGGCCGCTTCCAGGGTGATGGTGGGTTCGGGGAGAGGCGCGGTGAGGAGGATCTCCATGTCCCGGGGCTCCACCTCGATTTCCGTCTCCAGCGGGATCGCCAGCGACACCTTCAGGGAGTCCTTGGCATTCTGGATGGACTCCCGGTTGGAGACCAGCGTGGACTCCGAGGAGAGGAGCCGCTGCTGCGCCTGGTCCACGTCGATTTGGGTGACCCGCCCGCTTTCGCTCATGGCCTGGGAGCGGTCACGGGAATACTTCAGGCTCTCGTAGCTCATTTCGCCGATGCGCAGGTCCGCCTCGGCGTTCAGGACGTCGTAGTATTTTTCGGCGATCTCCAGGAGGAGCGCCCGCCGTGTGCGCACGTAGGAGCGCAGGGCGTATATCAGGTTCCGCTCCGCCTGCGTGAGGGATTCCCGCGCCACCAGGGTCCCGGAGCCCCCCAGGAGCGGCTGCGTGAGCGTGAGGGAGGCGAGCGTGCCGATCTGGATTCCCGTGTCGCCGCTGCAATAGCGAAGGGTATTCATTGCCAGGGAGCCCGTGAGGCGTCCGCCGGCGGCGAGGCGTCGGGAGAATCCCAGGGATTCGCCGGTGGAGAAGGCGGTCTGGGATTCGGGCGTCTGCCTCGTGGTGAGGAGCGCCTCCAGGTTGTGGACCGGATTCCACTGCCAGAGATGCTGCTGCGCCACCAACGAGAGCGCGCTGCCATAGAGGCTCTCGCGGGCATCCTGGTAGTCCCGGCTGTGCTTCGCGGCCAGCTCCAGCGCCTTCCGCAAATCCAAATGGACCACGTCGGACGACTGCGCGCCCTCCGGCGGCGCCCAGGGGCGGTATCCATCCACGTCGAAGGACTCCACGGGCGCATTCTCCCCCAGGGCGGGGACGCGAGCTTCTCCCAGGAGGGCGTCCACCCGGGCATCCAGGCGCTCCAGACGCTTCTGGGTGGAGCAGCCGGCGAGGGCGACCATCAGCGCCAGGAGCGCGGCGCAGAGCGCGGGGGTGTCAGGGAGGGCGTGTCGGCGGGCGGGGCGCATGGGAGTCGTTTCTTCTTTTATGCGAGCCACTCGTCGATCCACTGTCCGTATTCCTGGTCGGTGTGGTTCTTCACCACGTATTCGTGGGGGCCATTGGGATCCTGTACGAAGGAGTTCTGCGCGGTAATGGGATCGGAGGACGCGTGTCCGCGGACGGTGCGGAAGCGCCCGTTGTCGGGGGAGAGGACGCCGCCCGCCAGGAGCACCAGCATGGGATCCCAGGAGAAGTGCGCCTTCGGCTTGCCCTGCCAGGATTGGTTGGGGTAGGCGCCGCCCAGGTTGTATCCGGGCGTCTGCTGGTAGGCGACCATCGCCTGGCGCAGCAGGTCGCCTTCCGGGAGGTCTCCGCCGGAGAGCAGCGGGAAGCCCACCTCGAAGCCCAGGAAGGTGAGGGGGACGGGCCACTTCGCCAGCACCAGGCTCCCGACGCGGGCGATGGCGGGATTCCCGTCGTCGCCGCCGGAGAGGTTGTATTCCCGGCCCTCGGGCCAGGCGCCCGCCATCATCCAAAGATGCGACGCCTTCCGGCGCACCAGCTCCACGCCAGGCAAAGGCGAGAGGTCGTCGCCGGGGCTCTCCAGCAGCGCGGCGAGGTTGTTGGCGAACCCGATGGAGAGGACCTCCACCGGCGTCGACGAGGACGCCAGAAGCCTCCGGTAGAGGCGCACCGGGGTCTCCGTGGCGTCGTTTCCCGCGTATTTGGAGGGCAGGGCGGAGAGGAATTTCTGGTAGGAGGGCCCCGGGGTCTTCAAGCCCAGGTCGTCACGGGTGATGGCCACGGGCACATCCACGCCGTGCGCCTGCAAAAAGGCGTCCAGGGAGCGCGCGCTCTGGGGATACACGGCGCTGATGCAGGCGCCCAATAAATGCAGGATGCCCCTCTGGTGAAGGCGGATCAGCGCGCGGACCGCCATGACGTCGTCCACGTCGGTGAACCAGTCGGTGTCCAAAATGACGTTCCTGGGTGCGGGGGTGTCCATGGCTAGCCCTTCTCGGAAATGGAAGAATGGTCGCCGGCGCCGGCGTCCAGTGCCGCCAGCGCACTCCGCGCGGCCTCCTGTTCCGCCTGCTTCTTGGAGGTGCCGTCGCCGTCGAAGGCCCGTCCGTCGGGAAGGACCGCCTGGCACCGGAAGTGCGGCGCGTGGCTGGGGCCGGTGGCGGAGAGCTGCCGGTAGGTGGGCGACTTCACGAAGAGCGCCTGGCAGCGCTGCTGGAGCGCGCCCTTCGGGTTGTCGTCCTGCTCGGCCTGCTTCGCTGCCTCCGCCAAGGAGGGATAGACGTCCTGGAGGATCCTCTCCACGCAGGGGAGCCCGCCGTCCAGCAACACCGCCCCCAGGAAGGCCTCGAAGAGATCCCCCAAGAGCGACGGACGGTGCCGACCGCCCGTCTGCGCCTCGCCATGCCCCAGGAGAAGTGCCTCGTGGAGCCCCAAGGATACCGCGTTGCGCGCATTGGCGGGCTCGTCCACCAACACCGAACGAGCGCGCGTCAGCTCGCCCTCCTGGCAATCCGGCATCTCCAGAAAGAGCCGCCGCGAGATCACCAGCTGCAATGCCGCATCCCCCAGGAATTCCAGGCGCTCATTCCAGGGACAGCCGGGGCGCGGAGACTCGGCGGCGTAGCTGGAATGCGTCAGCGCCTGGCGCAATAATTCGGGATCCCGGAAGACATGGCCCGTACGCTCCTGGATTCTCCGACAGGCCCCCTCCCATTCCTGCGGAGATAGGTTGAAATTTTTCATAATCGCACTATTTTAAGGCATTTGCGCACGATGTGGGTGCCGGTTGCCGGCGACGGCGGTCTCTCCTACCGTGCTAAGTTTTTAGAATGTAAACTGTAAGGAGAAAACTGCAATGCCGTACGATGTTTCCGATTTGCGCAAGGGTCTGAAGGTCCAGATTGATGGCGACCCTTACCTCATCACCGAATATGACTTCATGAAGCCCGGAAAGGGCCAGGCCATCTACCGCTGCAAGATGCGCAATATGCTCAGCGGCTCCACCACCGAGAAGGCCTACCGCCCCGGCGACAAGATCGACCAGCCCGATCTGGCGGAGCGCACCGTCAACTTCTCCTACGACGAGGGCGACGGCGTCTACATCTTCCTGGACCAGGACAACGAGGAGGTCCGCGTGGACGAGAAGGTCCTGGGCCGCAACAAGTATTTCCTGGAAGACGACATGGAGTGCTCCATCCTCTTCTTCAACGGCCGACCCATCGACATCACCCTCCCCATCTTCGTGGAGAAGGTCATCGCCGAGACCGAGCCCGGCTTCAAGGGCGACACCGCCACCAACTGCCTGAAGCCCGCCAAGATCGAGAATGGCTACGAGATCAACGTCCCTACCTTCGTGGGCGTGGGCGACCTGGTCCGCATCGACACCCGCACCGGCGAGTATTCTGACCGCGTGAAGAAGGCCTCCCTGTAGGCCGACATCCGGAACCACCGGAAAACACTCATTCGCGACGGCGACGCCACCCTTCCTTCCCGGAAAATGTGGCGGGCGCCGGTCTCCCGGGCAACCGGCGGAGCAAGGAGGAGAGGCAATCGGCCTCTCGCCGTTCCGCCCGTTGCCCTTCATTATGCGGGGGATGTGCCGCTTTTTCCCCGCGAAGGCGGAATAAACCGCCTTCGAAAGCGCGGTTAGCCTAAGACGGCTCTTCCCTAGCCGAATACCAACCAAAGGACGGAGGGGCTGCCGCCCCCCGTACCCCCCGAACTAGTAGCTAGGCGCCGGTGGCTAGCCTGCAAGGTGCCGCAGGCGCCCTTCCGCCTGAAGGCGGTACGGTACCGGCTTTGGGGCGCGGCGCGTGCCTAGCGCCTAGAGCGTTTTCTGCCCTGCGGGATACCCAAAGGACGGAGGGGCTGCCGCCCCCCGTACCCCCTGCTAGCTTCTTCCGCCTACCGGCGGTACGGCGTTTTCCAAACGCCGTAAGTACTTAGCAATTAGTGGCTAGTGGCTAGTTTGCAAGGTGCCGCAGGCGCCCTTCCGCCTACCGGCGGTACCATTCATTGCCCATTGCACATTGCGCATTGCACATTGCGCATTGCACATTGCCCATTGCCCATTGCCCATTGCCCATTTGCGGCGCACTTGGCGCCGCTTTACGCACGCGCCGGTAAATTCCGGCGCGGGGTTTCGGGCGGAGCCGAAACCCTGGCCTAACTTCCTCCTTCCTCCTTCCTCCTTCCTCCTTTTTGGGAATCTCCTCCTTCCCTCCTTCTTCCTTCCTCCTTCGAAGTCCCCGCCATGGAGAAGCCCTCCCTGACATTTCGATTGCGTGAGCTCTTCCGAATCTTCTTCGTCATCTCCCTGGTGACCCTGGGAGGCGGGCTCGCCATGCTCCCCGCCATGCGGGAGGAGCTGGTGGAGAAGCGCAAGTGGGTCACCGACGAGGAGATGATGGACACCGTCGCCGCCATGCAGTCCATGCCGGGCATCATCGCCTGCAACATCGGCGTGCTGCTGGGCTACCGCGTGGCGGGAGTGCTGGGCGCCATCTGCGCGCTTGCGGGCGCCGTGCTGCCGCCCTTCCTGGCGATCGTGGTGTTGGCGAGCCTGGTGGCGAAGATCCGCACCTACGAGGCGGTCTCTCATCTCTTTTTGGGCGTGCGCGCCGGCGTCGCCGCGCTGATCCTGTATGCCTCCGTGAGCCTGGCGAAGCAGGTCTTCAAGGGCAAGGAGGGCCTCGGGCGCATCTTCACCTGGATTGTGGCGATGGTCTCCTTCGTCTGCCTGGCATTCCTGGGCGCCAATGCGGTTTTGGTGCTGGTGGTCAGCGCGGTGTTGGGGTGGCTCCTGTGCCTCTGGATTTGGCGGCGCAAGAAGAGTGCGGGGGAGGCCCCTGAGGCCACGGGGGAGGATCGCCAATGAATCTCCTCTCGCTCTATTTCCTCTTCGTGAAGATCGGGTTCTTCACCTTCGGCGGCGGATACGCCATGATCCCCTTCTTCCAGGACGAGCTGGTGACCCGCCGGGGACTCATGACCGCCAGCGAATTCGCGGACATCGTGGCGCTGGCGCAGATGACCCCGGGCCCCGTGGGGCTGAATGTGGCCACCTACATCGGCCAGCAGGAGGGCGGATTCTTCGGCGCGGTGGCGGGCACCCTGGGCGTCACCACCCCCTCTCTGATCCTCGGACTGCTGATCGGACTCTTCCTGCGCTCCTTCGAGAAGAACCGCCATTGGCAGGGCGTGCTCTTCGGCATCCGACCCGCGACCCTGGGACTCATTGCGGCGGCGGTGATCTTCTTCGCGGAGACCTCCCTCTTTACCGCACCCGTGCAGGCGCTCTGGCGCGCCGGCGAGCACTTCGGCGTCTGCTGGCAGGGCGTCCTGATCTTCGCCGTCGTGCTCTTCGTACAGTTCCGCTGGAAGCCGAATGTCCTGTGGACCCTCATCGGCTCCGCCGTGGCGGGATGGCTCCTCTTCCTGATCTGAACGCGGCGCACACACACCCGCGCCCGCAAATCCACCCACCCCCTTCTCGCTCCCCACACCCCAAACAAGGAGAAAATCCGAAATGGCAGACGACTCCCTAGAACGCTGGATGGCCTTCCGACCGGTCCGCAGCGTGGTGGACTTCTTCACCAAGAAGATCTGGAATGCCGACTTCAAGGCGCTCCGCTTCCTGAAGCGCGGGGGATACTCCTTCTGCCGCCTGATGGTGGTGGCGGTCCGCGGCGTGGTCGACGACCGCTGCACGCTCCAGAGCAGCGCGCTGACCTACATCACCATGGTCTCCTTGGTCCCCGTGCTCGCCATCGCCCTCTCGTTCTGCAAGGGAATGGGCTTCCAGCAGCAGCTGCTGGGACACCTGGGCATCGAGACCCTGGTGCAGATGGATCCCGCCACCGGCGAAGAGCAGATTCTCTACCGAGTGGTCCCCAAGGAATCCACCACCGAGAAAAAATCGGCTTCCGCCGCGGTCCCCGAGGCAGCGGTAACAGCAGCTGCCGAGGGCGTGGCGGCGCCTGTGCCTGTGTCCGAGGCTGTGCCCGAGGTTGCGTCTCCGGGGTCCGTGGAGGTGTCCCCGTATCCCGCCAACCGCGTGCGTCCCGGCTTTGCGGCGGAGTTGCCGGAGCCGGTGCAGGACGGCATCCTGAAGGTGATTACCTACGTGGACAAGACGAATTTTGCGGCGTTGGGGATTGTGGGTGTGCTCACGCTGTTGTGCACGGTGGTGATGTCCATCCAGAAGTTGGAGAGCAGCTTCAACGACATCTGGTGCGTCCAGCGCGGGCGCACCCTCCTGCGGCAGTTCAGCGAGTATCTGGTGGTGCTTCTGCTGATGCCCATCTTGCTGTCGGCGGTGCTTTCCCTGAATAGCTTCATCAACTCCGGCGCCCTGGCGGCGATGCTCCACACCAGCTCGCCCGTGGTGGCGTGGATGGGGCAGGCGCTGGCGAAGCTGATCCTGGTGCTCTGCCTGGTGCTGGCCTTCGCGGCGCTCTACTTCTTCCTGCCCAACACCCGCGTGGATGTGGGGCCCGCGCTGCTCTCCGGCGCGGTGGCGGGCATTGTCTGGGGCGCGGTGCTGCTGGTCTACATCCACTGGCAGATCGGCCTGGCGCGCTACAACGCCATCTACGGCGCCTTCGCATCGCTGCCCTTCTTCCTGGCGTGGCTCTACGCCAGCTGGATGGTGGTGCTCTTGGGCGCGGAGCTCTGCTATGCCGCCCAGAACCAGCGGCTGCTCCGCCAGACCAAGCGGATGCTCCCCGTTGAGGCCGGCGCAAACCACCTTTTGGGCATCGCCATCGTGGAGGACATCAGCCGCTGCTATCGGGAAGGGAAGGGCTTCTGGAATGCCGGCGAATTCGCCATGGCGCACAATGTCTCCATTCGCGAACTGGAGTTCTGCCTGGAGAGCCTGACGCGCGCGGGACTGGTGCTCCAGCGGCAGCCCGAGGCGGATCCCCCCGAGTCCTACGACTACGTCCTCAGCCGCCCCGCCGAGCAGATCACGCTGGCGCAGGTCTCCGACGCCATCCTGGGATGCAATACCGAGGACGCCGAGCGCATCAGCCAGTGCATGCCCAAGCCGTTGGTGAACTACCTGCAGAAGCACTACCGGGAGATGGAGGAGAAGTTCTCCGCCGTCACCTTCCAGGCGGAGCTCTCCGAGCCCGAAAAGAAGTAGCCCCGGGGTGTTCCGAAGATGTCGCGGGAAGAAAGAACAGCCCGTTTCGCGGCGGCGGCGGCGGTATTTGCGGCGCTCCTGGTGGTGGCGTCGTCGTGGGGGATGCTGTCGGCCGCGCCGTTGTCGGTGTATGTGACCCTCCCGCCCCTGGCGGAGGCGCTGGAGAGTGTCGGCGGCGGCGAGGTGTCGGTGGGCGTGCTGCTCCCCGCGGGCGTCAGCCCGGAGACCTACCAGCCCGATGCACGGACCGTCGCTTCCCTGGGGCGCGCGGAGCTCCTGCTCACCATCGGCGCGCCCTTCGAAGAGACTCTCCTGCCGCGCTTGAAGGAGACCTTCCCCGCCTTGACCGTCGTGGATGGCACTCGCGAGATGGCCTTCCGGACCTTCCCCGATGGCGGACGGGATCCCCATGTCTGGCTCTCCCTTGACAATCTCTCCCGCTTCGCCAAGAATGCCTGCGACGCCCTCTGCACGGCACGACCGGAACACGCCGACGCCTTCCGCGAAAATCTCGCGAAATACCGCGCTTCCCTGGCGGCGCTGAATGACCGGAACCGGGAGCTGCTGTCGCCGCTCTCGGGGAAGGCGGTGCTGGTCTACCATCCCGCCTTCGGATACTTCCTGGGGGAATATGGCATAACGCAGCTCTCCATCGAGGAGGAGGGAAAGGAGCCCTCGCCCCGCGAACTCCTCCAGACCATCCGGGAGGCGCGCTCCCTGCGGGTGCCCGCCATCTTCGTGCAGCCGCAATTCTCTCCGCGGACCGCGAGGGTCTTGGCGGACGAATTGAAATGCCGGGTGGTCCCCCTGGACCCCCTTCCCGAAAACGCCTCCCGGGGCCTCCGCGAAATGGCGGAGGCCATCGCGCGCGAGTATCAGATTCTGCCTTGATTCCATGAGTATCCCTGCTGTGCAAATCCAGGACCTCTGCTTCGGCTACGAGGAACGGGAGGTGCTACATAACATCAATCTGACGGTCTCCCAGGGGGATTTCGCCATCGTGGTGGGACCCAATGGCGGCGGAAAGACCACCCTCCTGAGGCTGATGCTGGGGCTGCTGGAACCCCGGTTCGGCGCCGTGCGGATCTTCGGCACGCCCCCCGAAGAGGCGCGTCGGCGCATGGCGTATGTCCCGCAGTCCCTGGAGTTCGACCACCACTTCCCCATCTCCGTGCTGGAGACCGCGCTTTTGGGGCGACTGGAACGATATTCTCTCCTGGGGCCCCGGAAGCGCGACCGCCAGATCGCCCTGGAGGCGCTTGCCGAGGTGGGGCTTGCCGACGCCGCAAAGAAGCCCTTCGCCGCCTTGTCCGGCGGACAGCGCCAGAGGGTCCTGATTGCCCAGGCGCTCTCCTCCCAGCCGGAACTGCTGCTGCTCGACGAGCCCGGCGCCAATCTGGACGCCCCCGGAGTGGCCACCATCTACGCGCTGCTCAAGGAGCTCAGCCAGCGCATCACCATCGTCATGGTCTCCCATAATCTCACGATGGTGGAGCCCTTCGCGACCCACGTGGTCTGCGTGAACCATACCGCCGACATGCACGAGATCCAGCAGGTCTCCCAGGACGACCTCCATGCCGGAAATTGGGTCCATATCTTCCATCACGAATGCCCCGTGGCGCGGGACGAACAGAAGGACCCCTGCGCGGGACCCCATCTGGGAGAGGCCGCCCACGAACACTCTTCCCACGAGAACGCGGAAACCTGCTGCGCGCATCCCGGATGCGCCCATTCCGGGAAGGAGGGGCGGAAATGACGGAATTCCTCCAGGAGATCTTCCAGTCGCCGCTGCTGGCGCGCTCGCTGGCGGCAATGGTTCTCTCCGCCATCTGCTGCGGCGTGGTGGGATGCTACGTGGTGTTGAAGCGCGACAGCTACGCCGTCGGCGCCGTGAGCCATTCGCTGTTGGGGGGCGTGGGCGTGGTGCTCTATGTGACCGGGTGCTTCCCCGCATTGGAGACGCGCCTTCCCTGGCTGACGCCCTGGACGGGCGCGCTGGTGGCGGGCGTGGTGGTGGCATTGGTGATCACTCTCATGACCACTCGGTGGCATTTCCGCATGGACACCGTGCTCTCCGCCGTCTGGGCGGTGGGGCTGGCGGTCGGAATCTCCTTCGCCAATGCCCGACCCGGATACGCCGCGGACCTGAACAGCTATCTCTTCGGGAGCATCCTCATGATCTCCCCACAGGATCTCCAGCTCGTCGCAATCCTGGATGCACTGGTGCTCCTGGGCGCCTATCTCTGGCACTCCCGCTTCGTGGCGCTCGCCTTCCAGCCGGAACTCTTGACGCTCCGCGGACTCTCCCGCGCACGCACCCAGCTCGCCTTCCAGCTCATGGTGGCGGTCACCGTGGTGATCCTCTCCCAGGTGGTGGGAATCATCCTCTGCATGGCACTCCTGATCCTCCCCGTGGCCACCGCAACGCTCCTCTCCCGGAAAATCCCCGCCATCATGCTGCTGGCGACCGCCCTCTGCTTCCTGTGCTGCTTCCTGGGAGTCGGACTCTCCTACACCGCGGGACGCGGGAGCTTCCTGCAGTCCCCCGGCGCCGTCATCGTGGAACTCTCCGGCGCCGTCTACCTGGGCGCCTGGCTGTGCGTCACGCTCGCCAAAAAATTCCCCCGAGGAAAGTAAATGCAGAACAAGCTCATCTATGCCGCCAGCGAGAGCTGCCCGGATCTGTGGTACCTCACCGGCTTCGCAGCACCCGATCCCTTCCTGTATTTCCAGACCTGCGACCGACGCGTCGCGGCAGTCAGCTGCCTGGAGCTGGGACGCGCCCAAAAGGAGTGCCACCCACAGGTGACCGTGGCCGACGTCCAGAGACTCCCCGAATTCTTCGGCATGGAGGACACGAATGAGCCCGGCGAACACTGGTTCGTGAAGCTGGTGCGAACGGTGTGCCGCGGCACCGGCGTCTGGGAATGGGAGGTCCCCGCCTCCTTCCCCCTGGCATTGGGAGACCTCCTGCGCAACAACGGCGTGAGCCTCACGACCGCGACCTCGCTGGCGCCGGAACGACAGGTGAAGAGCCCTCGCGAGATCGAGGCGGTCCGCGCCGCAGAACGGCTGGCGGAGGCGGGACTCGCCCAGGCCGACGGAATGCTCCGCCAGTCCACCGTGGACGCCGAGGGATTCCTGGTTCTCGGCGGACACATCCTCACGGCCGAGGAGCTGCGCGGAGAGGTGGACGCCGCCATCGCCCGGAAGGGCGGGCTGGCGCAGGGGACCATCACCGCCCCCGGAGTCCAGGGCGCGGATCCCCACCAGTCCGGCACCGGCCCCCTGAGGGCGAATGAGCCCATCGTCATGGATATCTTCCCCCGCGATCAGCATACGGGATATTTCGGGGACCTGACGCGCACCCGCGTGAAGGGCAGGGCGCCCGACATCGTGAAGAAGGCATACCTGACCGTCCTGGAGGCACAGGAACACGCCCTGAAGAGCCTGCGCCCCGGCGTCACCGGAAAGGAGGTCCATGAGGCCGCGGCACGATACTTCGAGGAACAGGGATTCCCACGGCAACGCGACGAGGCCACCGGACTCTACCGCGGTTTCTTCCATGGACTGGGACACTCCGTGGGACTCGAAATCCACGAGGGACCACACCTCTCCCCCGGAAACCCCACCCCCCTCGTGGCGGGAAACGTGGTCACCGTGGAACCCGGACTCTATGACCCCACCTGGGGAGGCATCCGCATCGAAGACACCGTCGCCATCACCCCCGACGGCATCGATAACCTCGCCGTCGCCCCAAAATTCCTGGAAATCGAGTAGAGGGAAAAATACGAACCACGGAAGACTTTTTAACCACTGAAGGCACGGAAGCCGCTGGCGCGGACACGGAAGCACACGGAGGGGTATTTTTTTATATCCTTTCCGTGTGCGGCGACAGCCGTTTCTGTGCATTCGGTGGTTGGTTATGAACCACGGAAGGCACGGAAGATTTTTTTACCACTGAATACACAGAAAAAATACCCCTTCCGTGTCGGCGACAGCCGTTTCAGTGTCCTTCTGTGGTTAAAGAACTATTTTCTCGGGAGGGCTTGGTTTTTTCGAAAGTTTGGGGATAATTTTAAGTGTGACGGGAAATCGGCGGTACATTGTTCGCCTTTCCCCCCCCCCACCACCCACACACTTTCAGGAAACCCCTCCCTTGATACAGGACGCCGCACAGCACAGCATGAACACAAGCAAGAGCGCGACGCTTGAACGCGCCGCTCTCGGCGCGGAAAGCGGCGCGCTCCGCTTGCGCTCCGCTTGCGCTCCGCTTGCGCTCCGCTTGCGCTCCGCTT
>CAVDSU010000044.1:0-15152 GCA_963611685.1 bacterium
TTGGAGGACAGTTGCCTTAAGAGCGTAATCCTCAATAACCTGTTCAACTTCCTGAATACGTGCTACTATTCTTTCTTGCTCGGTAAGCGGCGGTACTGGAAGCAGTATCGTTCCCAACTTTTCTCCTGAAATATGAACGATTATGTCGCCGGTTGCTAAAGCTACTTTGCGACCGATTATGTACGGCGAAGCCATAATGTATGAAAGGAAAAGCGGGTTCATGCCATGCTGAGTCCAAAAGGCAAGATCTCCGCCTGCGGCAACCGGCTCGCTTCCCAAATACGCTACCGCTTTAGCTATATCCGGCTTATTCTCGCCAGTAAGAGTCATAAGCACATCACCACACGAAAAATGCTTGCATTTCTCGTAGAGATTAGGGGCAACAAATGAAACAGCTGAAGTGAACGATGTCTGATAGGTTGTATAGAGCTCCCCGTAGCGAACGCACGGAAGCCCCCGCTGGACTGTTTCATTTCGTTTTATGCCGCTACCTCGAACAATCTCTCCCAAGGAACGAATGCGCACCCACTCCCAGGAATCAGGAATATCAAACGGGACCTCATCTGCCAGGGAGCGCACTTCATTTCCGACCTTCTCATAAGGCAAGTTATCTGCGCCTTTGAAGATAACAGAGGGGTTCTTTTCGCGCTTGATTTTACCTTCCTTCACGAGGCGTTCCTTTTCTGCGCGAATGCGTTTCAGGAGTTCGCTAGCGGGCTCGTCATTAGGGTCTTGTGAGACGAGTTTCCCCTGAACTGCCATCTGGAGGATGGAATTTTTCAATTGCTGTCCAGTCATTTGTCGTCCTCGTCCGTAATGTCGATGCCCAGGATATCCGTGATCTGAGCGAGAATATGGTCGATTCCTGCATTCAAGCTGGCGCGTTTTTCCTGATACTGCTGAATCAATTCCTTTGGTGGGAGGATGGTCTCCTCTTCGTGGGGATAGCCACAGAGATCGATATTGTAGCCGCGTGCTTTCAGCTCCTCAACGGAGTATTTCTTCGCCTTGTCAAAGCCATCGACGGAGATTTCCGTGCGATCCTTCCACCATTCCATCGCCGGGCCGAAGTGTTCCAGCTTCATGGGCTTCGTCTTGGAGAAATTCTTGTATCCCTCCGGCATATCCAGTCGATAGAACCAGGTCTCCTTCGTAGAATGCGTGTTGTCGAAGAACAGGATATTTGTAGTGATCGAGGTGTATGGTGCAAAGACACTATGCGGCATGCGAATAACGGTATGCAAATTGAACTCGGCAAGCAGCTTCGCCTTGATTGCCGCCTTGGCGTTATCCGTGCCGAAGAGGAAGCCATCCGGTAGGATGATAGCGCACCGACCGTTTTTCTTCATGCGGTACATGATGACATCCATGAAGAGATCGGCGGTTTCGCTGCTACGGAGATCCGCGGGGAAATTCTGTTTCACGCCATCCTTCTCATTGCCGCCATAAGGCGGATTCATGAGAATGACATCAAAGCGGTCTTTTTCGGTGTAATCCCGCACATTCTTTTCTAGACTGTTTCCATGGATAATGCGAGGATTATCGACATCATGGAGCAGCATATTTGTAACGCACAACAAGTACGGCAGCGCCTTCTTCTCTATGCCATAAATCGAGGTGCTGTAGACAGCCTTATCGCCGGTATCATTTATCTGTCTCCCCAATTCCTTCAGCGCAGAGGTCAGAAAGCCGCCTGTTCCGCAGGCAAAATCCGCAATGGATTCGCCCAGCTTCGGCTGGATCATCTGGACCATGAAATCCGTGACCGCGCGCGGGGTATAGAACTCACCGGCATTGCCTGCACCCTGCAAATCGCGCAAAATCGTTTCGTAGATTTCGCCGAAGGCATGGCGGTCCTCGTACCCCCCAAAATCAACCTCGTCAATGACATTGATAAGCTGTCGCAGCAGGATGCCGTCCTTCATGTAGTTATTGTTGTCCTCGAAAGTCGAGCGAACAATAACCTGTTTTACCGGGGTTCTCTCCGTGATTTCCAGGGACTTGAGAGTCGGAAACAGCTTCCCGTTCACAAAATTGAGGAGTTGGTCGCCCGTCAGGGCCTTGCCATCCTTATTGTCATGGGCCCAATTCCGCCAACGCAGCTCTTCTGGGATGATGGAGACGTAGTTTTTGTCAAAGAACTCCCAATCATCCTCCTTGGCATCATAGACCTTTAGAAAGAGGCTCCAGGCAATCTGTTCAATGCGCTGGGCAGCGCCATTGATGCCCGCGTCATTGCGCATGATATCCTGCAACCGCTTAACCAAATTACTCAGGCTCATACCGCAAAAAAACTCCTACGCTGCGTAAATTTCCCTCTGCAGATCACGAACGGCCTGAATGTAGCCTTCCTTGCCCCCAAACAGCTCTGCAATCTTCTTGGGTGCACCATACTGACGGAATGGATCGATAGAGAGAATCTCCAGATTCTCAATTTCCCCAATCCCCTCGTCCATGTATTTGTCCAACAAAGCGCCGATGACCTGCTGCGCCACACCGGAATACCTGTAAAGGTATCCGCGCTTGCGAACATTGTTCGCCCGTTCCGCCTTGGTCAGGGGTGCTTTGTCATAGGCGATGTGGCAGATGAGGTCAAAATCATCGAGCCCCTTGTTGCCTGCCACCTCACGCAAAAACTCCAGGGGGACGCCGCTATCCTGCAACGCATCAAGAATGGCCTGTTTCTTTTTGTCAGAATTCCAGTCCCTAAGGAAAGAATCAAGAGTGGCATATTCACCAAGAATGTTCTTTTTGGTGTAGTCCGTCAGACTCTCTGTCACACGCTTGCCATTCCCATCGTAATATTCCACTCGCTCATTCAGAATCTCTACCTCCACGCCCCTCACCCGGTACTTTTTAGGCGCCTGGGTTACATCGTCAGGAGGTATAGCTATGATCTCAGGATCAGGACCAGGATCATAAATGCCATCTGGTTCATTCACAACGAAATCACCATCGCCATCCCCAGAGGGATCCTCGATGACCACATCAGGCTCGCCATCAAAACCGGGATCCGCAAAGAGTCTACAGGCATTCCGGAAATCCATGATGGTAAAGAACATCTTTCCGTAGTCCTCTCTCAGACGCGTCCCCCGTCCGATGATCTGCTTGAACTCCGTCATGGATCCAATGTTATTATCGATCACGATGAGCTTGCAGGTCTCACAATCCACCCCGGTCGTCATCAATTTCGAGGTCGTCACGATCGTCGGATATTTAGTATCCACGGCCGTGAAATTATCCAGCTGATCCTTGCCCTCCTTATTATCGCCCGTAATCCGCATGACATACTTTGCATTTTGCGCCACGAGACCGCTATTCTCGTTAACAAGCGCCTGTCGCATCCTCTCTGCATGATCGATATCCACGCAAAAGACGATGGTTTTTGCAAAGCGGTCTGTCTCCTTTAAGAAGCGGGTAATTCGCTTGGCGACCAGTTGCGTTCGCTCATCGATAATGAGCTTCCGATCAAAGTCCTTAATGTCGTATTCGCGGTCTTCAATTTCATTGCCATAAATATCGCGTTGCCCAGGCGAAGGGCGATATCCTTCTACGTCTTTGTCAATATTCACGCGTACTACCCTATAGGGAGCTAGGAAGCCATCGTCGATGCCCTGCTTCAGGCTATAGGTATAGACGGGCTCACCAAAATACGTAATGTTGGATACCTCCTTGGTTTCCTTGGGGGTAGCCGTCATGCCGATCTGAGTGGCACAGTGGAAGTATTCGAGAATCCTCCGCCAGCAGGAGTCCTCCGACGCACTCCCGCGATGGCACTCATCCACGATGATCAAATCAAAGAAATCCGGCTTAAACTTACGGAAGGGCTCCTCTTTCTCATCGCCAGCCAGCTGATGATACAAGGACATGTATAGCTCATAGGAGCTATCCAGCTGTTTTTCCTCCACCTTCGTCATGATCTTTGCAAAGGGCTTAAAATCCTTATGCATTGGTTGATCAACGAGGTAGTTGCGATCCACCAAATACAGGATTTTCCTCTTGCTGCCGGATTCCCGCAAGCGGTAAATAATCTGAGAGGCCGTGTAGGTCTTTCCGGTGCCCGTCGCCATAACAAGAAGGATACGTTTCTGCCCCCGAGCAACAGCCTCAACCACCCGATTGATTGCAATCCGCTGATAGTAGCGCGGCTTCTTGTCATCCTGTTGAAAGTAGTAAGGCGACGTAACAAGCTCTTCCTGTTCAGAAGTAAATTGCTCCTCACCCTTATATCTCTGCCAAAGCTCCTCCGGCGAAGGAAATTCCTCCATGCGCAATTCCCGCTCCGTCCCGCGCTTCATATCGTGTTCCAAGAAACCCGAACCATTGGAACTGTAAACAAAGGGCACATCCAACATCTCCGCATATCCAATCGCCTGCTGCATGCCATCCCCCACGCTATGGGCGTCGTCTTTTGCTTCAACAATAGCCAGAGGGAGGTTCGGCTTATAAGACAGCAGGTAATCCACACGTATTGCCGACTTCTTGTCGCGTTGCGCACACTGTTCACGAACGACAATCCTGCCAGGCGTGACCTCCATATTGATCTGCGTCATCCTATCCCAACCACGCCCCTCAATGGCAGGGGTAATCAGCTTGAGTTTGACATCCTCTTCACTCATCGTCCGCTTGATCTGCACCCTGGTGTTTTCGTTGAATTTTCCGTTCATGTCTTATTGCTTGTTAAGATCTTGAGGGAGACAGGGAGTTGTTTGGGTCATAGCGTTTTTCCAACAACCGAATTTTCACAAGATAGCATAAGTTTTTTTTACAACGAGTTACAAATGTTTCCCCAACCTCTCCCTCATCCGTTGTTTTTCGCGGATGCCTCGTATGGCATCGTTCGCGAGTGCGAGGAGGCATGCGAGGGCAGTGAGTTTAGGGAGGGCGTCTCCGGTGTGGGTGTAGGGGGTGCGTGGGGCGTCAATGCGTGTAGGGTAGATGGTGTAGGTCTGGTATCCTGGGGTGAAGGGCGTGTCGTCGGCCTGGATGGGGTCCAGGATTTCTCCCTTGGGGGAGATGAGGCAGGTATGGGAGTTGTTTCCGGAGCGCAGGAGTGGCCGGCGGTTTTCGACCGCGCGGAGGACGGCCTGTGCCTGGTGCTGTCGTGCGCCGCAGGAGTGTCGATACCAGCAGTCGTTGGTGATGGTCGCCAGGAGCTGCGCGCCCTTCCGGGTGAATTCCCGGGAGATTTCGGGGAATGCGTCCTCGAAGCAGATATTCATTCCGCAGAGGACCGTGGTGGCGTCGGCGCGTTCCAGGGAGAAGAGCGTGGCATTTTTGCCGGGCGTGAGATCCCGTCCCATTCCCAGTGCCTCCACGAGCCAGGGGAGTTGTTGGGAGAAGGGGACGTATTCTCCGAAAGGCACCAGGTGTGTCTTGTCGTAGTAGTCCTGTCGGCGGGCGCGGGGGAGTGCGAGGACGGCGGAGTCCCTCTGGAGAAGGAATGCGGAATTGAAGACGGGCGGCTCCTGGTCTGGTGGGACGAGTCCCTCGCGGACATCCAGGGCGCCCAGGAGGAGTGGCTTTGGGAGTTGTGCGAGGAGGTCGCGCAGTCCCTGTGCATATGCGGGGGTAGTGAGGGGGATGGGTAGTGCGCCCTCGGGCCAGAGGAAGAGATCGGTGGCGTCTGTGGAAGCGGCCTGGCGGGTGAGGGAGGAGTATCGGTCCCAGGCGAGCTGGACCTCCTCGGGGGTCGCCTCGCGGCATTCGGGGACATCCCCCTGGATGGCCGTGATGCGGAGGGGCGTCGTCTCGAGGGGGAGGACTCGTGCGTGTTCCAGGAGGCACCATCCGCCCAGGAAGAGGACCGAGGCAAGGAGTGCCGGAAGGAGTGCCTTTTCCCGGCGGACCAGGAGTCCCGCCACGAGCAGGTTGCTCCAGACCAGGAAGAAGGAGATCCCGTATGCGCCGGCGAGCGTCGCCAGGAGTCGTACGGGGGAGAATGCCTGCGAGACGCCCAGGGCATTCCAGGGGAAGCCGGTGAAGATCCATCCGCGGATCCACTCCAGGGAGACCCAGAGTGCGGCGGCGAGCAGTGCCGCCCGCAGGAATGCGCGGGGAGTGGGGAAGACCGCGAGATCCGCGCCGGGGCGGTGTGCGGGGGCGGTCTCCGGGAAGGCCTCGGCGCGCTGCCGGAAGTCCATGGGGATTTCCTCCCGGGGCTTTCGCCGCCAGAGGAATGCCCCCCAGAAGAGTGCCCAGAGCGCGGGGAAGACCGCGCAGGGGATTGCCAGGAGCGCGCCGGCGCCGAAGCCCACGCTGTTGAGCCACCACAGCGAAATCAGGAAATGCGTGTATCCCAACAGCGCGGCCCCCAGGAGCCGCCAGCGGAAGCGCCGCGGCTGTGGGCATACGAGATAGGGCAGCAGCCCCAGGAATGCCATGGGCGACCACTCCAGGGGCGGGAAGGCGGTCGCCAGGAGCGCGCCGCTGAGGATTGCGGCGACGCAATGGAAGAGCGGCAGGTGATTCAAGAGCGTCAGCGAATGGATCTCCGGAGTGCCGGGCGCCATGAATCCGGGCGACGCCGGCAACCGCGCGGCGTCCGCCACCCTGCTCGCTTTTGACTCCTCCCGGGACATAAAATCGCTTGGCTGCGCTGCGCCGGGGCGGCTACTCCGCCACCGTCTCCAACTGCACCTCCATGCCGCAGTGCTTTGCGGGGCGCAGGAGCATGATAATCTCTTCGTAGGGACGCTCGCCGCTGGCGCGGATGCGCACCCTCGTGCGGCCGAGGTCCTTGTATTGCCGCATCCGCGTCTCCAGATCCGAGGGCGCGACGGGCTCGCCGTTGATGGCGCAGAGCCCCTGGGAGTCCAGCGTCACCTGGATCGCCAGGGGATCGCTCTCCGGGAGCGTGGACTCCGTATTCATGGCGGGGGGCGTCACGTCCGTCTTGTAGTCCAGGATCGGGACCGTGATAATAAAGAGGATCAGCAGGGTGAACGTGAGGTCCATCAGGGGGGTCATGTTGACCTCCGCCTTGATCCTGCGCTCACCCCGGTTGCGGCGCTTCCTAATAAGCATGGTTCTCCGGGCTCCCTCCTTCCGGATTCTCAGAAAGCGAGATCTCCACCGCGGTATCGCTGGCGACAGGCGCCGCAAAAGGCGCCGGGGCATTCGTCGGCGCCGGCGTCGGCGTCATGGCGGGCTGTGGGGCGACGTAGGGCGCCGCCGCAGGCTGTGTGGGCTGGCCCGGGAACTGCGCTTGCGGCGGGTATGCGGGCTGCTGCGACGGTGCAGCGGCGGCGGCGGCAACCGTGCGGGTCTGCGGTGGCTGTGCGGCGGATTGTGCGGTCCTTGCCAGCAGGAGTGAGGTCAGGAGATTGTCCCGGAGGTTCTCCATCTTCTGCACGGCCTCGTCGACCCGGGAGACGATGACGTTATTGGCGACCGTGCCGGGGATTGCCACGAAGAGTCCCACCACGGTGGTGAGCAATGCGCCGGCGATGCCGGGGGCGATTGCCTGGATATCGGGTCGTCCGCCATTGTTGACGATTCCGACGAAGGTGGCCATGACGCCCCAGACCGTCCCGAAGAGTCCCAGCATGGGACCGATGGTGATGAGGGTCGCAATCCCGGAGAGGGATTCCTCCAAGTTGGTTTTCTGTTTGCTGATCTCATCCTCCATGGCGGCCTGGATGCGCTCCATCTCCCGTTCCGTGAGAGCCCGCGGGAGGACGCCCTCGGAGAAGAACGCATACTTCTGCTGCGGGGTGAGACGGAGGAGCTCCAGGATTGCATTCGTCACGGTGCGCCCCAGGGCAGCGACAGGACCGCTCAGCGACCGATCGTGATCCAAGTCCCCCAGGATCTTGTAGGTGGCGTTGCCATACTTTTTCATGCGCTCCATCAGGGGGCTCTCCGCCTTGCGCGCACCCAAGATCTGGAAGATTTTGGCGATGACGCACGCCCAGAGGTAGGCGTTGCAGGCAAGTAGAGCCACCGTAATGCCCCTACCCACGCTGTCACTATACAAAAAACCGTCCAATAGGGTATTCATGGCATCATCTCCGCGAGTTTCACGTATTGTTGAGGAGAGAGGACTTCCGCGCGTGCGGTAACGGGCAGCCCGAGGGACTCCAAGGCCGCGGCGACGTCCACGCCGGGCATCAGGGGTTCCAGGAGCCGCCGCGCCTGCTT
This sequence comes from bacterium, assembly GCA_963611685.1. Taxonomy (GTDB): domain Bacteria; phylum Verrucomicrobiota; class Lentisphaeria; order Oligosphaerales; family Oligosphaeraceae; genus UBA1724. The sequence goes on from CAVDSU010000044.1 coordinate 8,143, forward strand.
CCGGCGCTGCGCAAATGCGGCGCCCGCCAGCCGGCCCGCCTTTTCCAGAAGCGCGGGGGCGCCCAGGGGCTCCGGACGCGACTCCAGCGCCAGGAAGGCGGAATCCACCTCCGGCGGCGGGAAAAAGACGCCGCGCGGGACCTGCCGCGCGATCTTCGCAATATAGCGGAAGGCGAGGCGCACCGTCAAGACGCCGTATTGCGCGGTGCCGGGATTTGCGGCGAGTCGCTCAGCCATCTCCTTCTGGAGGAGCACATGGAGGGCGCGCGGCGGATTCTTTGCGGAGGCCAGGTGCGCCAGGAGGACGGAGGCGCAGGAATAGGGGAGATTCGCCACCACGCGATAGGGCTGTCCCTGCGGGAAGAGCGCATCGAAATCGGTCTTGCAGGCGTCCTCTTCGCGGAGCCGGAAGGTCTCGGGATACTGTTCGCCGAGAGTCCGCCGGAGATACCCCGCCAGCCGGGAATCGAATTCCACGGAGGTGAGTCGGGCGCCCGACTCCAACAGCCGCCGGGTGAGCACGCCGGTGCCGGGGCCGATCTCCAGGAGCGCCTCGCCGGGCTGCGGGGAGGCGGCACGCACCAGGGCGTCCAGGCAGTTGTCGTCCACCAGGAAGTTCTGCCCCAGCGCCTTGCTGGGGTGCATATCGAGGGACTCCAGGATGGCCAGCAGTTCCGCGCGCTTCATGGGATCACGGGAGCGGGGGCCTTTTCCAGGAGGATATAGGGTTCCAGGGCCGCCAACGCCGCCTGGGCCTCGGGTCCCTGCGCCGCAATCACCAGGAGCTGTTCTGCGGGGGCGCCGAGGGTCAAAAGCGCCAGGGGGCTGCGGGCGTCGGCGACGCGTCCGCCCTCCCCCGCCGCAATCGTGACGCGAGTGGAGGGGAATTTTGCGCAGGCACGGGAGACCTCGCTGGCCACCTTCAAATGCAGGCCATTGGGATCCCGGACCCGCCCACGGGCCTCCAAAATGCCGTCATGCTTCCTATCGTCTGACATGGCAATCGATCACTCCTCGCGAAAATCAAGCCACCACTCTCTATTCGCCCGACTCCGGAGACGCAGGAGCCGTAGCCGCGCCCTTGCTGTTCTCCTGCGGGAGATCCAGCTCCTGGAGGATCGACATCACCCGCTGCGCCTTCTCGGCGGTCTCGTCCAGCTTGAAGTGCAGCACGGGCGTGTATTTCATGACCATCTTCCGAGCGATGCCGTCCTGCAGCTGCACGCGCCGGCGCTGGAGGAGCTCCAGGGCGCGGCGCTTGGCGGCGGCGCTGCCGTAGACGGAGACGAAGACATTGGCCGTGCGGAGATTGCTGGCCAGCTCCACGCCCACGAAGGTGACCAGGGCGTCGGGAATGTCGGGTCGAATCAGGGATTCGCCCAGCATCCCAAGCTCCCGGAGCATCTGCGAGTTCAATCGGGAAATGCGGTCTTCTGCGCCCATGGGGGATCGGAGTGTGCTAAAGAGTGAGAGAATGTGGTAGGGTGGGAGAGGGAGTCTTCTCGACTAGAGCTCGGGGAGGATCTTCTCCACGGTAAAGACCTGGATGCGGTCGCCGACCTCGAAGTCCTCGAAGTTGTCCAGGCGGATGCCGCACTCCTGTCCGGCCTTCATCTCGCGGACGTCCTCCTTGAAGTGCTTCAGGGAGGCGACCAGTCCGGAGTAGATCTGGGTGTCCTGGCGGAAGACACGCGCCTTCTGGTTCACCTTGATGAGGCCGGAGGTCACGCGGCAACCGCAGATCTTTCCGGTCTTGGAGATGTTGAAGACCTGCGCGATCTGCGCCTCGCCCAAGAGATTCTCCTTGGTCTCGGGCGTCAGGCGGCCGCGCATGACGTCCTCCAGGTCGTCCAAGAGATCGTAGATGATGGAGTACAAGCGGATCTCCACGCCCTTCTGCTTGGCAGTGCGGTTCACGCTGGGCATGGCGCGCACGTGGAAGCCCACGATGATCGCCTTGCTCGCCGCCGCCAAAATCACGTCGGAATCCGTGATCTCGCCCACGCCACCGTGCACAATCTTCACGGAAATCTTCGTGGACTTGATGCCGGAAATGGCCTCGGAAATCGCCTCCAGGGAGCCGCGGACGTCGGTCTTCAACACCAGGTTCATCTCCACCACGGAGCTGTCGTTGCGGGCATCGGTGAGGCGCTTCATGACCTCTTCCATGGTCAAGGCCTTCTGGTCGCCCGCGCTCTCCTGGCGCTTGCGCTGCAACTCCTCGTCGGCCGCCGCCTTCGCGGACTTTTCATCGGACTGCCAGACCACCTTGTCGCCCGCCTCGGGAACGGCGTTGTAGCCCATGATCTTCACGGGAGTGGAGGCGGTCGCCTTCGCCAGGCGCTTGCCGTGGGTATCCAGCAGCGCGCGGGCCTTTCCGTAGGTGCTGCCGCAGGAGAACCAGTCGCCCTGCCGCAACACGCCGTTGCGCACCAGGATATTGGCGGTGGGGCCCATGCCGGGCTCCATCTGCGCCTCGATCACCAGGCCCTCGAAGGGCGCCTCGGGATCCGCATTGAGCTCCAGCATCTCGGCCTCCAAGAGGATTCGCTCCAGGAGCTCGTCCACACCATCGCCCGTGACGCCGCTGCAGGCGACCACGGCGGTATCGCCGCCCCAGTCTTCGGGCTGGATGCCGTTCTCCTGGAGCTGCCGCAGCACGCGGTCCTTGTCGCAGCCAGGCAGATCGGACTTGGTCATGGCGACGATGATGGGCACCTTCGCTGCCTGCGCATGGTGGATGGCCTCGATGGTCTGGGGCATGCAGCCCTCGGGTCCCGCAATGACCAGCACCGCGATGTCGGTGGCATTGGCGCCGCGGGCGCGCATGGCGGTGAAGGCGGCGTGTCCGGGGGTATCCAGGAAGGTGATGGTCTGGTCGCCATACTGCGCCACGGAGGCGCCGATGGCCTGGGTGATGCCACCCGCCTCGCCGGCGGCCACGCGGGTCTTCCGGATGTAGTCCTGCAGCGTGGTCTTGCCGTGGTCGACGTGGCCCATGAAGACCACCACGGGGGGACGGCCCACCTTCTTGCGGGGACGGCCATCCTGCGCGGCGGCGGCAATGGCGGACGCCTTGCGTTCAAAGACCGGGTGGTTGCCCTTCTCCCGGCGCTCCTGCACGAACTTCTTGCCGTTGCGCTCGCAAATCTTCTCCACGGTCTCGGTCTCCAAGACCTGGTTGATCGCCGCGAAGATGTTCAGCTGCATCAGCTGGATGATCACCTCGTTGGGCTTCATCTTCAGGGCGGCAGCCAGATCCCGGACGGTGATCGGGGTCTTCAGGTGGATCTCGCCCGGCGCACTCTCCTCCTCCAACGACTCCTCCAACGACTCCTCGTCGTCCTTGACAGGCGCAGCAGCCGCCGGCTTCGCGGCAACGGGCGCAGAGGCGGCGCGACGGGCCTCCTGCGCCTCCTTCCGCGCATTCAAAATCTGCTTGCGAATCAGCTCGGCCTCCTCCTCCTCGAGAGTGCTGGAGTGGCTCCGCACGGAGGTGAAGCCCTCCTTCTGCAGGAACTCCACCATCTCCTTGCTCTCCATGCCCAGCTCCCGAGCCAGTTGATTGACGCGTATCTTCGTAGACATATCAGCTTCTATTCTCCATTTTATCGTTGAAAGTGCACTAGCCGGGAAAAAGTCAGACGGAAGGAAAAGGAAAAGGAAAAGCGAATAGGACGGACTGACGCCGGCCTCCTCGACTCCTCTCTCCCCGCCCTCCGCAACACGACGCAAATGCCATTCGCGGGCGTACGCGACGACGGCCACAGGCGCCGAAAAAAGGGGCTCACCCGCGGCGAGCGCATCGGTGGACGCACCCGCCGGAGCGACGGGGACGGGGGGCTACTCCGCTGCCAGGGCGGAGACGATCTTCTCGGCGGTCTCCTGTCCCACGCCGTCGATCTCGGCCAGCTCCTGGACGGTGGCCTCCCGGAGGCCCTCCACGGAGTGGTAGCCGTTGGCGACCAGCAGCAGCGCGGTCTCCTGGGGCACGCCGGTGGCCTCGGCCAACACGCCGGCGGCGGCCTGGATCTTCTGCTCCATGGTCTCCTCCTGGGTGGGCTCCTCGGCGGTCACGCGCTCGATGTTGATCTTCCAGCCCAAGAGCTTCGCCGCCAGACGGGCATTCTGGCCCTTCTTGCCAATGGACAGCGAGAGCTGGTCCTCGGCAACGCGGACCTGGAGGATCTTCTCGTCCTCCTGCTCCTCCACAAAGACCTTCGCCAGCTTCGCGGGCTTCAGGGCATTCTCCGCATAGACCCGGATGTCCGGATCCCAGTTGATGATGTCCACCTTCTCGCCGCCCAGCTCGCTGACGATCATCCGGACACGGGCGCCACGGATGCCCACACAGGCGCCCACGGGATCCACCTTGGACTGCGTGCTGGAAACCGCGATCTTGGTGCGGTAGCCGGGCTCGCGGGCGACGCCCTTGATCTCCACGGTGCCGTCCGAAATCTCGCTGACCTCGCGCTCGAAGAGCCGCACGACGAACTCCGGGCTGGAGCGGTTCACAATCAGACCCGCACCGCCTTTGTCGGGATTCAGGGACTTCAGCAGCACCGTCACGTGGTCGCCAACCTCGTACTGCTCGCCGGGGATGCAGCCCTTGGGGGGCATCAACGCCTCGGTGTTCTCAATGGTGACCCACACGCCATTCTTGTCACGGCGGGAGACCGTCCCGTTGAAGAGCTGTCCCTCGCGCCCCGTGAACTGCGAGACCACGTGGCGCTTTTCGGCCTCCTGCAGATTGGTGGTGAAGACCTGTCGGCCCAGCTGGGAGGCAATGCGGCCGAACTCCTTCACCTCGATGTCCCAGGCGATGTCCATGCCCAGCTGGGCATCCGGGAACTTGGTGCGCGCCATCTCCAAAGAGATCTCCAAGGAGGGATCCACCACCTTCTCCACAACCATCAAATGCGCCACGCAGGAAATCCCGCCACGCTCGTCAATCTTGGCGTCGACATTCTGATAATTCCGAACCGCACGACGCGCGGCCTCCCGCAACGTGCGCTCCAACATGGCCACCAGCTCCTCACGGCTCACGCCACGGACACTGGCCAAATGCGCGATCAACTGATTCCGAGTCTTCTGCTCGTCTGTGGTCTTGCTCATAGTTCCAAACCTCCTCCGTCGTTTGATGCGGATAAAAAGAAAGCGGGTCCTCAACAGACCCGCTCCAAGACGTCTGCGATGATTGACAGCGCATCATCACACAAAAAGAACGCAACCGAGACACTCGGACACGCCTACGCAATGAAAAAACGCCGCCGGGAAAACCCGGATAATATAGCGCATGACCCCGAATGCGGAATACCCGTAAATTGGGAAATGGCTCGGCTACGCCGTGGCGTTCCGGTGCTTAAGCCCCGGAACGGGGGGCACGGGGGGCGCAAGCCCCTCCGTCCTTTGGTTGGCTTCCGCCCAATCAATAAACATGGCTACGGGAATGCCACAAGCAATCGACCAGCCGCAGGCACCTTATAGGCTAGCCACTAGCCACCGCGTGCGCCAAGCGCGCCCATATTGGCGCGCTAGTACCGCCGGACGGCGGAAGAGCGCCGCAGGCACCTTATAGACTAGCCACTAGCCACCGCGTGCGCCAAGCGCACCCATATTGGTGCGCTAGTACCGCCGGACGGCGGAAGAGCGCCGCAGGCACCTTATAGGCTAGCCACTAGCCACTAATTGCTAGGTACTAATGTTGTCTTCCGCTGGGCACAAAAAAACCGCGATGGCTTTCGCCACCGCGGTTTTTCGAATCTGGGAACGCTAGCTACTAGAAGCAGAAGGAGACGTTGACGCCAGTGCGGAAGTTCTCCTCGTTGTTGATGTCGCTCGCCTTCCAGGCGTCACGGATCTCGTGATCCACGGCCCAGCCGCAGTCAACCCAGGTGCCCACGGAGATGTTCTCGGTGAGAGCGTAGTTCAGAGCGCCCTTCAGCTGGAAGGAGCTGATGGCGTCGCGGTTCAGATCGTAGGCAGCGCGCATCTTGTCCTTGGTGCCCCAGTAGAGCTTGCCGGAGAGAGAGGCGGAGAGCTTGTCGCTCAGCTGGCGGGAGTAGGTCATGTCGAACCAGCAGTAGTTGGTGTGCCAGTTCAGGTCATGGCGCCAGGTCACGCCGATGGACAGGGCGTCCTTGGCATCCTCGTCCTGGAAGGACTGCAGGATGTTGGTCAGGGCGATGGTGGTGTCCAGGGGCTCGTCGCGATCGAAGTAGGCGCGGGGATACTGGAAGTACTTGTAGGCGATGTCGAACTTCACGGGAGAGAAGTCGAAGATGTCGAAGGTGTGGTTGTAGCCGATGACATAGTCGATCTCTTCGGCGCGATACTGGCGGTCATTCTTGTAGGAGAAGCTGCCACCGTCGGGACGGTTGTAGTGGCTCATGTCCATGGCGGCCCACAGATCAACATAGAAGCCCTTCAGTTCGATGAAGGCGTCGAGGAAGACCATGGCGTTGGGGTTCACAACCTTTCCATCGCACATGTACTTGGTGGCCCAGTCAGCAGAGAGGCTGACGAAGGGACGCCAATCGCAGGTCTCCTCGGTCTCGAGAGCAGGAGCGGCCTCCTCGGTGGCGGGGGCTTCCTGGGCCATGACGCTGAAAGAGGCAACCAGAGCCAGCATCATCAGAAATGCGGTAAGTTTCTTCATCGTGTGTGTTCCTTTTTTTTAGGGATGAATGCAACTTAAAAACAAAAAAGGCAAATCCCGTATCCTGAGGGCAATGGGCCGAAGCAGGAAAGACCCTCCCACCTGGGATAAGCCCTCCGCCGGAACGGAACGCAAATAATCTACAGTGTCAAAACCAGTTCCGCAATGACAATTCTAGCGAAATGGTAATAATTGAGCGGGAACCCACGCAGGCGCACGCACACTTCCGCCGCGGGAGTGGCGCAGCGACCGCACAAACTAGCCACTAGCCACCGTTTTGCCGCGGCAAAACGCCCCGGCGTAGCTGAACCAGCGAATGCTGGTGAAACGAAGCCGGGTAATGGCGAATTAC
>CAVDSU010000045.1:0-2649 GCA_963611685.1 bacterium
GCACTCGGCGCCGCTCGGCGCACGCGCCGGTAGATTCCGGCGCGGGGTTTCGCCTGCGAAACCCTGGCCTAACTTCCTCCTTCCTCCTTCCTCCTTTTTGGAGCCCTGGCTCCTTCCTCCTTCCTCCTTTTTGGAGCCCTGGCTCCTTCCTCCTTCCTCCTTTTTGGAGCCCTGGCTCCTTCCTCCTTCCTCCTTTTTGGAGCCCTGGCTCCTTCCTCCTTCCTCCTTTTTGGAGCCCTGGCTCCTTCCTCCTTCCTCCTTTTTGGAGCCCTGGCTCCTTCCTCCTTCCTCCTTCCTCCTTTTTTCTTCGTTTCTATGTTGATTCGTCCTGGTTCTCCCGCTGACTACGCGCAGGTCACCGACCAAGTGGTGGCCAGCTTCCGCACGCACACTCCCGCCCATCTTCGTTTTGAGGACTTTGATCCCTCGTCCGTGAATCCCACTCCCGAGGCCATGAAGCACTGGCTTTTGGCGTTTGTGGACGGCAAGATGGCGGGTGGCCTGATGATGGTCCCCCGTCGGTTGCGCATTGGCAAGACGGAGATCGTGTATGGTGGCATAGGCCACGTGCACTGCTATCCCGCCTTCCGGAAGCACGGCGTCTTCAGCGAATTGATGAAGGCGTGTGTGGCGGAGATGCGGAAGCAGCGCATTCCGTTGTCGGCCTTGGGTGGCGATCGTCTGCGGTATGGCCATTATGGCTGGGAGCACTGTGGTTGCACGCGGACGTTGGATCTGGATCCCGCCATGCTGCGTTTCCTGCCCCACGACCAGGAACCCACCATCCTGGACTTCCGGGAATACCGCGGCGCCGAAGAGGACGCCCGGCGGATTCTGGAGGCCCGTGCGGCCGCCGGCGTCTACGCCCCCAAGGACTCGTTGGAGGAGCTGAAGCCCATCTTCTCCAAGCCCGGTCGCATCACGTATCTCTGGGAGTCCCCACAGGGCGCCTTCGCGTATGCCATCCTGCGGAATCGCTCCCTGGTGGAATACGGCGGCTGCGTGGAGGGCGTGGAGAAGGTGGTCCGGTATATCCTCCAGACTGGCGCCTGGACGGCCTGTGTGCCGCCTGCCGAGTGCGATGGCCCCCTGGAGGAGATGCTGGAGCGCTACGCCCAGACCAGCCATTGGACCACCGTGCAATTCCGCGTCAACCTGCTGAAGGAGACCCTGGAGGCCTATCGTCCCTGGCTGGAGGAGCGTCTCCAGGGCTGGAATGACCGCGTGGTGATTCATGTGGACGACGGCGAAGACTCCGAGACGGTCGCGATTGCCGGCACTGCCCAGGGGCTCGAGATCGCCGATTCCCAGGAGGCGCCCACGGTCACCCTCAAGCGCGTGGAACTGCCGGTGCTCCTCTTTGGACCCGGCACCCCAAAGGCGCTCCTCCATGACCCCAATCCCTTCTGGCGCCGCGCCTTCCCCCTGCCTCTCTGCTGGCCCGACATGGAGCACGTGTAGACCACCCCCTGACGCCACGACGCACCGAACCCCCTTTCTTCTCCCGGTCCAAGCCTTCTTTTCCCATGGATTCCGTCTTCACTACCTCCGAGGGCAGCCGCCTTCAGGTCCGCTTCCTCACGCCTACCCTGGCGCGCATCCAGCTCTTCCCACAGTACCGCGAATTCGAGGGCACGGGGCTGAACCGCTACCACTTCCTCCAGGAGCTCGAGCCCCTGGAGGTCGCCCCCGAGAAGCTTGCGGACGGCGGCTGGAGGTGGTCCAGTGGCGCCCTGAGTGTCCAGTGTGACGCCAGGGGGATGCTCCTTTGCCAGAATGGCGCGGGCGAGACGCTTTTGGAGATGACGGATGCGCTGTTGGGGCGCAAGGCGGCGCAGGTGGGCTTCCGTGCGCAGGAGGACGAGGACTGGGTGGGCTTTGGCGACCAGACCCGAAAGCACCTCTATCACCGGGGACACAAGGCGATCTGCTGGGTCTCCAATGTCTCCTCCTACTGCCCCGTGCCCTTCTTTATGTCCACGAAGGGCTACGGCGTGGTGGTGAATTCCACGCACTGCGTGATCTTCGACATGGCAAAGACGCACGCCGACCGCTTTGGCTGGAAGGACGAGCGCGCGGTGGTGGACTTCTATGTCTTCGCCGCAACGGATTTCAAGGACTGCCTGCGCCAGTACACCGCGCTCTCGGGACGCCCGCAGCTTCCGCCGGAGTGGGCCTTCGGCCTCTGGTTCATCTGCCGCGACACCGCCAACGACGCCGAGGTCCTGGAGAATGCCTCCCGCTTCCGCCAGGAGGGCATCCCCTGCGACCTGATCGGCCTGGAGCCCGGCTGGATGTCGAAATACTACGATCTCAGCACGGAAAAGGGCTGGAACATGGAGCGCTTCCCGCTGCCGGATTGGCAGCTGGCGCAGAATTGTCGCCATACCTGGATCCAGGCGCTCAAGCGCATGGGCTTTCATTTGGAGCTCTGGCTCTGCAATGAATACGATCTCTCCTACGAAGAGGAGCGGAAGGTCCAGGCGGAAGAGAAGTCCCGCGCCGGGAACTCGGACGACGGCAAGCCCACCGAGCCCGTCTTTGACGAGCTGGCGGAGATGGATCTGCATTTCGCGGGCCCCCGATACGCCGACCGCTCACCAAGAAGGACGAGCCGTGGTTCCAGCATCTGAAGAAATTCGTGGACTG
>CAVDSU010000045.1:3492-15128 GCA_963611685.1 bacterium
CGACGGCGTCTCCTTCGAGTTCGAAAAGGGCGCATTCACCCTCACGACCATCACCACCCAAAACAAGGACGGCCTGGTGGAGGTCAATGCTGATACCCAGGGCACCACGCAGGTCAAGACCTGGAAGCTCACTGTCGCCGCTCCCGAAAAGCCCAAGAAGATCCTCTTCAACCATCAGGAAATCCCCTTCCAGTGGGATGCCGAACGCGGCATTGCACAGGCATAAAAAAAGGGGGCTTTAACCACGGAAGTTCACGGAAGCCGCTAGCGCGGACACGGAAGCCCACCGAAGGGGGGGCAGTGTCTTTCTGTGCCGGCGCCAGCCGTTCTGAGGATTCCGTGGTTCTTTTTTTACCACGGAATTGCACGGAAGCTTTTTTCTGTGTCGGCGCCAGCCGTTCTGAGGATTCCGTGGTTGAGGGGGCTTATGCGGGCGAAAAAAAAGTTGTTGTGTGCCCTTGAAATAGGGGGGATTTTTGCGGAAGATATTGGGGAGTACCATTTTTTGTGTGGCCTGCGGGCGAGTCGTGGAATGCCCCGGGCGCGGTTTTGTATGTATTAATCCCCCTCATTACCAATAGGATAGCATTTTTTATGGATAAGAAGTTGAATGGACCCGTCTGCCTGAATCATCCCGATCGACTGGCGGTGGCGCACTGCTGCGTGTGCCGTCGTCCCATCTGCAAGGAGTGCCTGATTGAGGACCACGGCTTCAAGTGCTGCTCGAAGGAGTGCCTGAAGATGGCGAAGGAGTCCACGGCGCGGACGGCGAATGTGATTGAGCGCCGCGACCGTTCCAACTCCCAGGGGCGTTTCAAGCGCTTCATCAAGATCATCATCATCCTGGCGTTGCTGTGCGGCGCCTGGTTCTACCGCGGCAATATCCGTGCGATGTACAACAAGTGGTTTGGCAAGGGCCAGCCCACCATCAAGCAGCGGGTCCACGAATACAACCGCCAGAATATCGAGAAGGACCACATTCGCCGCAACCGCATGATGGACGAATTTGAGAAGCAGGGGCTGTAAAAAAAGCTCCGTCTCTTTGTCCGATTCATTCGTCCCCGTGGGGGTGCCGAAGGCAAATTTCGGCACCCCCGATTCTTTTGTTGCGAATTCCCCCCTTTTCCATGAGCCCCTCCGAAATCCTCTCTTGCGTCTCCCAGGAGCGGTTGCAGCGCGACCTCTTTGCCCTCTGCCGCGACCCCTTCACCTTCCGAACCGTCTCCTACACCGCGCCCTGGCACGAAAAGAACTCCCTGGACGAGGCGGACGAATGGCTGTCGGGGGTCATTGGGGGGATTTCGGGAGTGCAGTTGGCGGTGAAGCCCAATCGCGTGCAGGCCTTCCGGTGCTCCTTCGATCCGTCAATCCCGCGCTGCCGCTGGTATGCCCGTCCGCGTCCCGAGGACCCCTGGCATGATGCGCGGAATCTTGTGGCGACCCTGGCGGGAACGGAGCATCCCGAGGAGGTGATTTATCTCCTGGCGCACAAGGACTCCCAGAGCTGGATCAATGGCGTGGGCGCCTTGGACAACGCCACCGGCACCGTGGCGCTGCTGGAGCTGCTGCGGGTGCTGGCGACACTGCCCCGGAAGCGCACCCTGCGCTTCCTCTTCTGCAACGAGGAGCACTCTCCCTGGCATAGCGCCGACGAAGCGCAGGAGGCGCGGGAGCGCGGCGACCGCGTGGTGGCGGTGCTCAATGTGGACTCCCTCTGCGGCGTTTCCGAGGCGGACCGCCTGTCGAAGCGCCGGCTCTTCACGGTCCTCTCCTCGACGCCGGAGGGCCGCCCCCTGGCGCGCTTTGTCTGTCAAGCGGCGCGGGAGGCGGGCGTGCCGCTGGAATATGTGACGGGCGAGCGTGGGGTAGGGGATGACGACGGCTGTTTTGTGAAGGCGGGCTTTTTGCGGGCGGTGGTCTGCCAGGGCTCCCATCCCTATGCTGACGAGCAGTACCACCTGCCGGGCGACGTCCCCGAGCGTGTGGACCCGGAATACCTGCGGCTCTCCGCGCAGGCGGTCCTGGCGGCGGTCTTGGCATTGGACGAGGAGGGCGTGGTCGCCCTAGAGAAGTAAGCCGATTCCCCTACGGGGAATTACATTAGTCGCTCACGTTTTCCCCCCCACGTGTCCCCCCTTGTGGGGGCGGTCCCTTTTCCCCGTTTTTTTATCCCTATATCCCCCTTTTTTTTACAACGATGTCTGGAAAGAAAGCAGAGATGGGCCTGGTTGGCCTGGCGGTCATGGGCGAGAACCTGGCCCTGAACATGGAGCGCAACGGCTACACGGTGGCGGTCTTCAACCGCACCACGGAGAAGGTGGATGCCTTCCTGGCGGGGCGTGGCGCCGGCAAGAAGTTCCTGGGCTGCCATAGCCTCCAGGAGCTGGCGGACAACCTGGAGCGCCCCCGCCGCATCATGCTCATGATCAAGGCGGGCGCCGCCGTGGACCAGATGATCGAGAAGCTCCTGCCGTATTTGGAGGAGGGCGACATCGTCATCGATGGCGGAAACAGCTTCTTCCAGGACACCATCCGCCGCACGCGCGACTTGTCGGCGAAGGGCATCCGCTTCATTGGCACGGGCGTCTCCGGCGGCGAGGAGGGCGCCCTGAAGGGGCCCTCCATCATGCCTGGCGGAAACCCCGAGGCGTGGCCCTACGTGAAGCCCATCTTCCAGGCGATCGCGGCGAAGGTGGTGGGAGACTTCCCCTGCTGCCAGTGGGTGGGCGACAACGGCGCCGGCCACTACGTCAAGATGGTCCACAACGGCATCGAATACGGCGACATGCAGATGATCTGCGAGGCATACTGGCTGCTGAAGAACATCCTGGGACTCTCCGCCGACGAGCTGCATCAGGTCTTCAGCCAGTGGAACCAGGGCGAGCTCAACAGCTACCTCATCGAGATCACCAGCGAGATCTTTGCCAAGAAGGACCCCGAGACCGGCAAGCCGGTCACCGACATCATCCTGGATGTGGCGGGACAGAAGGGCACCGGAAAATGGACCAGCCAGGGCGCGCTGGACCTGGGCGCCCCCGCTCCCACCGTGGCCGAGGCGGTCTTCGCACGATGCCTCTCCGCCATCAAGGAGGAGCGCGTGGCGGCCTCGGGGGTCATTCGCGACGACTCCACCACCGCCTTCACCGGCGACAAGGCGGAATTCATCCAGGCGGTGCGGCAGGCGCTCTACGCCTCCAAGATCTGCTCCTACGCACAGGGCTTCCAGCTGCTGAAGCTGGCCGCCAAGGAATACGACTGGGATCTCCACTACGGCGAAATCGCGCTGCTCTGGCGCGGCGGATGCATCATCCGCGCCACCTTCCTGGAGAAGATCCACGACGCCTTCCAGAAGAACCCCGCGCTGGCGAACCTGCTGGTGGACGACTTCTTCAACCAGGCCGTGGCCTCCTGCGCCGCCGCCTGGCGCAAGGTGGTGGCACAGGCGGTCCTCTCCGGCGTCCCCGTCCCCGCCTTCTCCAGCGCACTGGCATACTACGACGCCTATCGCTCCGCGAACCTCCCCGCAAATCTGCTGCAGGCGCAGCGCGACTACTTCGGCGCCCATACCTACGAGCGCGTCGACCGCCCCCGCGGGCAGTTCTTCCACACCGAGTGGACCGAGGACTGCGGACACACGGTCTCCGGCACCTACAACGCCTAGCCGGAGGGATTCCCCGCACCGCCGCCGCACCGCCCGGAAAAGCGCTCCTCCCCCGGACGGTCCGGCGGCGTGACCATTCCTGCGAAACACCCGTTTCTCCCCCCCCTCACGTTATTCCGCCATGGCGCTCTATACCAGCCTAGGAGGCCAGGACCTGGCCATCTCCGACGAACAGCTCCGCGAACTCATCCGGCAGACCATCGAGGCCACCGGCGTCAAGCCCCGGAAGATGCTGCTGTTGCCGCCGGACCATACCCGGCTGAACTCCTACGCGGGCCCCATCACCCGCATGATCTGGGAGGAGTATTCCCCCGCCTGCGAAATCCATATCATGCCGGCGCTGGGCACCCATAAGCCCATGAGCGACGCCGAGCTGGAAATGATGTTCGGCACCGACATCCCCAAGAGCGCCTTCCGCGTCCACGACTGGCGAAACGGCGTGCGCACCCTGGGCACCATCCCCTCCGAGATGATCCACGAGCTCTCCCAGGGAAAGCTGGACTACGAGGTCCAGGTGCAGGTGGACGATATCCTTTTCCAGGGATACGACCTGATTCTCTCCATCGGGCAGATCGTGCCCCACGAAGTGGTGGGCATGGCCAACTACACCAAGAACATCATGGTGGGCGTGGGCGGACACGACATCATCAACAAGTCGCACTTCCTGGGGGCCGTCAGCGGACTGGAAAACCTCATGGGACGCGCGGACTCCCCCGTGCGGCGGCTCTTCAACTACGGCGTGGATACCTTCCTGAGCGACCTCCCCATCGTTTACCTCCAGACCGTCCTCTCCCGCGACGACGCCACCGGAAAGATGGCGCTGCGAGGATTCTTCTCGGGCACCGGAGATGACGCCTACCTGGCCGCCTGCAAGCTGGCGGTACAGACCAATCTCATCCTCCTGGACAAGCCCCTGAAGAAGGTCATCGTCTTCCTGGATCCCAAGGAGTTCAAAACTACCTGGCTGGGAAACAAGGCCATCTACCGCACGCGGATGGCCATCGCCGACGACGGAGACCTCATCATCCTGGCGCCCGGACTGGAGGGCTTCGGCGAAGACCCCCAGATGGACGCCATCATCCGCAAATACGGCTACAAGGGCACCCCAAAGACCCTCCAGGCCGTCCGCGACAACCAGGACATGAAGGACAATCTCGGCGGCGCCGCACATCTCATCCACGGCTCCTCCGAAGGACGCTTCCGAATCACCTACTGCCCCGGACCAGGGGTCGCCCGAGAGGAAATCGAATCCGTCGGATTCCTGTATGGCGACCTGGCGGAAATCCAGGCAAAATACCACACCGATTCCCTCAAGGACGGCGTCAATGTGGTCGAAGGCGAAGAGGTCTTCTACATCAGCAACCCCGCACTGGGACTCTGGGCACTCCAACGCAATTTTGCGGAATAGAATTTCATAACTACTTGCACTGCAACCACTTATACAATTAGACCGCCATGCCGATCACCTTCCGTGAAAACGCCAAATACGCCCTCCTCGTCCCCACTAGCATGGGCGTGAGACTCACCCCCGTGGACGCGCAGCCCTTCCACTGCTCCCGGAATTTCACCATGCAGGTCACCTCTGCGGAGACCAACGTCGCCAGCATTCCCTCCTATTTGGGGATGCCGGTGAAGGTGCTCACGGCCTTCGTGAAGGACAGTCCCGTGGCGCGGATGATCAAGGACGACTTGGCGGGCCGTCACATGGACTACGAGGGCCCGGAGATTCCGCAGGGTGGTCCCTGGGGGTATCGTCACCAGTTCAACCTGGCGGACAGTGGCTGCGGCAGCCGTGGTCCCCGTGTGCAGAATGACCGTGCGGGCGAGGTGGGCCGTCTTTTGGACGTGAAGTACTTCGACCTGGAGCGGATTTTTGGCGACGAGGGCGTGAAGGTCATCCATCTTTCTGGTCTCATTGGCGCCCTTTCTCCGGAGACCAGCCGTTTCTGCCTGGAGCTGGCGCGCGCCGCCAAGGCGCACGACACCCGCATCTCCTTCGACCTGAACTACCGCGCCTCCTTCTGGAAGGGGCGTGAGCAGGAGCTGCGGGAGATCTTCTCCGAGATCGCCTCCCTGGCGGATGTGCTGGTGGGCAACGAAGAGGACTTCCAGCTGTGCCTGGGCATCCAGGGCCCCGAGGCCGGCGGCCGTGGCATCTCCGAGAAGATGGAGAACTTCAAGACCATGGTCACCCGCGTCAAGGAGGCCTATCCCCACGCCACCGCCTTCGCCACCACCCTCCGCGAGGTGGTCAGCGCAAATCTCCACCGCTGGGGCGCCATCACCAACATCGACGGCGAATGGCAGGTCGTGGAGCCACGCGAAATCGGCGTGTTGGACCGCATTGGCGGCGGCGACGGCTTTGTGGGCGGCTTCCTCTACGCCATGCTGAAGGGCATGCCCGCAGAACAGTGGATCCAGTTCGGCTGGGCCACCGGCGCGCTGGCCACCACGCACCTGACCGACTACGCGCAGCCCGCCGACGAAGAGCAGGTCTGGAGCATTTGGAGCGGAAATGCCCGCGTCAAGCGATAGACGCGCGGTTGCCCGTCCACACATCAAGTTCCGCAAGCAATAGGAGACTGAGAATCATGCAAGTCGTTTCTGATAGAATTCTGGAGGCCCAGAAGGGCTCCAGCTGGATCCGCCGGATGTTCGAGGCCGGCATCGAGCTCAAGAAGCAGTATGGCGCCGACAAGGTCTACGATTTCAGCCTGGGAAGCCCAGACCTGAATCCGCCCACCACCGTCATCGACGCCCTCCGCACCCTGCCCGAGCTGGTGGATGTGCCCGCCGGTCTGGGATACATGCCCAACGCCGGCTATCCCGAGGCCCGCGAGGCGCTGGCAAAGTGGTCCACCCACGAGCAGGGCGTGGAGATCCCCGCCGAGAACATCATCATCTCCGTGGGCGCCGCCGGCGCGCTGAATTGCCTCTTCAAGGCGGTCCTGGCCCCCGGCGACGAGGTCATCTGCCCCGCGCCATACTTCGTGGAATACGGCTCCTACTGCGGGAATTTCGGCGGCGTCCTGAAGCCGGTGCCCAGCGCGCCGGGCACTTTCAAGCTGGACATCGAGGGCATCCGGAAGGCGATCACTCCCCTGACCCGCATCCTGCTGATCAACAGCCCCAACAACCCCGCCGGCGTCATCTACACCGAAGAGGAGCTCGAGGCCCTGGCCGCCGTGCTCGCCGAGGCCAGCCGCGGCCGCAAGCAGCCCATCCTCCTGGCCGCCGACGAGCCCTACCGCTTCCTGGCCTTCGACGGAAAGACCGTCCCCTCCGTCCTCTCCCACTACAAATACTCCGTGGTCTGCTCCTCTTTCTCCAAGAACCTGGGACTGGCCGGCGAGCGTGTGGGATACGTGGTGGTGAATCCCGGCATGGATCCCGAGGAGTCCCGGCAGCTGGTGGCCGGACTCATCCTCACC
Source organism: bacterium (assembly GCA_963611685.1). GTDB lineage: Bacteria > Verrucomicrobiota > Lentisphaeria > Oligosphaerales > Oligosphaeraceae > UBA1724. The sequence continues at coordinate 10,585 of CAVDSU010000045.1, forward strand.
AACCGCACCATCGGATACGTCAATGCGCCCTGCATCGGCCAGAAGCTGATCATTGGCGCCGTGAAGGAGCTGGACAAGACTCTCCGCATCCAGGATGCGCAGCGCGAGGTCTACGTGAAGCGCCGCGCCCTCATGGCGGAGATCCTGGACGAGGCGGGCATCCCCTACCAGATGCCGGCAGGAACCTTCTACTTCTTCCCCAAGGCGCCTCATGGCGACGACGATGTCGCCTTCGTGCAGCGCCTGGCACAGGAGCGCATCCTGGCGGTGCCCGGCTCCGGCTTCGGCTACAAGGGATACTTCCGCATCGCCCTCTGCGTGGGCGAGGAGGTCATTCGCAACTCCCGCCAGGGCTTCATCGCCGCAGCGAAGGGCTAGCGCCTGACGAAACCTCCCTCTCTCCCCCACAGGATCCCCCTCTGCCCGCCGTGAGCGCTCTTCCGAATACCGCCGTTGACGACTCCCCGGCTGCCCCACCCGTGGCGGCGGCCGTGCTGGGCGGCGGCTTTTCGGGGTTGTCGGCGGCGTTGCGGCTGTCGTTGCGGGGGATCCCGGTGCGGCTCTTTGAGCGCCATGGCCGCCTGGGGGGAATGAACTCCTGGTATGAGCGGGGGGGCGTGGCGCTCGACACCGGCCTCCACGCGCTCACCAATTTCGTGCCTCCCCAGGAGCGCTCGGCGCCCATGAACCGCGTGCTCCGGCAGCTGCGCATCCGCCGCGAGGAGCTGGAGCTGCTCCCCGCACAGCAGTCCGCCATCCGCTTTCCGGGACACGAGCTGATTCTGCGAAACGACTTCGGCGACCTCTCGCGGCAGATCCGCGAGCAGTTCCCCCGGGATGCGGCGGGCTTTGCGGCGTTGTCGCAGGAGGTCCTCCGGCGCGGATACGCCCCCGAGGAGGAAGACGCGCTCACCGCCAACGGCCTCCTGGAACGCCATTTGTCCTCTCCGGAACTCCGGGAGATGCTTCGCTTCCCCGTCATGTTCTACGGGAATCCCTCTCCCGACGACATGCCCGCCGGCGCCTATGCCACCATGTTCCGGAGCGTGCTCATGGAGGGGCTCTGCCGTCCCCGCGGCGGCATCCGTCCTCTCCTGGATCTCCTGGAACGGCATCTCCGGGAGCAGGGGACCGAGCTCCACCTGGGGCAGGGCGTCCGACGGCTCCTCCTGGATGACCGGGGCGCCCTCCGGGCACTGGTCACCGACCGCGGCGAGGAGATCCCCTGCACCCGCGCAATCTCCACCCTGGGCGCCCGGGAGACCGCCGCACTGCTCCCACCCAATGCCGATACCACTCTCACCCAGGCGCCGGAGGGCGAGATGTGCTTCCTGGAGGCCATCTTCCAATTGCCTCGCACGCCCGCAGAGCTGGGATTCCCCCACGCGGTGCTCTTCCTGAACACCAGGGAGCGCTTCCGCTATGCGCCGCCGACGGAGCTCTCGGCCCTCCCGGAGTCCATGCTGGTCTGCGCGCCGGGGAACTACGGCGAGCAGGGCGCGGAGGCACGCCTTTTGCGGCTCTCCGCCATCACGCCCTGCCGCCTGTGGGAGGAACTCCCGCCGGCGGAATACTCCCGCCAGAAGGCGCAGATGGCATCGCGTCTCCGGGAGGCGCTGCACCGGGAATTTCCCGCGTTGGCGGAGGCGTGCGAACCTCTGGATGCCTTCACGCCGAAGACCATCCACCGCTTTACGGGACACGCACACGGCGCCATCTATGGCTCTCCCAGGAAATTCCCCCTGGGCGACACCGGCATCCCCGGACTCCTTTTGGCGGGCACCGACCAGGGGCTCCTGGGAATCCTGGGCTCCATGCTCTCCGGAATCCTTATGGCAAATGCCCTGCCGGAGTAGCCAATCCCTTTCTAACGACGCGAAGATATCATGGCTGAAAATTCCGCGAAGAACAGCAGTCCCGCCGGCGAGCTCACTCCCGGCATGCGGCAATACATGGAGGCGAAGCGCACCCTTCCCAAGGACACCCTCCTGATGTTCCGCATGGGAGACTTCTACGAAATGTTCTTCGACGACGCGAAGATCGCCTCGGGCCTCATGAATGTGGTGCTCACCAGCCGCGCCGGCGCGCCGCTCTGCGGCATCCCCTACAAGGCGGTGCGCCTCTACGTGCCGAAGCTGCTGGCGGCGGGCTACAAGGTGGCGTTGGCCGACCAGATGGAGGACGCGAAGCAGGCGAAGGGGCTGGTGAAGCGCGACATCACCGAGGTCATCACCCCCGGCACCGTCATGGAGGACACGCTCCTGGACGACCGCCGCAGCAACTACCTGGCCGCCGTCCTGCCCGCAAAGGGCCGGTGGGGCCTGGCGACCCTGGAACTCACCACCGGCGATTTCCGCATCGCGGAGCTCTCCGCGGATTCCCTGGAGGGCGAGCTCACCCGCCTGCGCCCCGCCGAGGTCCTGGCGCCCGCCAGCCTCCTGGAGAATTGGCGCCTGGAGGGCTTCCCCCAGGAGGTCCCGCAGAACATGAACTGGACGAGCCTGGAGGACTGGCACTACGACATCCCCATGGCGCAGGATCTCCTCCTCCGACACTTCCAGGTCGCATCCCTCGATGGCTTCGGCTGCCGCGGATACACCCTCGCCATCGGCGCCGCCGGCGCAATCCTCAACTACGCCTCCACGAGCCTCCGAAAGGACGCCTCCAATATCACGCGCATCGCGACCTACCAGCCCGAGGACTGCCTGGTCCTCGACCGGATCTCCCAGCGGAATCTGGAGCTGGTGGAGCCACTCTTCAATGGCGAAAAGAACAACACGCTGCTCTCCGTCATGGACGAGACGGTCACCCCCATGGGCGCACGACTCCTCCGGGAATGGATGCTACGGCCCCTCAAGGACAAGGTCCCCATCCTCCAGCGGCAGGACGCCGTGGAGGACCTCTTCCGCGATCCCGCATTGCTCGCACGACTCCGGGAACGCCTCTCCGCCATCAAGGATCTGGAACGCACCGTCACCCGCCTGGCGGTGGGCTCCAGCGCCAGCGCACGGGATCTCATTGCGCTGCGCAACGGCCTGGAGAGCCTCCCGGACCTGAAGGCGCTTCTGGGCGGCACCCACGCCGGGCTCCTGCAGCAATTGGGCGCGGAGCTGGAGGAGCTCCCCGAGCTCTCCGGCCTCATCCGCAGCGCCATCGTGGAGGAGCCCCCCGCGCTGGTCCACGACGGCGGAATGTTCCGCGAGGGCTACAACCAGGAGCTGGATGTGCTCCGCAGGGCCTCCTCCGAGGGAAAGGACTGGATTGCGCAGTATCAGCTTCAGGAGCAGCAGCGCACCGGCATCAAGACCCTGAAGGTCCGCTTCAACAAGGTCTTCGGCTACTACATCGAGATCTCCAAGAGCTTCCTGGATCAGGTGCCCCAGGAATACATCCGCAAGCAGACGATCGTCAACGGCGAGCGATACATCACTCCCGAGCTCAAGGAGATCGAGGACAAGGTGCTGGGCTCCGACGAGAAGTCCCGCGCCCTGGAATACGAGCTCTTCCAGCAGCTGCGCCAGCAGGTCTGCCAGCATCTGCCCGGCATCCAGAAGAGCGCCCGCGCAATCTCCCAGGCGGATTGCCTGGAGAGCCTGGCACAGATCGCACTCCAGTATCACTACACACGCCCCGAAATCTCCGAGGAGCCCATCCTCGATATCCGCGAGGGACGACATCCCGTGCTGGATGCCCGCATGACCGATACGCTCTTCGTGCCAAACGACTGCGCGCTGGATACCGCCGGCAACCAGATCGCCCTCATTACCGGACCCAATATGGCCGGCAAGTCCACCTACATCCGGCAGGTGGCGCTCCTGGTCCTCATGGCACAGATGGGATCCTTCCTCCCCGCACAACAGGCCACCGTGGGACTCGCCGACCGCATCTTCACCCGCGTGGGCGCCGCCGATGATCTCTCCCGCGGACAGTCCACCTTCATGGTGGAGATGGTGGAGACCGCGAACATCCTCAATCACGCCACCCCCAGGAGCCTCATCATCCTGGACGAAATCGGCCGCGGAACCTCCACCTTCGATGGACTCTCCCTGGCGTGGGCAATCGCGGAGTTCCTCCACGATACCCCCTCCGCCAAGGCACGGACTCTCTTCGCTACGCACTACCACGAACTCACCGACTTGGCCATCACCAAGAAGGGCATCAAGAACTACAACGTGGTGGTCCGCGAACAGGGCGAACAAATCCTCTTCCTCCGAAAAATCCTCCCGGGCGTCGCCGACAAGAGCTACGGAATCCATGTGGCACGACTCGCCGGAATCCCCAAGAAAATCCTCGACCGCGCACAACAGGTCCTCGAAAACCTGGAGTCCAACGAGTTCGACGAAAACGACAGGCTCCGCCCGAAACTCGCCGAAACCAAACGCCGCGGACGACGCTCCCCCGCCGATAACCCCAACCAACTCTCCCTGGGATTCTAGGAGGCAGGCGCAGCCTGCCTCGGAAAAAGGAGGAAGGAGGAAGGAGGAAGGAGGAAGTTCGGCCAGGGTTTCGCACGCGAAACCCATCGCCGGGAAGACCCGGCGATT
>CAVDSU010000046.1:0-15070 GCA_963611685.1 bacterium
CCGCACACAGAATGGATAAAAAACTTCGGTGGACTTCCGTGTCCGCGCAAGCGGCTTCTGCGCATTCCGTGGCAAAAAACCAACCACCGAAGACACCGAAACAGATGCGGAAGAGCGCCGCAGGCACCGCTAATTGCCCATCGCTAGCTAAATTGCCACTTTTCCGAAGGACTTTCGCCACTCCTCTGCCACTTTTCCGAAGGACTTTTGCCCATCCTCTGCCACTTTTCCAAAGGACTTTTGCCACTCCTCTGCCACTTTTCCGAAGGACTTTTGCCACTCCTCTGCCACTTTTCCGAAGGACTTTCGCCCTTCCCCCACCAACACTGCGCGCAAGCGGCTTCTGTGCATTCCGTGGCAAAAAACAACCACAGAAAGCACCGAAACGGCTGACGCCGACACAGAAAGGGTATTTTTTTGTGACTTCCGTGTCCGCGCAAGCGGCTTCTGTGCATTCCGTGGTTACCCTACGCCTCGCCGAGTCTCCGTCGGAGGGTGAATTCCGCCAATAGTGTAGCCAGCAGGAGGACAGGGGCGAGCGATTGTGGCAGGAGGGGTTTTTCCTGGAGATCCCAGGGGATATTTAGGGAAACGGGGAGGGCCTCCCAATCCAGGGAGGAAGGATTCTGGAATGCGGTTCCCGCGGTGATTCGCGCCACATCCCGGAGGAGCTGCGGATTTGCGGCGAGCTGTTGGAGTTCTTTTCCGCCGGCGTGGACGGGGAGCCACTCTTCCTGGACCAGTGGCGTGGCGCCGGGAGCGGTTTCCACGGCGAAGAGGAGTCCGGCGACTCCGGGGGCCTCGGGGGTGTATTCTCCCTGGAAGCGTCCGATTTCCTGGGGATCGGGCAGCAGTGTCACCACGGTGCGGGTGTTATCCTGCGTAAGGACGGCGAGAGTGGTCCGCGCATTTTCGGCAGGGAGGAAATCGGGACCGCGGACGCGGAGTGCCAGGGCATTGGGCTGATTTGCCACCAGTCCGTCCTGGGGAAGTTCCAGTTCCAGCTGCGGCTGGCGGTTTTCCGCGAGCCAGAGGAGGAGCTCCCTCCAGAAGAGCGCATGGAGCGCGGGCGTCTGGGTCTTCGGGAGGTCGTTTCCGCCGGCGAAGGCCCATCGCCAGCTTTCGGAAAGGCCGCACCACGCCACGCGGCCCGCGCCGTAGTTTCCCTCCGCCAACAGCACGCACCGCCCCGACTGATCCCGCAGGACCACTCGCGACACCCGGGAGGGATTCAGGCAGACCGCGTATTCCGTCTCCAGCGGGAGGGGCTCCCGTCGCTGGAAAAGGCCATTCTGGAAGACCAGTGGCTCGCCGTCGGCGCGGACGGAAGAGGCGGGCGTCGTCTGCTGCAGAGCGAAGTCCTTTCCCGGCAGGAGATTCGCCAGGTCCTCGGGGACCTGTGCGCCGTCGCCAATCCAGAGGAGTCCGCCGCCCTGCTTTTCCACGAAGTCCCGGAGTGCCTGCCGCTGGGATGGAGTCAGGGCATTTGCGGTAGTGCACGGAAGGAGCACGGCGTCGTAGGGCGCGTATTCCTCCAGTCGGGAGGGGAATTCCTTCGGCGTGGCGTCCATTCCGTAGGCAAAGAAGGGATGCTGTGCCTCCCAGCCGGGTTCCCGCCCGACGGCCTCCCCCGCGTCCTCATCGTCCTCCTTCGCGGGCTTTTGGAGCCGGATGAGGGCATGGAGAGCGAGGGTAGAGTCGGTGCGGAGGTCCTTCAGGAGGAAGCGCCACAGCCAAGAGGGACCATCCTCCAGATAGAGCACCTTCCGCATGGGGGGACGGAGGCATTCGACCACCGTCCAGGCAGTATCGTCATTGGGAAGCTGGTCTTCGGGGAGCGTGGGGATTTCCGCCTTCAGGGCGTATTGTCCGGGGGCGGCGAACGGCGGCAGGGGCAAATCCAGCCGGAGTTCCTCGCCGGGGGGGATCTCCGCCTCGCCCTGGGAGAGAACCGCCCCCGAGCGGTCGCGAATTGTCACCGGCACCCGACGGACCTCCGACAGCGTGCTCCGGAGAACCACCGACAACACGCCCTCCTTTCCCGGCTGGAACTCCCGCTTGCCGTCCGCCGCAAAGGCGACCTGGAGATTCGCGGGGGGGTGTTCATCGCCCAGCGTCACCGTGGAAATCGGAATCCCCTCCCGCGCGAACTCCTTCGCTTCGTCCAGGAGGGAGCCACCCAAGTCCGCGCCGTCGGAGAGCAGCAGCACGCTCCGGAGGGGCATGGCGCCGGGACGGCGGGATTCCTCGTGGAGGGCATGGAGGGCGGCGCCCAGATCGGTCTCCCCGGGAAGGGGCGTCTCGGGGGAGTGTGCGCCCCAGGCATGGAGGGCGCCCCCCATCCCCGCAAAGCGCCAGGCGCTCAGGGGCGCCGCGGGCGGCGGTTCGTCAAAGACCAGGTGCCGCGCGGCCGCCAGGCGGGTCGTGCGGGCGCCCGAGGCCTCCGGAAGCAGGCAGTCGGTGCGTGCCGCCATGGAAGCGGAGACGTCCCCCAGCGCCGCGATGCGGGAGCCCTCGGGGCGCGGCGACTGCTGTCGCCGTGCGGGCTGCAGGAGCCAGAGATTCAGGAGTGCCAGTGCCAGGAGCCGGAGGGCCAGCAGTGCGGCGCGCTGCCGCCGTGCCAGTCCCCGTGTCTTCCGCAGGGCGAATGCGCGGAGTGCGGCGAAGAGGAGTGCGGCGTCCAGGAGCAGGAGTCCCCAGAGTGGGAGCCAGGGGTGGCAGGTCAGGGCGCTATGGACGGCGACGTCCGGCATGGCGGTCGGGGGATTACTCTTTCAGGGCCTGCCGCAGGACACCCTGTCGGCGCGCGCGGCACTCCTCGACGAATTCCATCTGGGAGGCGACCATCTCCTCCACGGACATCTCCAGGGCCCGGCGGTGGTCCAAGAAGCGCTTTGCGCGTGCCACCATGGAATAGAGTTCCCGGAGGAAGCCATTCTTCTGGAAGGCCTCCAATTCCTGGGACGTCAGGTGATTTTGCAGATAATCCTGGTGGAGCAGGCGTGCCAGGCGGCGATAGCGCCGGGCGACCTCCTGCCCCATGAGCGGCGCGCGGCGATAGCTCGCGTAATAGATGGAGAGGCGTCGCACCACGATCTCCCGCTGCTTGATGGAATCGAACTGGCGGCTGAGGAGATCCAGGTTGTTGCAGATCTGCGCAAAGGCCACTTCGTCGCCGAAGGTGAAGCGCCGGATGGTCTCCACGGGCGTGCGACCCTCCTTGAGGTCCACCAGGAATGCGCGGCGAATGACCTTCTCCGCAAAAGTCCGGACCGCCTCCTCCCACTCCCGGAGGCTCTGTCCCACCATCCCCAAAAATGCCATCGCCAGCTTCATGGCGCCGTCGGGCAATCGCAGAAGGTGATCCGAAAGGACAATCATGGGCTGGTAGGCGCTCTCCATGCCGTGGAGCTCCGCCAACAGCGCCTGATGGAGCCACTCCTCCTCCTGCGCACCGCCCGGCGTTTCGCCGCCGGCGGCCTCGGCGTCCTTTCCCAGACTGAGGAAGCGCTGGACGGATGCGCCGAATTCCTGGAGGGCATTCTCCAGCCACGAGAGGAGCCGCGGGTCATCCAGGCGCTCCATCTTCACCAGCAGCCGCAGATGCGCCAGATTGCTGGTGCGGGGGGCGGGTCCATGGGCATTCCAGTGGCGCAGAAAGAGCCGGTCGGCAATGCCGTCGGCGCGGCGTGCCACCAGGGGCCACTCCTCCAGGAGAGCGGGATCGCCGCACCAGCGCAAGAGCCACTCCCGGAGTTCGGAAGAGAGCGCGGGCGACCATCGCATGACCCAGAGGGCGTCGCGGATGACCTCCGGCGCCAGGGAGCCCTCCTGCTCGCGGAAGAGCTCCGCAATCCAGCGCTGGAAGGCCTCGGAATCCAAAAGCCAGAGCGCCTGGAAGCCGATGCCGTAGACGGTGTCCACGACCTCCACGCGGCGTCGGAAGGCGTCCGCCGCCCGCGTGAGGGACTCCGGGATCTCGGTGCGCTGGAGGATCTTGCAGCGATCCAGCGGCGCGTATTCCCGGGGATGCGGCAACGCCAGGGCGCGGGAGACGCCGCTGTCGGCGTGATTGGCGGAGGGATCCTCCTCTTGGGGATCCCGGGGGGTGATTTCGCCGGCCTCCAGGAGCTTCTGGACGCCCTTTTCCAGGAAACGGTGGTATTCCTTCAGGGCGTCGGAGCCGACGCGGAGGGTCCCCGTGTGCAAATAGAGCTCCAGGAGCCGGCGCACTTGCGCGGCGGCCAGGGGGAATGCGGCGGGACCACAGAGGGCGCAGAGCTCCTTCAGGCGCTGCCAGACCCGTTCCGGAATATCGGGATTCAGGTCCTCCAGTCCCCTGAGGATCTGGAGGAGTTCCGCCCGGAGGGCGTCCGGTGCGCCTTCCTGCGTGCGGGTCATCGTCCGAGGGCCAACCGGAGGCCGAATTTCTCGGGGAGACGAGCCATGTATATCTTGTTCTGGGCCATCTCCAAATCGTAGGGCTCCCGGATCAATTCCAGGTGCCGGGTCTCCACCTCGTAGGTGCAGGCGCAGGCGCGGGGATCACGGTCGCGGGGCTGGCCGACACTGCCCACATTCACCATCACTTTGTGGTCCGTGGGGACCGTGTAGGGCCGGATGAAATCCACGAAGGGCGCGTGTCCGGGCATGTCAATGCCGATGAGGGGAGAATGGGAGTGTCCGCAGAAGGCCAGGGGGCACTCCTGACGCTCGAAATTCGCGGAGAAGGAGTCCTCGTCCAGGCAGTAGGACCACTTTCCACGCGCGAAAGAGGAATGGAGGGCGACCATGTCGTCGCCCAGCTGCAGGCGCATGGGGAGTTCCGCCAGCCAGCGAATGTCGTCGGCGGAGAGGTTCTTCTGGGTCCACTCGATGGAGGACAGGATCTCCTGCCGCAGCCGACCATTGGTGGGCGTCATGTAGGAGGAGGCGTATTCGTCATGGTTTCCCATGACGCAGGGAATCTCCCGGTCCTGGATGATGTGGAGGCATTCGGCGGGGTTGGCGCCGTATCCCACAATGTCACCCAGACACACCAGCATGTCGCAGGAGGCCTGGTCCAGACGCTTTAAAATCGCCGTCAGGGCCTCCAGATTCCCATGGACATCGCTGAAAAATCCGATTTTGGTCATCGAAGGGGGGTAAGTGGGGTAGGCTGCGCCACGCCGTCCGGCGCGCGAGGCGCGGGGCGGTTCTGTGGTGGCGCGCAAATGTGGAGCGGTATGTATGTAGTCCCCTCGTGGCGGCGGCAAAACGAGTCGTTGGATACGGCTTCCTGTCTTATCCCTCTGTCGGAGCAGGGGAAACTACATTAACGCCCGCCGCCTGCAAGGGCTCCGGTCCGGGGGACTGCCCTCCGGCCGAATCGCGAATTTCATGCAGGCACAATATCACCGTGAGTCCGTGGTATTGCGTGCTTTAAGATAATCTCTTTTTTCGCCTTTGCGTTCTCGTCCTCTCCTCCATGGGACAAAAGCTCCACTTTTTCTTTCTGGCAATCGCGCTGCTCTTCTTCGGCGCGTTCTTCCTGCTCCCCGTGGGCGAAATCCTCCGCGGCGGTCTGACCGACGGCGCCGGACGCCCCACGCTCTTCTTTCTGGCGGAGGTCTTCCGAAATCCCCTCTATCGCGACGGACTTGGGAACTCCTTCCTCATCGCCACCGGGACCACCGCGCTCTCGCTGGCCATGGCAATGCCGCTGGCGTGGCTCGCCGACCGCTTTGACTTTCGGGGAAAGGGCCTCTGGACGGGCCTCCTGATGATGCCGATGATCCTGGCGCCCTTCGTGGGCTCCCTGGGAATGCAGTGCATCCTGGGGCGCTACGGCGCGCTGAACCAGCTGCTCTTGAAGGCGGGCGTCTTCTCGCCGGGGCAGGAGATCGACTGGCTGGCTGGCAGCATGGGCGCCGTGATCCTCCTGGAGGCGCTCCATCTGCAGCCGATCCTCTTCCTGAATCTCACCGCCGCCTTCGCCAACGTGGATCCCGCGCTCCTGGAGGCGGCACAGGACTGCGGCTGCACCGGATGGCGGCGCTTCTGGCGCATCACGCTGCCGTTGATCCGACCGGGGCTCTTCGCGGGATGCACGCTGGTCTTCATCTGGTCCTTCACGGAGCTGGGGACGCCGCTCATGTTCAATTTCGAGCGCGTGACGCCCGTACAGATCTTCCTGGGCATCAGCGAGATGGGGCGCAGTCCCATGCCCTACGCGCTGGTGACGGTCATGATGGTGGCGGCCGCCACCGCGTATCTTCTGGCGAAGGCGCGCTTTGGACGGGACGCCTACGCCATGAGCGGAAAGGCGGGACGCGCCACGCCCCCGAAACGACTTCGTGGACTCGCCTGCGCCGCCGCCACCGCGCCCTTCGCGCTGGTGGCATTCCTGGGGGTGCTCCCGCATTTGGGGGTCCTGGGACTGGCCCTGGGACGCGGATGGTATCAGCGGGTCTTCCCGCAAGCCGCCACGTGGGAACACATCCAGACCGCATTGGGACACTCCCTCACGGTCCCCAGCATCATCAACAGCCTCCGGTATTGCGGCATCGCACTGGTCCTGGCAATGGCGCTGGGACTCTTCATCGCGTGGGCCGCAGTCCGCGGAAAGCACCGCGGCGGATGGCTCCTGGACGCCCTGGCGATGCTCCCGCTGGCGGTCCCCGGAATCGTGGTCGCCTTCGGATACCTCGCCATGACCGGACGCGGACGGCTCTTCCATTTCCTCAATCCCATCGAAAACCCCACCGCACTGCTGGTGATCTCCTACGCCATCCGGCGAGTGCCATACGTGGTGCGCTCCGCAGTGGCGGGGCTCCAGCAGACCTCCGTCTCCTTCGAGGAGGCCGCGCAGTCCCTGGGCGCAAAGCCCTGGACGGTCCTGCGGCGCATCACCATGCCGCTCATCGCCGCGAATCTCCTGGCGGGAGCCATCCTCACCTTCAGCTTCTCCATGCTGGAGGTCTCCGACTCCCTCCTCCTGGCGCAAAAGGCAGAATACTACCCCATCACCAAGGGAATCTACGACCTGGCCTCCTTCCTGGGAGAGGGCGGCGCCGTCGCCGCCGCACTGGGACTCTGGACCATGCTCTTCCTGGGAGCCTCCTATCTCCTGACCTCCGCACTCCTGGGAAAGAAAATGGGGGCCATCTTTCGGGGATAAAAAAAAGGCCACTCACGCGCGAACTGCCGCATACCACCCGCTGCGCCATGGAGCGCTTTTTCCAATCCGGGCGCTCTGATCGCAAAGGCACCCAAAGGACGGGGACTAGCCGCCCCCGTCCCCCCGCCGAAGTTCTTCCGCCTACCGGCGGTACAGGCACCCGCCTTTTGGCTGCTCTAAAGCCGCCGAAGTTCTTCCGCCTACCGGCGGTACAGGCACCCGCCTTTTGGCTGCTCGGCGGCCTTACGCGCCTATACATGAGATGGGGGATGCGGGATTTGCGGGGGGTGCGGGGGGCGCAGCCCCTCCGTCCTTTGGATATTCTCCCCCCTATCCGGGCGCGTATTGGTGGCTACGCGCGTGGTCCGCTTTCGCCGCATGCGCCGTCCATGCATTCCAGGGCGATGGCGGTTCGGCAGGGGAGGTATACGGAGAGGAAGCGATATTCTCCTTTGGGGGCGCAGTTATAGAAATGTTGTCCGGACTGGATGCGTCCGAAGCCGTCGTAGGGTTTTGCGTCGGAGTCCAGCACGAGTGCGTATTCGTTTCCCTGGCAAGGCAGTTTCAGGTCCTGATAGGATTGTGTGGGGTGGAAATTGAGTGCCAGGAGGAGTCCATCGCGTTCGAATACGATGAGATGTCGTTCCTGGTCCACCAGTCGGTATTCCGGGGCTGTCCGGAAGAAGTGCGGGTGTCTGCGGAGCAATTCGATCATTGCGTGATCGAAAGCCAGGAGGCTAGAGAAGCGGAGATTCGGGTCGTCGGCCAGATCCCAGCGGCGGCGCGCGTGGTCGTAGGACCACCCGTTGCCCTCGCGGGGGAAATCCAGCCACTCGGGGTGTCCGAACTCATTGCCCATGAAATTCAGGTATCCGCTCTTGGCGGTGGCGGCGGTGACCATCCGCGCCATCTTGTGGAGGGCGATTCCGCGGTCCACCAGCAGATTCTGGCTTTGGCGGTCCATGGCCTGATACATGGCATTTCCGAGGCATCGGAAGAGGAAGGTCTGTCCTCCCACCAGCGCCTGGTCGTGGCACTCCACGTAGGAGAGCGTCTGCTCTTCCTGTCGGCAATTGGTCAGCTCGTACCACAGCGCGCCCATATCCCAGTATTCGTCGGGGCGGTCCAGGAGCTTGAACCATAGGTCGGTGATTCCCATGGCCAGGCGGTAGTCGAAGCCGATGCCGCCCTCCTTGACGGAGAGCGCCAGCCCAGGCATTCCGGAGATGTCCTCGGCGATCGTGACCACCGGGCGCTTCAGCTGGTGGCACAGCTCGTTTGCCATGGTGAGATATGCCACGGAATCCCAGTCCACATTCGGTCCGAAGTAGTCCTGGTATCCCTGGAAGGGGTGTCCCAGTCCGTGGTCGAAATAGAGCATGCTGGTGACCCCGTCGAAGCGGAAGCCATCCAGATGGAATTCCTCGAGCCAATAGCGGCAATTCGAGAGGAGGAAGCGCGCCACCTGGGGCTTTCCGTAGTTGAAGCAATAGGAGTTCCAGGCGGGGTGTTCGCCGCGGGGGCCATCGTGGAAGAACTGGTCGCGTCGGCCGCAGAGATTTCCCAGGCCCTCCAGCTCGTTCTTCACGGCGTGGGAGTGCACCAGGTCCATCACCACGCGGATGCCCATGCCGTGGGCGGCGTCCACCAGCGCCTTCAGGTCCTCGGGGGAGCCGAAGAGCTCCTCGGGGGCGAAGAAATTCGCCACGTGGTATCCGAAGGAGGCGTAGTAGGGATGCTGTGCCACCGCCATCAGCTGCAGGCAGGTGTATCCCTCTTTGGCGATGCGCGGGAGAGTCTTTTCGGTGAATTCGCGGTAGGTGCCCACGCGGGGCTCCTCCTGCGCGATGCCCACGTGCGCCTCATAGACCAGCATCTGCGGCGAGGGGCGGAAGTCGTCATGGCGCCAGGGATACTCGCGGGACTCCTCCCGCACCACGGCATTGAAGAGCACATTGCCATTTCCCTGGACCTCCCGGCGCACCTGCGCGGCCGCCGTGGGGAGACGCCAGCCCTGTCCGCCGGGCCACTCCACGAAGAGCTGGCAGCTCTGTCCCTCGTGCATCAGCTCGCCGGGGATCTCCGCCTGCCAATCCTCCGTGCCGGGCACGGGATGCAGCTCGAACCAGGGCGAGGAGGCCCACTGGTTGAACTCGCCCAAGAGGCATGCGGCGGTGGCATTCGGGAGCCACTCCCGGAAGCGCCAGGTGCCGTTCGGGAGTCGATGGAAGCCGTAGGTCTCGTGCCAGTCCGCGGCCTCGCGGAGGGTCGTTGCCCCCCGGAACTCCAGCAGCTGCCTGCGGCGTTGCGCCACGAACTCCTGCCGCTCCTGGTAGACTTCCCGGAAGGGCTCCAGCCAGGGATCCCGGAAGAGCGCAGGCGCGACGGCCTCGCCGTCAACGGCGCCGGCGGCGGTCTCCGGACGCATTGCGCCGGAGTCCACCGTGTTGGCGGGCGCGGATTTCTTGTCTTCCTGGGGGAGTGCCATGGGGGAGAAAGGGGAAGGGGGGAGCTCGTAATGCTTGGGACGGCGGCTAGTTCGCCTGCCACTCCACCAGCTTCCGGTTGAGCATCTTCTCGTAGAGATCGATGTATGCCTGTGCGGTCTGGTGGTGGTTGAAGCGCGCCTTGCTCTCCACCATGATCCGGCGGATCTCGCGCTCGCGCACCTCCCGGGGCTGGGACCAGAAGTTCATCGCCTGGTCGATGGCCCAGAAGAGCCCGCCGTTATCGAAGTTCTTGAAGACGAAGCCATTGCCGGTATGGGCGTGGACATCCAGGTCGGTGACGGTATCGTGGAGGCCGCCGGTGTCGTGGACCAGGGGCAGGCTTCCGTAGATGGGGGCGGTCATCTGGGGCAATCCGCAGGGCTCGTAGCTGGAGGGCATCAGGATGAAATCGGAGGCCGCGTATCCCTGCTTGGAGAGTCCCTTGTCGAAGGAGAGGACCGCCACCAGGCTATGGAACTTATGCTGGTCCGCGATGGAGCGGAAGACATTCTGGTAGGGGCCGTCTGCCACGAAGGCGAACTGGATCTGCTGGTCCCAGTATTTGTGGATGACGTCGTAGAGGATGTTCGAGAGCAGCTGCGGGCCCTTCTGGATGGGATCCAGTCGGCTGGGCCAGAAGAAAAGCGGCGCATCGGGATTCACCTGCAACCCGAGCTTCTTCTGGAACTCCGCCTTGATCTTCCGCTTCGCCTCGGAATGCGTCTCCGGAGTGTAGTGGATCGACAGCTCGGAATCCACCGTGGGATCGTCATCCGGATCCGGCGCATTCAGGATGCCCGTCGCCACGCCAGCGTAGTACTTGTTGGAGATCTCGTTGCGGATATACTGGGGGATGAATCCGATGCGGCCGTCCACGATCTCCTTCAGGAAAGTGGGGGAGACCGTGTTGATGAAGTGGCTGGCGAAGATGCCGGAGGTCAGGAAGTCGACCTGGTTGGAGGAGCGGCTCTCCTCGTAGGAGTAAGGCGGGCGCTCGAAGTAGAGATTGTGCCAGAAGAATGCGGCGTCGATGCCGGCGTCCTCGATGCGCTCCATGGTGGTCTTCTGAGTATGGATATTGTGGACCGTGAAGAGGCTGGGGATGTGCATCCGGCGCGCGAAGGCGGGCAGCAGTCCCGTCATCCAGTCGTTGCAGTGGATCAGGTCCGGCTGCAGTTCAGGGATGGTGTGGTTGATGACCTCGCGCTGGAAGGCGAGGCTGATGCGCTGGGAGCGCTCGGGGTCCGCGGAGTAGACGCGCTCGCGGTAATTGAAGATGTAGTCCTTGGCGAAGTGCACGCGCTCTTCGGGCATGGCGCTGGAGAGCTGCTGGCGGCGCTTCTCGTAGTGGTCCAGGCGATTGGGGTCGATGTGGTAGAGCTTCCGGTAGAAGGGCAGCGCCACATGGACGTCCGCGCCCATGTTGTAGAGGGCGGAGACCAGCGACGCGGAGACATCCGCCAGGCCGCCCGCCTTAGAGGAGTAGCTCACCGGCTGATTCGTCAGGTCGCTATACTGGTTGGTGCCCAGGCCGTTGTTCAGGATCTCCTGGGGCAAGTAGGTGATCTCCGGGGTCACCACCAAAATCTTCGGGCGGTTCGGCGCGAGATGCTCCCCGTCCTCACGATGAAAGACCTGGACATCCGACTTGGTGTCCATCAGCTCCTCGGCGCTCTTCGTGGGTACCAGCCTGGGAGCGGAATTCTCTTTGGTCATGGCTATGCTGTCTCCGGTTGCTGAATTTCAGGGGGAGGGAACGAAACGGAAGGGGGGGATTCGCACGCTCCCGGAATCCGCCGGACGCCATTGCGCCAGGGGGGCGGAAGCGAGGAAAATGGTAGAGGGAGGGTCTTTTATGCCTCCGGGACGTCCAGGACGTTGTTCCGGGTGCCGTAGTCGTTGGAGGACTCCTGGGAGTTGGTGGGATCCAGGATCCACTGCCCATCCACCACCAGCTTGTACTCGTAGCGGCCGGGCTTCAACAGCAGGCACACCGCGTATTCGCCGGTGCCCGTCTTGTCGGTCAGGGCGCGGTCCTCGGGCGACCAGTCATTGAAGGTGCCCGCCACGAAGACCTGGTGTCCGGGCTCGCCCTGGTAGCGGAAGGTGACCCGGCGCCCACGGGGCTGACCCGCGCGCGGATTCTTCCGGACAACACGCTTCTTCACACTCTTGGCTGCGGATTCGCTCTTCTCCGTCATGATGGTATGCTCCTCTCCCTACAAAAAACGGGAGGCTGCGGACGCTCTCTCCGCCCTCGCCGGGCGAAATACAGGGCCCTGTCAATAAAACACAAGGAAAATGGCTCGAGGAAAAAAATCTGCCGCCGAAAAATAGACCAGCCGGCCCCTCCCGGCGACAACGCGGGGTACTATAATGCGTAAAGCACGGTCTCTAAACAGGAAATCGCCTTTCACAAAATTCTCGCACTCCTGCGTGAAACACTCCCGCAATACGCCATGGGATATCTCTCCAAACGCCTGCACACGACAGAAATACAACGCAAATGCACACGGGCGTTATTTGGAAAACCCTGCTTGGCAAAATTGTCAGATTTTGTCAGGATTCGTCGCGTTTTTCTGCCGATTGTGTCATCCCGCGTCGGGGTCTCTGGTCCAATTCCAGGAGGGGTCTTAGGAGTGCGTGAGCGCAGAGGAGTCCGGCGATTGCGGTGACGGTGACGAGGGATCCCATGGGTCGCCGTTCGCCGGGGTTTTCGGCTTCTGCCTGGCAGAGGAGCGGGAGTTCTCGGGAGGCGACGCAGGGGAAGTCCAGGGGGACGTTTTCGCGTCGGAGGGTCTTTCGGAGGATGCGTGCCAGGGGGCTCCCGCTGGTTTTTTCCAGGGTCGTGATTTCCAGCTGTGTAGGATCGGTGAGATTGGCGGCGCCCAGGCTGGTGACCACGGGGATTTTGCGGGAGCGGCACTCTTTCAGCAGGGAGAGCTTTGCCGCGCGGTCGTCCACGGCATCCAGGACGGCGCTCCAGGGGCGTTCTTCCAGCAGCGCGGGGATATTCTCGGGGGTCAGCCGCGCGGGGAATTCCGCCAGCGCGACCGCGGGATTGATGTCGCGGAGTCGCCCTGCGACTGCGGCGGTCTTGGGGCATCCCAGGGTGCTATGGAGCGCGGGGAGCTGTCGATTCAGGTTGCTGGCATGGACCTCGTCGAAGTCCGCCAGCCCCAGGGTCCCCACGCCGCAGCGGCAGAGCGCCTCCGCCGCCCAGGAGCCCACGCCGCCCAGTCCACACACCAGGATCCGCGCCTGCGAGAGACGCGCCAGCGCCTCCTCGCCGACCATCAGTCCGAGACGAGAGAGATCGAGTGCCATAA
Source organism: bacterium (assembly GCA_963611685.1). GTDB lineage: Bacteria > Verrucomicrobiota > Lentisphaeria > Oligosphaerales > Oligosphaeraceae > UBA1724. The sequence continues at coordinate 12,978 of CAVDSU010000046.1, forward strand.
AGGGATGGTGCTTCCGGGAAAATAAAAAAGGGGACGGAGAGTGATAATTTGGTTCTCCAGCAGCTAGAGGGGGGATTAGTGCTGGGAACGGGCTCTCCGTCCCCAAATGGGGGGAATCGGGAAGGATTTTGTCCCCTTCCTGATTGACAACTGACTAACTATAACGAGAAAAGCCGATTTTACAAGCAAATGCCTTTGCCTGCAAAACCGGCCCTTCTGTCAGCGGGTCAGCGATTTACTCGTGTTCCAGAGTGAGGGTCTGGGTGGGGGCGTCGCAGACCTCGGTGGGACCGAAGTACTGGATGGGGCCGGGATAGCGGAATTCCACGCCCTTCGCCCACTTGTCGCGGTTGGCGGCGAGGGTCTGGAAGGGCTTGGCATCCAGCTCGACGAGCGCCTTCTTGATGACGGGCACGTCCTTGCCGTGGCGGCGCTCCATGTTCATCATCATGGTCAGCGGGATGCCGCCGGCGACCCACTGGTCCATGGGCTTGGAGATATTGCGGCAGGAGGCCATGTATCCGGTCTTGCCGGCGGCGATGAGCGCGCTGGCGGTGAAGCCCAGGGAGTAGCAGTAGTTCGCGTCGAAGTTGGAGGGCGCGGCGCAACGGCCCTCGTAGCCGAAGAAGTGGCACTGGCTGGAGAACTTCAGCTTCTTGCCCTCGGCGGCATTCAACGCCTTGATGTTGGCGTCGATCATCTCGGCAAGCATCTTCTCGGTCTCGATCTTGGAGACCTGGACGTTGCCGTGGGGGTCGCGGTCGCCCACCAGCTGCGCCTTGATGGCGGCGGGAAGGGGCTGGAAGGCCTCCTTGTGGGCGGGGGTCAGGCGCGCCTCGACGAAGGCGACCTTCGCGTCCAGATCAGGCAGGGCGTCGAACTCGGCCTGGTTCTTGGCAAGCAGGTCGTTGAGCTCGGCGATGAGGGTCTGGATCTCGGGGATGAACTCGATGAGTCCCTCGGGGATCAGCACGACGCCGAAGTTCATGGAGTTCTCGGCGCGCTCCACCACAATGGCGGTGAGCTGGTCGACGATTTGCTTCAGGGAGAGCTTCTTCGCCTGGACCTCCTCGGAGACGATGCAGGCCTGGGGATGGGTCTGCAGGGCGCACTCCAGGGCGATGTGGGAGGCGGAACGGCCCATCAGCTTGATGAAGTGCCAATACTTCCGGGCGCTGTTGGCGTCGCGCATGATGTTTCCGATGAGCTCGGAGTAGACCTTGGTGGCGGTGTCAAAGCCGAAGGAGACCTCGATCCAGGCATTCTTCAGGTCGCCGTCGATGGTCTTGGGGCAGCCAATCACCTGCACGCCCGCCTTCTGCGCCACCAGATACTGCGCCAGCGCGCAGGCGTTGGTGTTGGAGTCGTCACCGCCGATGATCACAATGGCGGTGATGCCGTTGCGCTTGCAGGTGGCCATGACCTTCTGGAACTGCTCCTCGGTCTCCAGCTTGGTACGACCACTGCAGATCATGTCGAAGCCGCCCGTGTTGCGGTAGCTGTCGATGATCTCGTCGGTCAGCAGGATGTGCTTGTCGTCGATGAGTCCGGAGGGACCGCCCAGGAAGCCGAAGAGCTGGTTCTTCGCATTCAGCTTCTTCAGGCCGTCGTAGAGGCCGGCGATGACGTTGTGGCCGCCGGGGGCCTGTCCGCCAGAGAGGATCACGCCCGCGCAAATGGGCGCGGTCTCGCGGGGAGCGCCGGCCACGAAGTCGATGGCGGGGAGGCCGTAGGTGTCCGGGAAGAGCTTCTGGATGGCCTCCTGGTCAGCCACGGAATGGGTGGGAGCACCCAGCTTCGCCACCGCAAAAGGACCATTCTCCTCCAAAATCTTCGGAAGACGGGGCTGGTAGGCGGCACGCGCTTTCTGCAACGGGGAAATTTCAGACATGTTACAAGAGACTCCTTGATGGAATTCCTGGCCTCATGAAACAAAAGGCCACGCAATACGACACAAACACAACAAAACAAAAGCCACTCCCCTAGCACCGGGGACGAGGGCTTAATATAGCCTCGGTCCCTGCACTCCCCATATAGAAAAAAAGGAGGAAGGAGGAAGGAGGAAGGAGGAAGGAGGAAGTTAGGCCAGGGTT
>CAVDSU010000047.1:0-6174 GCA_963611685.1 bacterium
CACCAGAGCCCCCCCGCCGCCCCCGCTCCCCGAAAAGCCGCCGCCTCGCGAGGCTCCCTTGGGACGGGGGCTTCGGCGTCCCCAGAGGGCACGGGAGTGGAAAAATCCCAGCACACACAAGGACAAGGAGACGCATAAGAGCATGGACAGCATGGAGATCCTGAAGAAAATTTCCCAGGCCCGTCAGGACAATCTGGACTACGAAGGCAAGGTGGAGGACGCGGTGTTCGTGGGCTCCGGCGTGCTCGCGGAATCCTATCTGCAGCGCCCCGGCTTCGCCGGACCCGCCGCACATATCCTGGCCGCATTCTTCGACAAGCCCGCCACCTGCCCCTGCTTCGAGGTCTTCGAAATGGAGAAGCTCCAAAACCTGGTGCCCCGTCTGGGCGTGCGCACCGCAATCCTCTGCGTGCCTCACCGACAGGCCGCCAATCTCGCCCAAATCCTGGAACGCAGCGGAGTCACCCGCATCCTCAACTGGAGCGGCGCAGACTTGACCCCCACCGGACGCACCGCCATCCTCAACGAAGAGCCCCCCGCCACCAACGAAGAATAGACAGTCGGCAGTTGGCAGGGAGCAAAAAACCGTTGGCAATTTGGCTCTGCTGCCGCGCCAAAACTGGCGCGGAATGCCCGCGGAGCGTCCGCTCTAAACCGCCAACTGCTAACCGACAATTGCGAACTGCGCCGGCGCCCGCCGGCGCACTGGCCACTACTTCAGGGGTGCGGGGGCGCAGGCTCCCGTCCCTTGGATATTCCCCTAGGAAATTGCGGCAAAGTTTAGGAAGCCCCACGCTGTCTTTTGGGCGCAACCTCTGCGTCTGAAGCTATATTCCGGCAAGTTCGGAAGGCGGGCGCCTTTCTGTACGGAAACGAACACTCTTCTAGGAGACAGTAATGGGCAAGATCAAGATGGTCATCTGCATTGGCAGCTCCTGCTTTGCGCGGGGGAATGCAGAGAATGTGAAGATCACAGAGGACTTCCTGGCCAGCCGGGGCCTTTCCGACGAGGTGGACATCGATCTCTCCGGCGGCCTGTGCACCGGCAACTGCGCCGATGGTCCCATCGTCATCGTCAACGACAAGATATACAAGCACGTCGAAAAGGGTGTCATGCAGGACATCCTGAACCAGTATTTCCCCGCCTAGCAGCCGCCAGGGCCTGAAAAGCCCCCTCGCGCGCGCAGGCGAGGATCTTCCGCAACACACACCAGCCGGGATCCCGCGCAACAACACACGACACACACCGCCGCGGACCCCCAGCAGAGGAAGACCCATGTTTGAGCCAGTCTACACCATAGAAAACGAATGCCAGGACTGCTACAAGTGCGTCCGGCACTGCCATTGCAAGGCCATCCGCATCGTCAACGGAAAGGCCTCCGTCATCCCGGAAAACTGCGTGGCCTGCGGCGAATGCGTGAAGGTCTGCCCCTCCCACGCCAAGAAGATCCGCTCCGACCTGGCACGCCTGAAGCAGCTGCTGGACTCCGGCGAGGTGCTCCATGCCTCCGTCGCCCCGAGCTTCCCCGCGTATTTCCCCGGAGTCTCCCTGGGACAACTGGCCTCCGCCCTCAAAAAACTGGGCTTCGCCGGCGTCAGCGAGACCGCGCTGGGCGCACAGGCCGTCAGCCGGCAGACCGCGGAATTCCTCAAGACCACCGACCAGGCACTCAATATCTCCGGCGCCTGCCCCGCCTGCGTGGACTACATCCGGAAGTACCACCCGGAATACACCAAGAACATCGTCCCCGTCTGCTCCCCCATCCTGGCACACTGCCGCATCCTGAAGGACACCTACGGCGAAGACGCAAAGGTGGTCTTCATCGGACCCTGCGCCGCCAAGAAGAACGAGGCCGACCGCCACCCCAGCCTGCTCGCGCTCTCCATCACGTTCGCGACGCTCGACAGCTTCCTCCAGGAACGGGACATCCACCTGGTCGAGGAATCCGAGGCGACCCTGGAAATGCCCGCCGCCGAAGAGGGACGCTTCTATCCCGTGGAAGGCGGCATGAACGACACGCTGCGCGACAGCCAGGCCGATACCCGCTATCTCGCCATCTCCGGACTCCAGAACCTGGACCGGATGCTCACCTACTACTACGGCTCCCGCGGCACCCGGAAGATCTTCCTGGAGGCACTGGCTTGCCCCGGCGGCTGCGTCAATGGCCCCGCCATCCCCCCCGGCTTCGGAGGACTGGAGGCCGTCGCCGAAATCGACCGCATCAGCACCGGCGGCGACTCCCTGGAACGCCCCCCCGTGCCGAAGCTGGAGGAGACCCCCAAGGCAGAACCCCTGGCGGCCGCCGAGCCCACCGAGGAGGAGATCACCCAGGCGCTGGCGCGCGTCGGGAAGTTCTCCCGCGAGGACGAGCTCAACTGCGGCGCCTGCGGATACAACACCTGCCGCGATTTCGCCAAGGCACTCCTGGAGAACAAGGCGGAGGAGCCCATGTGCCATACCTACCTGCGGAAGAACTTCGAACGCACCAGCAACGCACTGATCCGATTCATCCCCGCCGCCGTCGTCATCGTTGACGAAAAACTCAATATCTGCGAATGCAACCGGAATTTCGCCCGCATGGCCGAAATGATGGATGTCTACGACGCCCTCGGAAACCTGAACACCATCCCCATCTCCACGCCACTGCCCGATTTCTCCGACCTCTTCGCCAGCGTCGTGGAAAATGGCGGCGAAATCGAGAAGTTCAACCAGAAGTTCAAGGACCGCATCGTCAATATCAGCATCTTCACCATCGCCAAGGGAAAGTCCGCCGGCGCCGTCATCCAGGACATCACCAAGAACGAACTCCAGAAGGAGCAAATCGCGGAAAAGGCACGCGAGGTCATCCAGAAGAACGTCTACACCGTCCAACAGGTGGCACGACTCTTCGGCGAACACGTGGCAGACACCGAAATCCTCCTCAACGAAATCGCCGGCACCTACGAAAGCCACCACGGACTGGGAGACCAGAAGAAATGACCCAGCCCCTCTTCGTGGAAATGGAGTCCTTCCAGTTCACCAAGACTGGACAGGCGGCCTGCGGCGACGATCTCCAGATCAAGGTCCTCAAGAACGAAAACCGGTATCTGGCGGTGCTCTCCGACGGCCTGGGCAGCGGCGTGAAGGCCAATATCCTGGCCAACATGACCACCACCATGGCACTGCGTTTCCTGCAGTCAAACATGGATCTGCTCCAGTCCGTGGAAACCATCATGGACTCCCTGCCCGTCTGCGAAGTGCGCAAGATCAGCTACGCCACCTTCTCCATGGTGGATCTCCGGCTGGGCGGCATCACCCGCGTGGTGGAAATGGGAAATCCACAGTATATCCAGCTGCGCGGCGCCGAAGAGGTCCAGCCCCTCAAGCACGAAACCATCGTCTCCAGCCATTGGCCCGACCGACAGGTGGAGTGCTATGAGCTCAAGATGGAACCCGGAGACCGGCTGATCATCGCCTCCGACGGCGTCACACAGTCCGGTCTCGGAGAGGGCTCCCAATACAAGTTCGGATGGCGACGCAGCGGCGAAATGGCATTCGCACAGGAACGCATCGCCGAAAATCCCGACATCTCCAGCTACGCGCTGGCACGCTCCATCGCCTACGAGGCATACAGCATCTCCCAGAATACCTGCAAGGACGACATCACCTGCATGGTGCTCTATATGCGCACGCCCCGCGTGATGCGCCTGCTCACGGGACCGCCCTACCACAAGGAACACGACCGGGAATACGCACTCCAGGCCAATCTCGGCGAAGACCACACCGTGGTCTGCGGCGGCACCACCGCCACCATCCTGGAACGCATCCTGGGCAAACGGGTCCAGATCGACATCTCACACCTCAAGCCCGGAGACAAGCTCCCGCCCGCCGGACGCATGCCCGGAGTGGCCATGGTCACCGAGGGAATCCTTACCCTCACACGGGCCTGCGTGGCCCTGGAAAACGACGAGGATCTCTCCACGCTGCCCTCCGCCGCACGGCGCATCATCGACATGATGATGCAACACGACATCATCGAGTTCGTGGTGGGCACAAAGGTCAATGAGGCACACCAGGACCCCAATCTCCCCCAAGACCTGGAACTGCGCCGCGGCGTCATCCGACGACTCTGCGATGCCCTGAACAAGAAGTTCCGCAAGGAGACCAAGGTCAGCTACTTCTAGAGACAACGACATTTTTCCGGCACGGCGCCCACACAACAAGGCGCCACGCCCCCAACACACACAAACACAACACCCCTCCCCAAAAGGAGATACCCCCACGATGAGAAAGCTCAAACTGGAAATCTGCTGCGGCACCACCTGCTTCATGCTCGGCGCCGACAAACTCCTGAACATTGAGAACGAAATGCCCAGCGAACTGCGCAGCAAGGCCGAAATCCGCGCCATGCCCTGCCTGGGACTGTGCAACGACACCAAGCTGGCCGGCGCTCCCTACGCCAAGCTGGAAGGCGAGATCATCGAGAAGGCGACTCCCGAGAAGATCTACGACCGGATGCGCGAGATCCTCGCTAGCTGGGAGTAAAAACCCCACCCCACGCACCCAGGGACCCGCTCCGACAAAACCCGCACACTCCCCCGCGGACGACACGACGGACACGACGGACGGGTCCCCCGCTCCATAAAAATTCCTTGCCTTGAGAGAATTCCAATATGCTTGACGGCTCTGTCTATTTGAGACGAGAACTGATGATCCGCTTCGTGCGCGCCTTCAACAACGGCACACTAGAGGAGGATCTCGACAGGATGCCCATCGCCATGCGCCCCAAACAGGGCGGCTCCAGCCGATGCTGCATCTACCACGACCGCGCCGTCATCAAATATCGACTCATGAGCCTGCTGGGCTTCGCCTGCGAAGAGGAGTCCGACGAAGCACGGACCCTGGCCTCCTACTACCGCGAGGCCTGCGAACGAAAGGCCACCAGCACCCCCGATCCCAATGCCACGAAGCTGCCACTCTCCGTCTGCGAGGCCGCATGCTCCGAATGCCCCAGCAGCCGCGTGGTGGTCACCGGAAACTGCCGCGGGTGCTTCTCCCGACCCTGCATGTATAACTGCCCGAAGGGCGCCATCTCCATCGTCAACCAGGCCTCCACCATCGACTACTCGAAGTGCATCAAGTGCGGAAAGTGCGTCGGAGTCTGCCCCTTCCATGCCATCGTCAAAACCACCGTCCCCTGCGAGGAGGCATGCCCCACCGGCGCCATCCACAAGGACGAGGAGGGACACACCACCATCGATCCCACGAAGTGCATCTCCTGCGGTAACTGCTTCGCAAAATGCCCCTTCAGCGCCATCATGGAACACTCCCAGCTCCTGGATGTGCTGCTCGCCCTCAAGCGCGGAGAGAAGGTGGTCGCCATGGTCGCCCCCGCCGCTACCTCACAGTTCGCCGGAACCCTGGAACAGCTCTTCACCGCCGTCGGAAAACTGGGCTTCACCGACGTCATGGAGGTCGCGCTGGGCGCCGAAAAGACCACCGAACACGAAACCCGCGAATTCCGGGAACGCATGAAGGACGGACAACGGCTGATGACGACCTCCTGCTGCCCCGCATACGTGGAGCTGGTCCGGAAATTCCTGCCCGATTTCATGAAGTACGTCTCCGATACCCCCAGCCCAATGGTCTTCGCCGCCGAACTCGCCCGCGCCGAACACCCCGGAGCGAAGGTGGTCTTCATCGGCCCCTGCGTCGCCAAGCGAATGGAGGCCATCCGGAAGGGAGTGGACTACGTCCTCAGCTTCGAGGAACTCGGCGCAATGCTCGCCGGCACCGGCATCGACGTCATGAGCTGCGAACCCTGGAAGCTGGAACGCCCCGCCATCGATACCGCACGAAACTACTCCCGCAGCTGCGGAGTCACCGAGGCGATCATCCAGGAGGCCGGCGGAATGCCCGCGGACTTCAAGCTCGAGGCAAAGTCCATCAACGGCATCGACAAGAAAACCCTCGCACTCCTGAAACTCTACGCCGCCGGAAAACTCCCCGGGAACTTCCTCGAGGTCATGTGCTGCCCCGGAGGCTGCGTCAACGGACCCTGCTCCTTCCGAAAGTAGCCATACACACAAACCAAGGCAAACACGGCCGACGCCCCAACACCAGGGCGCCGGCCTCTTTTTTTGCCCATAAATCGACGGCTTCCGTGCATTCGGTGGTGAAAACCAACCACAGAA
>CAVDSU010000047.1:6228-15006 GCA_963611685.1 bacterium
TGCATTCCGTGTCCGCGCAAGCGGCTTCCGTGCATTCGGTGGTGAAAACCAACCAGGCACTGAAATCGGTCGGAATGCTCGCGCTTCCAAATCGCCCGCGCCGGATTCAGACGGATATAGCGACGAATCGCCTTGAGCTGCCGCGCATCAAAGGACAGCTCGATATATGCCCGACGCTCAAAATGCCACGGCGAGCCCACAACGCACGGGCACTTTTCCAAAGTGGCAGGCAACGACGACGCCTCGCCTCGCTGAATCCACCCCATCCACTCATCCCATTCCAGGGCACGCAAACGCGCCCGTTTCGCAGTCTCCTTCAGAAAGCAACGGCGCGTCCCATACCCCACGAAGACGCGAAAGCACCGGAAAGCGCCCCGACAACGTCAGCGTAAGAAAGAAAAACTGCCGACCCCCGCAAGGCGGGGGGGCGGCGTGCGGGAAAAGTGCGGGGGTGCGGGGGCAGCGCCCCCGTCCTTTGGATATTCCCCCGCAAAGTAGATAAACCGCCCCTAGGCGAATAGGCGGGGCGGGGGCGGCGCCCCCGACAGGAAAGCGCCCCACCAGTAAAAACACAACAACTGAAATTTTGTTTCAGACCTAACCAAGACGTTAGTGACAAAATTCCCGAAAGCCCCCCAATCAAGAGAACCGTCTAGCGGGACACAATCACTATCCTCCACTTCAGACCGAGGCGCTTGGATATCTGTTCGAGCTGGTTCTTCTTGGTTTCTGTGCTGGAGTGGGTATTCAGGAGGTATCCGCCGGAGAGAGGGTGCTGTGCACCAGAATATTTTGGATGCACACTCTTCGACACCAGTTTGTCGCCATTATGGGGAATGCCGAGGGCTGCCACGGCTGCTGCGCCAGCCTTTTCCACGGCTTTCGCCATGGTGAGGTTGGCCTTCTTCTCTTGTATGAACTCGTCTGCCGATGTCCACACGCAGAGGCCCGTCTTGGGGCTGCGCTTGATGGCAGGCTTCTCCTTCTTTTTCTCCGTTTCTGCCTCCGCAACCTTCACCACCTTGTGGGTTGCCGGAATCTCATACTTCTTGGCGGTATGTTCCTTCACCACCACTTCGCCTCGTGTGGTCTTCACGGTGATGCCGCCCTCAGGGTCGTAGTCCACCACGAGAGTCAGGTGTCGGCGAAGTGCAGAAAGGACCGGAGCTACCGACTCGCTGATAGCAGGGAGTATCTCCTCTGCTATCAGCTGGTCTTCCAGCCCCTCAAGTATTTTCTTCTGTTCGTCAGTCAACTTGCCCTTGAACATATCGAACAGGCGATAGTAGTCTTCGAGTTTGCTCATAATCAGTCAAGTTTGAAGTTGTCGTATTCCTCACGGTTGATGGGGGTTGATGGGTCTACTATTAAGACTTCGTCGTAGGTGAGGTTGTAAAGATGATAAACGAGGTAGTCGATTTCAGTCTCTAATTTTTTAGTATCAATTGCTATATTATTTACTTTTGAATATATAATGGATTCAACTTTAGAGGAAATCATATTTTCATACATATCCCCGTAAGCAATAGGTATTCCAAGAAGTGGTTCCTTGTCAACTTGGAAATTCTCGCCTTGCATCTTACCCTTATTTTTTAGCCAATACATGACAAGAGTAGAGTTTAGGAGCCCAGTGAGATATTTTAGATTCCATCTTTTTGTTGAAATCACATTGTATGTTTGCGTAACATAGCAATCAAAGTTAGAGAAAGAGAAGACAGGCTTCTCTACACATTTCCGCTGTGCGACAATTTTGTCTCCGCGAAAGAAAGACTCTTTTCTTGAACGATGAAGACCATATGGTTTTGAACTTGAAGTTATAATATTTTGGAATTGGTCCAAATGAGCCTTCAATTTTGGATGATTATCTAAGCTGTGAACATCGGAAAAGGAAGAATCAGTATAAATCATCCACAATTTATTATTTGGCTCAGTGTAGTACCGATGAATCTCGGATGAAGTGAAATATGGTCTTATTAAGTCTTTTTCGTCTCCAAGATTCATAGATTTATACTCTGTGTCACTCAATCCAAACACTCCATCTCCAACCTTAAACTTTGGATTATTAAGTAATGCGACTCTTTTTCGATCAAGAAAATCTTGAGGAAAAACAATACCTTGAGCTATTTCGTCTTTAGTAAAGAAATCCTTTTTGTAAGAAATCTTTGAGAACAAATCGTTCGATTCAAATACAATATACTTATCTTTGAAATCTTCACGTTTGAATGTAGGAAGCGTGTAAATCGTTTGAGAAGTTTTAATACAATTAAGTAAATTAACCATATCAACTCGCTGCGAATGTGCTGCTAGTTTTCTGTAATCCACTTGGTAACTATCATTTTCACTATTATTGGCAAAAATCATCACCATGGTTTGGATACTAGCACTGTCTTCAAAAACCATATAGTCATTGAAGTCGAGCATCTTCAATATTTGAGCTTCATTTGTAATTTTTTCGCGCATCAATTTTGCGCCAGCACTCGTTGTCCAATTGTTTTGAGCTATAAAACAAAGCACTCCGTTTTTAACTGTTAAGTCAAGACCATAGCATGCAAATACATACCACAAATCCATTTTGCCCATATAGTATTTGCTTATGCCCTTAATTCCATTAAATGCCTCTCTATTTGTATATTCTTTGATATACGGCGGATTCCCAATAACCACATCAAATCCTCCCTTTACTCCGAACATCCATTCGGGATCGAAGAAGCTGGCGGATGCGTTTTGGTCGAACGGATCCCATCCTATCAGCTGGTTGTAACCGTTGGAGCCGATGGCTCCAAGCTCTTCCATGGCCTGCGCCATGGCCTTGCGGGTATTGACCATAAGCTGCTGTAGCTCATGCTTCACGGTATTCTTCCTTGCCGTAAAGATGCGATGGTTGATGTCCTGCAACTGTTCCTCATAGTCACGAATCTTGGGGATACTAGTAAACAAGTCGTGTGTGCGGTCGAGCGGGATGAGCGTGTTCGCCGTCACAAACTTCGCCTCGAGGTTAGGCAAGGGGCGGATGCCGAAGTTCGTCTTGGCATCCTTCGTCGGTTTCTGGTCGACGACGAGGGAGATGAAGAAACGGAGCTTGCTTATCTGTGTGGCGATGGGCTGGATATCCACACCATAGACGCAGCGCTCAATGAGATAGAGCTTGCGGGCGTAGTCCGGGTCGTTTACGCTCTGGTTGAAAGCGTTCTCAATGTCTGCGAGTCTCGCCTGGCGGTTCTCCTCAATCTTTGCCTTCTCGTCAGCACTGCCCGAGGTAACTTTGTCCAGTTCCTTCTTTGCATCCTGAATGGCGATGTCGACCACGATAGAGTTCCACATCTCATTGGTCGGGTCGATACGCTTCAGCACATGCACCATCTGCTGCAGCACCCCCATGGGGAATGCACCGGAGCCACATGCCGGGTCGAGCACACGACAGTCGTAGATTGCCTTCATGATACTCTTGCGGAGATCGTCGGTCAGCTCCACGTCATCCGTGGCATAGCTCAGCAGCGCGCGGTAGAGCGGTTCGTTATCGTCGCCGCACATACGCTTCAGATGTGCCACGAGGCTCTCGTCCACCATATACTGCACGATCTCTCGCGGCGTGTAGAACGAGCCCGTCTGTTTGCGTGCCGTCTGCTTCGTCTCGGGGTTGTAGGCAGCCAGCAGGTTCTCGAACACCTTGCCCAGCAACTCCGGGTCGAGCGACACCTCCTGGTCGTAAGGCGTGTTCTCCTCGATAGTAAAGCTGTAACGCTTCAGAATGTCGATGATGCCACGGGCCGACACATTCTTTTTCTTCTGGTCGTCATACCACTGGCTGAGGTCGATGCCCTTGCCCACCTCCTCGCCAAAGAAGAGATAGTCGGGGAAGAAGAGCTGCTCGAGCGACTCCTTGCGCTCCGAAAAACCGTCGTAATAGTAGATAGGCTTCTTATCCAGACAGTCGAAGAGTCCGCCGTTGAGGAACGGCACATTGCAGTTGGCCAGCTCGATGAACTTTTCAGCGCCGCCATCGGCAGCAAACTCCGACTTATAGCGCATCAGGTTGTTCACATTGTAGCCATCGCGTTTATAGCCATACTGCCTGTCGCCACGGAAGCAACGGTTGTTGGGTGTTGTCTTGCCCTCCGCCACGATAGGGCAGTTGAGCATGGCAAAGAAGAGATTCTGAAGAATCAGTCGGTAGTACTTGCTCTGCTCCGTGTTGTAGAAGAGGTTCTCCTTGTCGTGCGGGTTAAAATTCTCAATGAGGTTCTCACGGATGTATTTCTCGTCGAAGAACTCCTCGGGAATAAGATGCTTCTGCTTCAAGAACCACACGAAGATGAGCCGTGTGATGAGACGTATGCATGCCTCATGGTTGAACTTGGCATCGTCGTTGTTGGTGCGCAGGTCGTTAGGGAAGCGTACGATCTGAACCGCCCACGCATACCAGTCGCTCAGTTCGTTGTAGAACTTCTTGGTGAGCAGTTCGCTGGAAAACACCTCCATCCAGTGCTGGTAAAGCTCTTCGAAGGTAGGGTAGGCTTTGTCGCCCAGCGATTCGAGGATATCCACATGCCCTCGGTGAGGATTGGAACAGTCGATGTTGCGCAAGATGCTCACCTTGCCGATCTTCTCCCCGGCGCCTTGTCGCCATACCTGAGCATACTCTGTTCTCTCGCAAGTGGCAAGAGAGAGGAGGTTGTCCTGGCGTATGACAAGAATGACGGGATTGTAAACGGCGATGCGGTTGAAGGCACGGGTGAGTGTCGACGCCTGCGTGCGTGTGAGGCTGGCGCCGGCCTTGGCATCGCAGGCAAAGACGAACATGCCGTCGTACTTGCCGTCGTGAGTAACGGACTCTGCAATTTCGTCCAGAGAGTCATCCGACTTTGCGCCAGCCAGCGACTGGTCGTTGACGACACCAATGAAATAAGTATGCTCAATGCTCTGTAAAGCCTCTGTCAAGTAGGCTGGCATAGGACCATTGTAGATGTCGGCCACATTGATGGGCTCGGCCGTCTCGCGGGAGAACTCGATATGCAGCTTGGCCAGCAGGCCCGAAGTTGCTTCAAACAGGCTTTTGCCAGCGGTGAATTGCTTAAGCGTCTCAATCATAATGGTTATCATTCGTTGTTGCTTGTTACGTATTCCCAGACGATGAGGTCGAAGTTCTGAATCTGGAATTTCTCCTCCAGCAGTTGCTGCTTCTTGTCGTCTGCGGGGGTGCTAATGATTCTGCGATTGAGCTTGTCTTTGATATTCTTGACAGCCTGCCTCGGCGCTTTAGCACGCATCCATTCCTTGAGCACATCAGAGAGTCGAGTGACTCGCTCTTTATCGTTTTCGGTAATCCACTGCGGCACGTATCGATCGGCATTCTTGTTCTTGCGCAGGAACTCCAGCACGTCGGCCTTGTTGATTTCCTCCCATTGCGCGGCGTCATCCACGGGCTGGCACATAATGTAGAGTTCCGTGTAGGCGTGGTTCTTCTTTCCCTCCTGCTTCTTGGGGTAGCCCACGAGCGCCACGAGGCTTTCCGGCATGTCGGGATGGTCGGCACTCTGGTTGCGAAAACCGGAGAAGACGCCGTTGGGCATTCTGCGGTAGAAGTCCTGCTGCTTCTCGTAGTAGGCCACGAGATCCTGGCGGTAGGTCTCGAAAGAGAAGTCCTTAAGCGAAAGCGTCTGTGGCGACTCGATATCAGAGATGCTGTTGTGCGTGAGCTCTTCGAGCAGGCGGTCGGCATTCTTGTCCTGCAACGGATTGTCGTCCACCATATTTTTGTACTGATCATTGAGTTCTTGCGTCTCGCTGCCCACAAGATTCATGATCAACATGCGGTTCTGTATGCGTGTCTCGAGGTGGAGGTAGTCCTCAAACGATTTGGCGGGCCAGAAGTTGACGCACGAAATCCTCTTGTTTGGTGATCCGATACGGTCAATACGGCCAAAACGTTGAATCAAACGCACGGGGTTCCAGTGAATATCGTAGTTTATCTGCATGTCGGCATCCTGCAAGTTCTGACCTTCTGACAAGCAGTCAGTGGCAATAAGGATGTCGATGCCGTCATCGACAAGGCGGGCATACTGCGGACAGTCCTCCTTGACGAGCTTCAGCCAGAGGTCATAAGGCACATCCCAACGCTGCTTTTCCTCGTTGTAGTATTTTGCGTGGTCTACTTTCTTCTCGTAGAGCGCGTCCCAGTCGAGTTCCTTGTAGAGTTTGCTGTAGGGCGCGAAACTCTGGAGAATCTCGGTGAAGTCTTTCTTCGAGTGGTTGCCGGTAGAAAGAATCTCCATGCCCGAAGCAGAAGCCATGCGCGCAAAGCCCCGCTCCTTTAGTTCGTCGAAGATAAACCGGGCTGTGTCGGCATAGGCCGTGAAGATGACCACTTTCTTGTTTTTGGCCGTCTTCTTGGCGTCGAGGATTTTGATGAGCTCTTCGAGCTTGAGGTCCTGCTCCTGCTTGGCGCGGTATTTCTGTTCGAAGTCCTGCAGGCTCTCGCAGATCTTTCGGAGCTGGTTGCAGTCGAGCTGCAGTCCCTTCTTGAAACCGCCGAGATTCTTGATGTCGGAGACCTTGATCTGGCGACGAGATATGGTCAGCCATTCTTCGTCGTCCTCGTCGTCCATTTCCTCGCCGTGGCGGATGATGCCGTCCACTTTGTCTGTCTCGTACCTGAGCACCTTGGCCAGCGTGTCCTCATGCACGTCAAGCACCTTCTTGACAGTCCGTTGCAGAGCATACCACGAGCTCTCCAGTCGCTTCATGAAGAGCGTGCACATCATGTAGACGAGAAACTTCTCGCGGTTGATGTCGTCGTCCCACTCTGCGGCGGCTTCCTTTCTGCCAGCCTTGCGGCTTTCGTGCCGGAAGATGGACGGCTGATAGGCCGTGAGGTTCAGGTTCTCGAAAGCCTTGTAGATTTCCTCTGTGGTCTTGAAGTCCCCGAAGTGGTCCACACCTTGGTAAACGTTGGCCGGTTTGTCCTTTTCGGGGAAACCGAGGTCTTCGCCCAGTGTCTTCTCTATGAGCTTGCGCGTGCGAGCCACGATGAGTTTGTCGGTGAGATTAAAGAACTTCTGGGGCAGCTTCTTTATGAAGCCCCCGATGGTGCGGTCGTCTTCGCCACACCATATGGTGTATTTCCTCTGGGCTTCCACGAATATTTTTTCGAGCGACTCGACGCCAAACTCCGGATTATCGAAGGCATTGTCTGCGCCATGGCCGATGAGGTTGAACTGTCCCTTGACATCCTTCAGGCCCGTGTTGATAGGGGTAGCCGAGAGCATGAGCACCTTCACGTCGCGCTTGTCCTGCCCAGGCTGGTTCTGGATGAGCTTCTGCATCAATTCGGTGTAGCGGCACGACTTCTCGTTACGGAGGTTATGGCTTTCGTCAATCACCACTAGCACCTTCTTGCGGGTCTGCAGGTAGTCCAGTTTGAAGGCGTCGTAAGCCGTCTGCAGACGCTCATTCTGCAGGTCGGTGTGGAAACGCACCTTGTATTCGAACTCGTCCGTGTCGAAGCGCGAGCCTGCTCCATGGAGGTACTGCTTCCAGTTCTGCTCCAACTTTTTCGGGCAGAGCAACACAGTAGTGTAGTTTTGAATCTGAAAATACTTGATAACGGCGAGGGCAGAGAAGGTTTTGCCGAGACCTACGGCATCGGCAAGGATGGCACCGTTGTACTTGCGGAGCATCTTGATGAGCGAGATGACACCCTTCTGCTGATAGTTGAAAAGCGTCTTCCAGATTTTGCTGGTCTGCAAGAGACTCATGTCACGCGTGTACTCTATGCCGCCTTCGAGATTAAGCTCCGAATTAAAGAGCTCGAAAAGGATCTTGTAGTAAATCTCCTCCGGGGCGTAGGTACGGAAGTATTCCTTAATCTTTCGGATGAAGTACTCCTTGACGGAAATCTTGGGCGACTTCTTGTTATCGCTGTCCTCCGGCACCTCTGCGCGTGCCTTGCTCCAGATGTCTTCATACCAATTGCGCAGTTCCTTATAGTCGGCATTGCTGTTGTTGCAGGTCTCGGCAATATTCAGTTCCACATTGGGCACACGCTTAAGACCAATGCCAGCAGGGGTGAGGTTGCTGGAGCCAACCACGTAATAGCTCGATTCGGTGGGGTTGCTATTGCGGAAGATATAAGCCTTGGCATGGCAGAAGTCAGGGATTTCAGCACGCATCTCCACGGTATTGCGCTCAAGAAAGGCAATGGCCTGGCGGGCGTGGCGGTCGAGGTTGCCGATGTTGGTGATGTCCATGTCATCACTGAGCAGATTGACAATGACATCCTTCTTATAGTCGTCGCCAAGCATCTCGGACGATATCACGCGATAGTGGTTCTCCTCAGGCATCTCCTCGTAGAGTTTGCTCAGCGTGAAGATGGTGAAATAGCCTGTTACGATGTCCAACTCGCCTGTCTTCCCGGAGTCCTTGCCGGAGTACAGTTTGAGGAAGTCCCAGACAGTTATAATGTTTAGACTGTCGTCAGAATAGTGGTCTACCTTGTTGTCAATTAACATCTTTTTTGTCTTGGTTAACTCTAAAAAAAAATCTTCAGCCATTTCCGGAGGCTTGTCCCCGGGCCTTCGAAGATTTCAAGCCATGGCACATATCCGGTCTAGATCGTTGGTGTGACGTCACTATCCCATTGCTCTCCGGCAGAGATGCCTTCCGTTTCGCAATGCCTTGATAAAGGACTCACTGGATTACCAATCTAGGAATGGACTAAGGAATGGACTCAATTAATCGCTGAACAAAATCCAGTGGACTTTAAATGAAATCCAGTAGAAA